>NZ_JBCEBN010000008.1:0-187849 GCF_049472575.1 Frondihabitans sp. 4ASC-45 | reverse complement strand
TTGCCGGGCATCACGAAGTCTTCCTGGTAGGTTCTGAGGCGGTTCCCCAGGGGTTTTACCCCTGGGGTCCACTCAGATCCGTCGGGCGACCGCCCCAAAGAAGTACGCGTGCCACACACAACGTGTCCGAGGAGGACAACACATGGCTGACAAGTCACTGAACCGCACCGAGCTCGTCGCAGCTGTCGCCGCCGAGTCGGGCCAGAGCCAGGCTGCAGTGAGCGGCGTCGTCGACGCTCTCTTCTCCGTCGTCTCGAAGAACGTCGCTGACGGCACCAAGGTCACCATCCCGGGATGGATCGCCTTCGAGAAGACCCACCGCGCCGCACGCACCGGCCGCAACCCGCAGACCGGCGAGGCTCTCGAGATCGCCGCCAGCGACAGCGTCAAGGTCAGCGCCGGCTCGAAGCTCAAGGCTTCGGTCAAGTAACTCAGGCCACACCTGTTCCGCAGAAGGAGCGGATCACGACTCAGGTCGTGATCCGCTCCTTCTGGTTTTCGGCGATCAGCAAGCTCGCCTAGGCTTTCCGGGTGCCCCGCCTCTCCCGACTCGCCGCCCCGGTGCTGCTGGTCGCAGCGGGCCTGGTCGCTCTGCTCGCAGCCCTCGTGTTCGGCGGTGCCGCCGCGCCACTGCCCCTGTCGGATCCTGGAGCGGTCGTCCGGTTCGGTCTGCCGGTCGCCACGTTCCTCACCGAGCTGGGCGCGTCGCTCACCATCGGCACCCTGGCTCTGGCCTGCTTCGCGCTGACTCCGGCCCGGCCCGAGTGGGGGCGTGCTCTCGACATCGCCTCGGCCGGAGCGCTGTTCTGGACCCTCGCCTCGAGTGTCGCCGGGTTCTTCACGTTCCTCAGCGTCGCCGGAGTCGCGCCGGCCCTCGACGAGAAGTTCGGGCAATCGCTGGCGTTCTTCTTGACCGGCACCGACCTCGGGCTCGCCTGGTTGGTCTCGACCCTGATGGCGGCGACCGTCACCGTGCTCTGCTTCGCCGTGCGGTCGGTCGGCGGGGTCTTCGTCGTCGCACTCCTCGCCGCCGGCGCGCTCGTGCCGATCGCCCAGCAGGGGCACGCCGCCGGCACCGCCTCCCACGCGGCGGCCGTCTCGGCGCTCGGGCTGCACGTGATCGGCGCTGCGATGTGGCTCGGCGGGCTGCTGGCTGTGGTGCTGTTGCGCCCGGTCATCGAGCGGGCTCGGCTCGCGGTGGTGCTGAGCCGCTATTCGTCGATCGCCCTGGTCTGTTTCGTGATCGTCGCCGTCTCGGGCCTCGTCAGCGCACAGATCAGGATCGGCACCTGGCCGGCACTCGGGTCGGCGTACGGGCTGCTCGTCGTCGTCAAGGCGGTGCTGCTGATCTTGCTCGGCCTGTTCGGAGTGGTCCACCGTCGCGTCGTCATCGACCGTGTCGCCGGCGCGAATGCCGGAACCAGCGTCGGCCGGCAGACGCAGCGGGCCTTCTGGTGGTTCGTCACGGCCGAGATCGCCTTTCTCGGGCTCGCCTCCGGCGTGGCCGCGGCGCTGGCTCGCACGCAGACACCGGTTTCGCAGTCCGTCGCGAACGACACGGCCGACCTGACGCCCGCCGAAGTGCTGACCGACGTGAAGCTGCCGGCCGAGTTCACGCCGAGCCGCTGGCTGACGGCGTGGAACATCGACCTGGTCTGGCTGCTCGGCGCCGTCTTTCTCGCGGCGTTCTACCTCGTGGGGGTGGCTCGGCTGCGGCGGCGCGGCGACTCGTGGTCGGTGGGGCGGACGGGTGCCTGGATCCTCGGGCTCGTCGTTCTTGTCTTCGCCACGAACGGCGCTCTCAACGTCTACTCGCCGTATCTGATGAGCGCGCACGTCGTGCAGATCGCCGTGACGGCGTTGGTCGTGCCCGTGCTGCTCGTGCGCGGCGCACCGTGGACCCTGGCGTTGCTCGCGATCGAGAAGCGCACCGACGGCAGCTCGGGCCCGCGAGAGTGGATGCTCGGCATCGTCCAGTCGCGCGGAGCGGCCTGGCTCACGCACCCCCTGGTCGGCGGGCCGCTGCTGGCGGTGTCGGTCTGGGCCGTCGTCTGGTCGCCGCTGCTGCGGTGGACGGCGACCACCGACCTCGGCCGCTTCTGCCTGATCGCGGGCCTCGTGCTGGTGGGCTGGCTCTTCGCGCAGTCGATGGTCGGTCTCGACCCCGTACCGGTGCGGGCCGGGGTGAGGCTCAGGATCCTGCTCGGCGCAGTGGCACTGCTCGCCGTCGGTGCAGTCGGGGCCGCTCTCGCCCTCACCCCGGGGCTCCGGCTTTCGAACTGGTACGGCGCCATGGGCCGCACCTGGGGGCTACCGCCGCTGGCCGACCAGCAGGCGGGCGGGTTCGCACTCGTCGCAGCCGCGCTCGTGCTCGCTGTCGCGGTCGGTGCTGTCGGTGTCGGGGCCGGTGTGGCCGCGCGCAAGCGCTGAACCGGTCGCGACGGTTCAGAACTCTGGCAGAAACGGCCCGATAGCGGGGCTGTCGGCGTAAAAGTGCGGTTTTTGCCAGAGTTCTGAACGCGTGTCGGGGCGAGGCGAAACGGGGCTCAGACGGCCACGGGAGCGGGCGTCTCGGCCAGAAGCTCGCGTACCATCGGCGCCACCTCGCGGCCGTAGAGCTCGATGCTCTTCATCATCTGCTCGTGCGGCAGGCTGCCCATGCTGTAACGCATGTCGAAGCGCGTCGCGCCGAGCAGACGCATGTTGTGCGCGATCTTGCGGGCAACGGTCTCGGGCGATCCCACGTAGAGGGCACCCTCGGGGCCGGCCGTCGAGAGGTACTGCTCCCGCGAGTAGGGCGGCCAGCCGCGCTCGCGTCCGAGCTGGTTGGTCTGGGCCTCCTGGTACGGGTAGAGGATCTCGAGGGCCTCGGCGTCGGTGGCCGCGATGAAGCCCGGGGAGTGCATGGCGATCGGCTGGGGAGCGTGCCCGAACTGATCGAGGGCTCGACGGTAGAGGTCGGAGTAGGGCGCGAACTGGGCCGGGCTGCCGCCGATGATCGCGAGGAACAGGGGGAGGCCGTAGTGCGCCGCGCGGATGACCGACTGCGGGCTGCCGCCGACGCCGACCCAGGTCTTGATGGTGCCGCTCTCGGGGCGCGGGTAGACCCACTGGTCGGTGAGGGCGCCGCGCTTGGTGCCCTCCCAGGTGACAGGGGCGTCTTTCAGCAGCTCGGCGAAGAGGTTGATCTTCTCCTCGAAGAGCACCTCGTAGTCCTGCAGGTCGAGGCCGAAGAGCGGGAACGACTCGGTGAACGAGCCGCGGCCGAGGATGACCTCCGCGCGCCCGTTCGACAGGGCGTCGACGGTGGCGAAGCGCTCGTAGACGCGGACCGGATCGTCGGACGAGAGCACCGTGACTGCCGAGCCGAGTCGGATCCTCGATGTCTTCGCAGCGATGGCCGCAAGCACGACCTCGGGGGCCGAGACGGCGAAGTCGACGCGGTGGTGCTCGCCGACGCCGATGAAGTCAAGACCGACCTCGTCGGCGAGGACGGCCTGCTCGACGAGGTTGCGGATGGTCTGGGCGTGGCTGAGCAGAGTGCCGTCGAGCGGGGTGCCCGAGGCGGTCTCGGTCACGTCGCCGAAGGTGTCGAGGCCGAGCTGGATCGCGCTCGGATCGAGGGTGGGAAGCTCGCGCTCCGGGTTGCTTGCGGTGGCCATGGTGTCCCCATTTCTATGCGTATGCATATTGAATCACGAAGGGGGCTGATTTGTTCCCGATCAGCGCAGGGACGAGACGGTGCGACCCACCATTCGCGCATCGCGGACGCGCCGCTCGTACGTCGCGGCGACCACGATGAGCAGAACTCCGCCGACGCCCGCCCACAGCCACCACGGCACCGACGTCGTCACGAGCACGAGTCCCGGCCAGAGCTGGGCGATCGCGTGCAACACGGCGACGCCGCCTCCGACCAGTAGCGGCGCCTGGAGCCGAAGCCGGGTACCGGCCAGGAGGCTCGCGACGGCGAGCACTCCCACGGCCACCAGGCGCGGCGTCTGAACGTCGAGGTAATCGGCGAGGAGTCCGGGCAGGAGCAGCACGAGGAGCCCGAATCCCAGGGCGCGCCACGAGCCGACGGCCGGATCGCGAGCGAGCCGCAGGCCCCCTGAGACCAGGGCGGCGACCGCGACCGGTGCGGTCACCGTCTCGAACGGCACCGATTCCGTGAGGCCGCCGAGCAGGGCTACTGCGGCGATGGCTGACGCGGCGACGAGGGCCGCCTGACGAAGGCGGATCGCCAGCCCGCTCCTGGAACGAGCGGGGCCTCCGAGTGCGCTGGCCAGACAGCAGACGGCGAGAGCGACGACGGCGGTCACCGGTCGCTGCCAGTCGACGGCCGCGCCGAAAAGACTCGAGAGAAGCGGAACGAGCTCGGGAAGGGCGAACACGGCCACGGCCACCACGGCGAATGCGGGAGCCACGGCCCTCAGGCGGCGCCGAGGATCCCGCGCGGCGTCGACGGAGTCACCCCGGTCGCGCGACCACAGCACCGCGATTCCCAGCGCGAGAAGAGCCGCCGCCGACGACCAGGCGTCGGGGTGGGCTGCGCCGATCGCGGCGGGGGAGCCCAGCGCCATCGTCAGACCGGTCGCGACAATGCCCACGACGGAGCCGGCGGCCAGCGCGGTGCGGACGTCGACGCGGGTGCGGCCGAGAGTCGTGGCGGCGATGCCGGCAAGGGTAGCCGCGGCGATGACCAGGATCGGTCGGACCAGAGGCCCCTCCGGTGAGGCGATGATCGACGGCAGGAGAGCGGCGGCGACTCCGACGCCGAAGAGCAGGGGGAAGACCGGGTGCGGGTGCGCGGGTCGCGGGGCCGAGCCGTGCGCGAACCGGATGGCGAGCGCGGGGAGCCCGAGGGCCAGAAGAGCCAGGAGCGCGGCCAGGGGAAGCGAGTACGCCTCGACGACGGTGACACCGGCATCGGCCAGTACCGACCAGAGTGCCGTGATGGTGAGCACGGGTGCCGCCCAGGCCACGTGGTGTCGGAGGTGGGCGCCGGTCAGCGCGGCAAGCGGCGACGAGCCCGGTGTCGATGCGATGACCAGGGCGGCAATCGCGAGGACTGCCAGCGTCGGCCACGCGGGAGCCGAGAGGAGCGCAGCGGCCGAGGTCACCAGCCCGGCGGCGACGAGCGGGGCATCCCAGGCGAAACGACGCGAAGTCGCACTGCCCGACGGCCCCCGCAGGAGCACGCGGGAGGCGATCGCGAGGCCGAGCACCGTGACGGCGAGGAGCAGCCAGCGGGTCTCGAATACCAGCGAGCCCGCGTTCAGCAGGCGGTCGGCGCTGGCGATCACGGCCGCGGGCGTGATGAACGCAGCGGCGAGACGCTCCGCGTCGCGCTCCGGTGCCGGGACGACCAGCCAGACGAAGGCCGTGATGGCGACCAGGGCGAGGAGAGCCGCGGCGGCGCGGCCGGTGCCTACGGGAGCGACCCCGAAGACGACGCCGGCGACCGCGAGCGCGGCGACGGCGGTGGCGGAGACGACCCGGAGGTCGAGGCGCGGAGCGCGGCGGAGCAGCGGGATGATCGGCGCGGTGGCGACCACCAGCAGGCTCACGATCGCCGTCAGGATGACGCAGGTGGTGGCGGCACGGCCACCGGGATCGCCGCCGGTCGGAGCGAGCCAGGCCGGGATCCTGAGGGCCGAGGTGACGACAACGAGCGAGACGGCCAGTGTCACCAGCGGCGCGATGATCCGCGCGGTCGCCTTGGGGAGCGATCGAGTCGACAGCACCCGGAGCCCGACGAGGAGAGACGCGAGCAGGAGCAGGGCGGGAATCCACAGCGACCGAGTCAGAGGCGACTGCGCGAAGAGCAACCCGGCGGCGACCGCCACGGTTGTGCCGGAGACGCCCCGCGACACGCGCCCGTCTCGGAAAGCGGCGAGGGCCAGGCCCCCGACGAGGGCGGTCAGCGTGAGGTCGCCGAGCGGCAGGGACGTCGACAGGGCGGCGCCGACGAGAGCGAGTGCCAGGATGGCCTCCGCCGTGGTCGTCACGGCACGCCGCACGGCCGGCCGCGGCCGGAGGAGGGCCACAGCGGTCGCGGAGCCGAGGGCGGCGAGAGCGAGGCCGAGCGCCGACACGGTAAGCGGGAGGATCTCGTCGGACGGCGCCGCGCGAGACGCTGCGGTCAGGTCGGCCAGGAAGGGCGCCGCGTCGGACCAGCTGACGAGTCGTCCGCTGACGCCCCCGGCCACCACGACGCTCAAGACCGTTGCGACGACGGCGAGCACGACGAGACCGGACCACGACGCCCGTGCGAGTGCGGCCCGCGCGACCGGTCGGCGCTCGGACGCAGCCCGGGAGGCGAGAGCGAAGGCCAGCACGACCAGGGCGATCGACAGGGGCAGGATCCAGGCGGCCGCGGTGTCGAGACCGGCTCGCACAGATGCGTCGAACGGGAGCAGGGCCAGAGTGACCCCGGCTGCGGCGGACGCGAATCGGCCCGGCCCCGATCGCGAGCCGGTCACCCCGCGGATCGCGAGGACCATAAAAAGGCCGACCGACACGAGCACCGGAACGACCCAGCCGAGTGCGGCGTCGCCGGGGAGCGCGAACGCGGCCAAGGTCGACACGACCAGCGGGCCGGTCGAGGTGACCCGGATCCACGCTCGGTCGGTGCGGTCGCGTGCGAGCCGGGCGGCGGGGGATCCTCCGCTCCTGTCGAACAGGGTCGGGACGATCCAGACGGCGGCCGCAGCGGCCCCACCCGCCCAGAACCGGGTGGCCGAATCGGCGGCGAGGCCGGACGCGAGACCGAGAGCGGCCAGCGGCAGGGCGACGAGCGAGGCGCGGACGAGCGAGTGGAGGCCGGTCAGGCGGGAGGTGACGAGGAGGGCGACCGCGGATCCTGCGCCGAAGATCCCGACGAAGAGGAGCGGGTCGAGTCGACCCGATCCGAAGAGCCCCTGGCTGCGGATGAGAAGGCCGTCCAGGCCGAGGAGCACGGCGGCGAGCACGCCGAGGCCCTCCGCGGTTCCGGGGAGGCGACGGTGCAGGCGGGTGGCGATGCCGAGCACGGCGGCGACCACGAGCAGCAGCAGGCCCGAGCGGACCCCCGCCGACGTGACGAGGAACGCCACGAGCGAGAAGAAGACGGCCGTCACCGAGACGAGCACGATGCCGACGGTCAGGAGGAGGACCTGGACGCCGCTTCGACCGGACGGGGTCTTCTCGAGTCGGGTGCTGCGGGGCGGCGTCGGCGGGCGAAGCGACGGCAGCGGCGATGCTGTCGATGGGGCGGCCTGCGCATCGCCGGTCTCGGCGGCGCGCAGAAGCGACGACAGCCGGGCGATCTCGTCGGCGGCCTCGGCGTCTTGACGAGCCATGTCGAGTCGCAGCTGGTCGATGAGCGCGCGCCGTTCGAGGTCGACCGCCAGCAGGCGATCCGAGTTCTCGGCGAGCCGCGCCGCGACCGGACCCACGAGGCGGAGGCCGCAGTGCGGGCAGGTCGTCCCATCGAGCGTCGTGAAGCAGGCGGGGCACAGGGTCCGATTGCTCAGCACGGTCGCTGAGGGGGGCCAGACCGTGGTCGGGTGCTCGTCGATGTCGTCCTCCGAAGTGAAACCCCAGCGGGAGGTGGGGTGGCGCAAACGTAGTGGAGGGCGGCGGGGCATATCGAGAGGCACTGTTGCCCCTACCCGGTCGCGGTGCGGCGGCGGGCAGGATCCTGAGCGGTCGACTTCGTGAGTGACCCCACGTCTGGGTCGCACGAGGACTGGGGGGTGAGGCAGGCCCGCGCTCCCTCTAGGATCATCCTCATGTCGACCAGCGACGCGTTCGCACAGGGTGGCCCCCACGGGCGCCACGCCGAGATCGACGCTGCCGCGCGCACGATCGCCTTCTCGTTCGGCCTGTCGGGCATCACGCTTCGACGCCTGGCATCGACGGCCGGTCTGAGCCCGGGTGACATCGCCGCGCACGAGCCGTCGATGACCGCCCTCGTCGCCCGCACGTTTGAAGAGCTCGCCGGGATCGAGCTCAACGAGGCGCGGCGCGACATCGCCGGCTTCGACTCGGCACTCGAAGCCCTCCGCCTCCTCGTCGGCAGCCTGCTCGAAGACACGCACGGCAACTTCAACTCCGTCTGGGCCGACGCCTGGTCGATGGGCCGCCACAACGTCGCCCTCGCGCGGGCCGCCCGCGACAACATGACGGCCTGGCACGAGCTGATCTGCTCGGTCGTGCGTCGCGGCATGGAGGGGCGCGAATTCGAAGGATCCGACTCCGACCTCGTCGCCCTGCAGTTCTTGGCCCTGATCGACTCCATCACGGCCTACTCGCTCGTCGACTACCGCACGGCCGCCGAGCGCTCACACCTCATGCGGCGGACGCTCGAAGTGTCGCTGGGGTTGGCTGCGGGTTCGCTCTAGCCCTGACTCGTGTGTGCGCGGGTGCCTCGATCGTCTCAGGGCTGCCAGAACGTCGCCGAGCACCGCCCGAGTGCGACGGAACGGCATTGACGGTCTCTGGCGTCTAACGATTGGGTAGGCCAACCCGTTCTTCCCGCTGCTGTTCCCGCACCGTGATGGAGACTCCCATGACCACACCGACCACGACGACGACGACGCAGCCCGTCGACACCAAGGGGCTCAAGGGCGGATCGCTCGGCCTCGTCTCGAGCGTGGTCGTCGGCATCGCATCGACCGCTCCGGCGTACAGCCTCGCGGCGAGCCTCGGGTTCATCGTCATCGGCGGCACGCTCGTCGCGGGTGTGCACGCGCCGGGCATCATCCTGCTGGCGTTCGTGCCGATGTATCTCATCGCCGTCGCCTATCAGGAGCTCAACAAGGCCGAGCCCGACTGCGGCACGACCTTCACCTGGGCGTCGCGGGCCTTCGGCCCGATCACCGGCTGGATGGGCGGTTGGGGGATCATCGTGGCTGACGTGATCGTCATGGCGAACCTCGCCTCGATCGCCGGCTCGTACTCGTTCACGTTCGTCGGCAGCTTCGGGCTGCCGGCCGTCGCCGCCCTGTCGAGCAACGTGTTCTGGTCGACCGCCGCGGGCATCGCCTGGATCGTCGTCATGACGTACATCTGCTACCGCGGCATCGAGATCTCGGCGCGGCTGCAGTACTTCCTGCTGGCGTTCGAGGTGATCATCCTCATCTTCTTCGCCGTCTTCGCGCTCGTCCGCGTCTACTCCGGCAACGCCGAGTCGTACTCGCTGATGCCGTCGCTCGATTGGTTAAACCCGTTCACGCTCGGCCCGGGAACCATCGCCCCCGCGATGCTTACGGCGATCTTCATCTACTGGGGTTGGGACACCGCCGTCTCGATCAACGAAGAGACCAAGGATCCCGAGAAGACGCCGGGTCGCGCGGCCATCATCTCGACGGTGCTCCTCCTCGTGACCTATGTGCTGGTTGCCGTGGCCACCATCGCGTTCGCCGGAGTGGGCGACCAGGGCATCGGCCTCGCCAACGAGGACAACGCGCTGGATGTCTTCTCGTCGGTCGGTCCGGCGCTGTTCGGGGGAGGGGCGGTGGGCTCGATCCTGATGGCCCTCCTCGGCTTCTCGATCCTTACCAGTGCCTCGGCCTCGACGCAGACGACCATTCTGCCGACCGCGCGCACCTCGCTCTCGATGGCGGTCTACAAGGCCCTGCCCGAGCAGTTCGCCCGCATCCACCCGAAGTACCTCACCCCGACCTGGTCGACCATCGGCATGGGCCTCGTCTCGGTGGCCTTCTACCTGATCTTCACTCTGATCAGCGTCGACCTGCTCAGCGCCCTGATCGGCTCGATCGGCCTGATGATCGCCTTCTACTACGGCCTCACCGGCTTCGCCTGCGTTTGGTACTACCGCAGAACGCTCTTCACCTCGCCGCGGAACTTCATCATGCGCGGTCTCTTTCCCCTGCTCGGCGGACTGTCGCTGCTCGGTGTCTTCGTCTACGGGGTCTACGCCTTTGCCGCTCCCGACTGGCTGACCGACGCCGACGGCAAGAACATCACCATCATCGGAATCGGTGCGCAGGCGGTCGTCGGCATCGGGGGCCTCCTCGTCGGAGTGGTGTTGATGCTGCTCTGGCGGTGGCGCCGCCCCGAGTTCTTCCGCGGCGAAACACTCGTCAAGCGCAGCGACTACGTGCTCGCCCCCGGGGAGGGTGTCGTCGCGAACTTCGGCCTGCCCGATTCGGGATACTTTCCGACCGTCGTCGCCTCCGACCTGTCGAACCTGCCCACCGGAGCGATCGCGATCGACACCGAGACCGGCAAGCGGGTCCGCGGCACCCGTCGCACCGGTGTCGCGCCGGCGTCACCGAGCGTTCCCACCAGCCCCTCCGATCCATCCGACTCCAACGAACGGCCCTAGCTCCTCATGAAGATCCTCATCATCGGCGCCGGCGGCGTCGGCTCCGCCGCCGTGCGCATCGCCGTGCGCCGCGACTTCTTCGACACGCTCGTGGTCGCCGACTACGACCCCGCCCGCCCGGCCGCTCTGGTCGCCGCCGTCGGTGACGCGCGTCTCGTCGCGGCCCAGGTCGACGCCTCGTCGGCCGCCTCGGTCGCCGAACTCATCCGCGCGCACGAGATCACCCACGTGCTGAACGCGGTCGACCCGCGCTTCGTCATGCCGATCTTCGACGGCTGCTTCGAGGCCGGTGCGACCTACCTCGACATGGCGATGAGCCTGTCGACACCGCACCCGACCGACCCGCACACCCAGACCGGCAAGAAGCTCGGAGACGACCAGTTCGCCGTGGCGTCCGACTGGGCAGACAGGGGAGCGCTGGCTGTCGTGGGCATCGGCGTCGAGCCTGGACTCTCGGACGTCTTCGCGCGCTACGCCGAAGACGAGCTCTTCAGCGAGATCGACGAACTCGGCGTGCGCGACGGGGCCAACCTCGTCGTCGAGGGATACGACTTCGCCCCCTCATTCTCGATCTGGACCACCATCGAAGAGTGCCTCAACCCGCCCGTGGTGTTCGAAAAAGAGCGCGGGTGGTACACCACGGCGCCGTTCTCCGAGCCGGAGGTCTTCGACTTCCCCGACGGCATCGGGCCAGTGGAGTGCGTCAACGTCGAGCACGAAGAGGTGCTCCTGATGCCGCGGTGGACCAAGGCGAAGAAGGTGACGTTCAAGTACGGCCTCGGCAATGAGTTCATCGAGGTGCTCAAGACTCTGCACATGCTGGGCCTGGACAAGACCGAGCCGCTGGAGGTCAAGGGAGTGAAGGTGGCGCCGCGCGATGTGGTGGCGGCCGGGTTGCCGGATCCTGCGACCCTCGGCGACAAGATGAGCGGCAAGACCTGCGCGGGCGTGTGGGTGAAGGGCACCGGCAAAGACGGCAAGCCGCGCTCGACCTACCTCTATCACGTGGCCGACAACGAGCAGACGATGGCGGAGTACTCGTCGCAGGCCGTCGTCTGGCAGACGGCGATCAACCCGGTGATCGCGCTCGAGCTGCTGGCGACGGGTGTGTGGTCGGGGGCCGGCGTGCTCGGGCCCGAGGCATTCGACGCGCGCCCGTTCCTGTCGCTGCTCGCCGCCGATGCGCCTGAGGGCTATGGCTCGCCGTGGGGGATCGAGGAGAAGGCTCTGTAGCTGGCGTTGGCGTAGCAAGCCTTACGCGGGCGGSGGGGGGGGGGGCCCTGGAGCCACCTCSCCCGACCGATCAGGGCAGGTAGTACGTCGGGTTCGGCAGCTTGACCGTGCGCTTGGCGTGCCCGCCGATCAGGTCGCTGAACTGGTCGCCGTAGTTCGCCACCACGGTGTACCCGCCACCGGCTGCCGACTCGACGTGAGCTCGGGTCTGCGACTTGTACTCGATGGTTGTGCACTTCGCCGCGGCGCACGTGATGTACGAGGGCTGCTGCGATGCACCCTGGCCGGTCCACTTCGTGTAGTAGTTCTCAGCCGTGAAACCGGAGTAGCCGACCTTGGCCAGGTTCGCCAGCGTCGCGGTCTTCTGATCGTCGTTGCGACCCGTCAGACCGATCAGCGTGCAACCCGCGGCCTTGGCGACACCGGCCAGGGTCGTCATGCCCGGGGTGGCGGGGAACCGCTGGTCTTGCACCCACACGTCTTGCTCGGCGGGGTCGAACGTGAAGTGCATGTCGGCCACCTCCATGTCGTACGTCCAGAGCGTGGTGTCGTCGGCGTCGAGAACGATCGCGGGCTTCTGGCCCTTGGTGGAAGCGGCGTAGCACTGCGACGCGACACGGGGGATCTCGCGCTTGAGGATCTTCTGCGTCTCGCTGATGTAGGGCGACGATGTCTTGTTCGACAGCCCGGTGCCCGTGTCGCCGTAGTAGGCGGCGATGGTCGACTTGACGCTGTCGATGTTGGGGATGCCCTCGCCCGACTGCGTCAGACCGGAGGAGCCGTCGGCCTTCATGACGAAGTGCGTCCGGGGCGCGAGACGCGGCTCTTTGACCCCGGGCAGGTCGGCCGACGGCAGGTAGTACGTCGGGTTGGGGAGCTTGAGCACGCGGTCGGCGTAGCCGCCCTGCAGGTCAGACCACTGGTCGCCCACGTTCAGAGCGATGTCGTAGCCCTGCTTCTCGATGTGCTTGCGCGTGAGTGCCTTGTACTCGACGGTCGTGCACTTGGCAGTTGCGCAGGTGACGTACGAGGGCTGCTGCGAGGTGCCCTTGCCGGTCCATTTCGTGTAGAAGTTCTTCGACGTGAAAGCGGTGTAGCCGACCTTCTTGAGGTTGCCGAGGGTCGCGGCCTTCTGATCGTCGTTGCGACCGGTGAGGCCGAAGATCGTGAAGCCCATCTTTTTGGCGGTCTCGACCATCGACACCATCGACGGGGTGGCGGGGAACCGCTGGTCTTGCACCCAGACGTCTTGTTCGGCGGGGTCGAACGTGAAGTGCATGTCGGCCACCTCCATGTCGTAGGTCATCAACGTGGTGTCGTCGGCGTCGAAGACGATCGCGGGCTTCTCGTGGTGGCGGATCGCCTTCTGGTAGATCGCCTTCAGGCTGCGCGTCTGCTTGGCCACGATGCTCGACATCTCGCTGATGTAGGGCGACGAGGTCTTCGAGGCGATGCCCGTGCCGGGGTCGCCGTAGTACTTCGCGATGGTCGACTTGACGCTGTCGATGTTGGGGATGCCCTCACCGCCCTGCGTGAGCCCGGACGACCCGTCGGCCGCCATCGTGAACTGGGTGCGCGGCGCGAGCGTCGAGCTGCTGCTGCCGCCCCCGTGCCCGCCTCTGGCCGCGTGTGCGGGCACTGCTGCCTGAGCGGGGCCAGCGCTGATCAGAGCTGCCCCCAGCGCCAACGCCGCGACCGCGACACCGGCTTTCAGTCGAAAAGTCGAGTGGAAAAACATGTCGTCCCCTTGCGTGATCACGACCCCCCTCATCGGGGGTCACAGATCACCCTAATCAGACGGTGCGGGATCTGCAGACTTTATCCACAAGCCTTAACGAGCGCGTTACACGAGAGGCATGCCACACCCCTACAGCCGTCGGTACGACGTCTCGATCACGTAGTCCTTGCTCGGGCCGGACGCCGCCCAGCGCATCCGCCAGCCACTCGCATCGCCGTCGAGCCGCCCCGAATAGAGGTCGGGCGCGCAGTCGTGCACGAGTTCGGCGCTCCAGCGCCAGTCGTGGAATCCACGGCCGTCCGCGAAATTCGTGGCCCAGGATCCCTCGGGGCCGTGTTCCAGCACACGCTCGGTCGAGATCGGAACCTCCCCGCCCGGCAGGCCCATCGTGCCCGATTCCACCCACACGATCCGGTCGGGGCCGGAACGGGAGAAGGTCGCGGTGCCGTGCACTGGGATCCTTCGGTCGTCTCTTCGGTCGTCGACCATTCGGGTGAAGTGCCACGTACCGAGCAGCTCGTCGGGGGTCACGCTATTTGCCGACCGCCGCCTGGCGCCGAGGCAGGATCGACGTCAGCGACACCTTGCGGGTGTACTCGATCGAGCCGTAGCGGAAGAGGCGCACCGCGACCTGCAGCACGATGAGACCGAGCACGAACTGCTCGACGACAACACCGATGGCCTCGGCCGGCGACAGCGACGAGAAGCCGTTGCGGAGCAGCGCGGTCACCGGTGCCGAGTACGGGAACCAGGTGAAGATCTGCACGATGAACGAGTGCGGGTCGGAGACGATGAGCGTGACCGCGTAGAACGGCACGAACATGAGGGCGATCATCACGCCGAAGATCTGGCCCGCGTCTTTCGCCGTCGGCATGATCGCACCGACCGCGACGAGGGTGCCGGTGAAGAGGATGAAGCCGCCGATCAGGAGCAGGGCGCCGATGACCATCTGGAACGGATCGATCTGCAGGTTCGAGAGGTCGAACGAGGGGATGTTCAGGGAGCTCCGGAAGAAGAGGAAGCCGATCACGATCGGCAGCGCGAACACGAGCATCTGCACGATGCCGACGACGAAGAGGGAGATCACCTTGCCGATGATGAGGGTCGTCGGGTTGAGCGTCGTCAGGATCATCTCGGTGACGCGGTTCTCTTTCTCCTCCAGCGTCGAGGTCAGCATCTGATTGCCGAGCAGCAGGATCACGACGTAGAACAGCGCCAGGAACAGCAGCGGCGGGATGACGCTGCCGATGCCGCCCGAGAGGTTCCCGGAGGAGTCGTAGGTGGTCGCCTCGACCGGCCCGGTGCCCTGGACGAGGCTCGACAGCTTCGCGTCGCCGACCTTCGCCTCAGCGCTCGCGGTGAGGATGCGCGTCGCGACCGACGAGTACTTGCCGTTGTCGAAGATGCCCTTGTCGACGCCGTAGACCTTGGTGGCCTGCTTCGCGGGATCGGCCGGGTAGGCGAAGTAGGCGTCGAGGTCGCCACTTTTGACCGCGGCGATGGCGTCGGCGCGGGAGGATGCCTCGGTGCCGCCGAGTGACTTCACGATCGCGGGGTCGACCACGCCGGAGGCGTCGCTGTACGAGAAGCTGAACTTCTGGTCTTTCTGCGACGTGACGCTGTTGTCGGTCGACGTGTTGGCGGCGACGATCAGCGCGACCACGATGCCGATGATGACCGGCACGATGAGGGTGGCGATCCAGAACCGGCGCTTGGTCAGCGTGCGGGTGATCTCGAACGACACGACCGTCGAGAGGTTGTGGCGGGCCATCAGGCAGCCACCCCCGCGGTGGGCTGGGCCGGATCCTTGGCAGTATCAGGATCCGACGCGGTGTCGGCCTCGTCGCCATACACGCGCAGGAAGATGTCGTCGAGGCTCAGCTTCGACGTCTCGAAGCCGCGCACCGCGACGCCGGCCTCGACCAGGTCGCGCAGGATGGCCGCCTCGTCGGCGCCCTCGGTCACAGTGAGCTCGGCGTAGTTGCGCTCGCGGAGCGTCACCAGGTATTTCGACGACTCGGGGATGTCGCCCGAGTAGCGCAGGCGCACCATCGTGCCGCCGAACTGATCCTGCACCTCGGGGATGGTGCCGTACGCCTCGCTGCGTCCGTTCTTCAACAGGATCACTCGATCGCAGAGCCGCTCGACCTCCTCCATCTGGTGGGTGACCATGAGCACGGTGGCGCCCTGCCGCTTCTGCTCTTCGATGATGTCCATCAGCAGACGCCGGTTGACCGGGTCGAACCCCTTCGTCGGCTCGTCGAGGATCAGCAGCTCGGGCTGATTCATGATCGTCACCCCGAGCTGGACCTTCTGCTGCTGGCCGCCCGACAGCTTGTCGAGCCGCGTCGCAGCCTTGTCGGCGAGGCTCACCCGCTCGAGGTAGTTCAGCGACCACCGCTTCGACTCCGTCTTCGACAGGCCCTTGAGGCGTCCGAAGTAGGTCATCACGTCGATCACCGACTCCTTCTTGTAGAGCCCGCGCTCCTCGGGCAGGTAACCCAGCCGGGATCCCCGCTCGGGCGAGAACGGCCGACCGTCGATGTGCAGCGTGCCGCCGGTCGGCTGGTAGATGCCGAGCAGCGCGCGGATGGTCGTCGTCTTGCCCGACCCGTTCGATCCGAGAAAGCCGAAGGTCTCGCCGGCCTCGATGTCGAACGACAGATCGTCGATGACTGTCGTGCGGCCGAAGACCATTCGGAAGTTCTCGATGTGGACTATCGGTGAACTAGCTGCCTGCCCCATGCGACGACCCTAGCGAACAGTCTCGTTTGGCCGCTTGTCCGTGGGCGAAATCGAGGTGTCAGCGGGGCGTGATGGTCAAGCCGTTGTCCGACCCGATCGTGACCAGATACTCCACCTGGAACGGCACGTCACGGCTGATCGGCACATCGCTGCCGTCGTACAGCGACTGCGTATCGACCTCGAGGTGGGCGCGGCCGGTCGCGCGAGTCACGAGCCAGACCCCCGGCGTCGCTGTCGCCCGGAGCGCCACGGGCGGGTAGGTCGTCATGCTCCATCGAGGATCCGACGTGAGCCGATCGTCGACCTCCTCCCCGAATGGGCAGCCCGCCGGGAGTAGCACCCGCTGCGGAAGGCACGTGGTCTTCAGGTACTTGGTCACATCGACTTTGACTTTGCTGAGGAAGCTCGCCTTCGGCACCACCGACACGGTCGCTCGCGCGACAGTGCCCGGGCTTGCCGCCACGACGGTCGTCGTCTTCGCGGTGAGGTAGGTGCTGTCGTGCGTCAGCTCGAACACGGCGGGAGCCAGCACCGTGTAGCGGGTGGCCAGATCGGCGCTCGCAGCACGGATGTCGACACCGTTGGCCTCGAAGCGCGGGTCGTGCAGCGGAGTGACCTCGACGGAGGCGGTCGGCGCCGTGGTGAACTTCCAGCCCGAGAAGAGGCCGGCGATCGTGCCGTCGCGTTCGACCGCGAAGGTGGCCCGGCGGATCTCGCTCTGGCTGTTCTTGCTGTCCTGGCCGTCGTTGCTGTCTTTGCCGTCTTGTCCGCCCTCGTCGCGGCCTAGCCGGAACTCCGCCGCCACCCGGTGCACCCCGCCGGACACGACGTCGCGGGTCGTGTGGAAATCGCGGACTCGGCCCTCCTCGGGCACCGCGAGCAGATCGTCTTCGGCGCCCGGCTGGATCCCGGCGAGATGGAGAGCGCTGTTCGTGTCGCCGCGATCGAGGGCACCGAGGTAGCCCCGCACGAAGCCGGAGGCGCTGTAGACGGTCGCGTTGAGGATGACGACCGTTGCGATGAAAGCCACGACGACGAGAGCGAGAAGGCCGCCCCAGATGAGGAGGGCGCGCTTCGTCGTCCCCCCAGGCGCCAGCATGTCCACATCCTAACTTCGCGCGACCGTGCCCCTCGTGGGCGCCGGGTAGATTGGAGGTGTGAACGAAAGGGGAGACGCGTGAGTCCAGCCCCCGAGCTGTCGGCCGAGCAGGCCGCGGTCTACGACGCGATCGAGAACACCCGCGAGCACATCTTCGTGACGGGCCGGGCCGGCACCGGCAAATCGACGTTGCTCAACCACCTGTCGTGGAACACCTCCAAGCAGATCGTCATCTGCGCCCCGACCGGCGTCGCGGCGCTCAACGTCGGCGGCCAGACGATCCACTCGCTGTTCCGACTGCCGATCGGCCTCATCGCCGACCACGACATCGAGCAGAACGCCGAGCTGCGCAAACTGCTCAACACCATCGACACCCTCGTGATCGACGAAGTCTCGATGGTCAACGCCGACCTCCTCGACGCCATCGACCGGTCGCTCCGCCAGGCCCGTCAGCGACGTAACGAGGCCTTCGGCGGCGTGCAGGTGGTGCTCTTCGGCGACCCGTACCAGCTCGCGCCGGTGCCCGGCGACCCCGAAGAGCGTGCCTACTTCCGAGATCACTACCGCTCGATGTGGTTCTTCGACGCGCACGTCTGGGACGACGCGTCGCTGCGCATCCTCGAGCTCGCGTTCATCCACCGACAGAGCGACGCCGGATTCAAAGAAATGTTGAACGCCGTGCGTCACGGCCGTGTCACTGCCGAGATCGCCGGCGCACTCAACCAGGCCGGTGCCCGAGAGCTGCCCACCGACGGCGGTGCCATCACCCTCGCCACGCGCAACGACACTGTCGCGCGCATCAACAAGCTCGAGCTCTCGCGCCTCCCCGGCACCATCAAGACCGCCAAGGCCGACGTCACCGGCGACTTCGGCGGTCGCACGTTCCCGGCCGACGACGCCCTCGAACTCAAGCCCGGGGCGCAGGTCATGTTCCTCCGCAACGACTCCGAGCAACGCTGGGTCAACGGGTCGGTGGGCGTCGTCACCCGCATCCGCGACACCGTGTTCGTCGAGCTCGACGGCGAAGAGGTCGAGGTGCAGCCCGCGGTCTGGGAGAAGTACAAGTACAGCTACTCGGCCACGACGAAAGAGCTCAAGAAAGACATCGTCGCCGAGTTCCAGCAGTTTCCGTTGCGCCTGGCCTGGGCCGTGACGATCCACAAGTCGCAGGGCAAGACCTACGACCGAGCGATCGTCGACCTCGGGTCGCGCGTCTTCAGCGCCGGGCAGACCTACGTCGCGCTCAGCCGCATCACCTCGCTCGACGGCCTCTACCTGTCGCGGCCCCTTCGGCCGGCCGACATCATCGTCGACCTCGACGTGCGGCGGTTCATGTCGCAGGCGACGAGGGTGCCGGCGATCCAGGCGGAGACGATAGCGAAGTCGTAGCGGCGCGGGGGTGGCCGGATCCTTGAGGTTTGGTTTCGTGTGGTCTGGCCCGGTCTGCTCCAGCGGCGTGCGGCGCGGTGCCGTGCGGTGCTTGCAGGCCGGGGCTTCAGGCGGCGCGGACAGCCCGACCGTCGAGCTCGGCGAAGAGACTCTCGGTCAGGTCGTGAGCGGTCTGCGCCTCGTCGATGACGAGCTGCTGCTCGTTGGCCGACCATCCGACATTGTCGAGCTGGCGGCGGTAGGTCGACTTGAACTCCTTCGGCTTGGCGATGTCGGCGAAGACGTAGAAGCCGATGCCGTTCGTGTCGAAGCCGAACTGTCGCTGCATGATCGAGCGGATGATCGCGCAGCCCGACAGATCGCCGAGATAACGGGTGTAGTGGTGGGCGACGAAACCGCCGGTGCTCACCGCCGCAACCCGCTCGATTCGGTCGACGTACCGGAGAGTCGTCGGCATGGGCGCGATCTCGCTCTGCCAGCCCTCACCGAGCAGAAAGCGAAGGTCTTCGCGGATCGCCGGCAACCGGGTCAGCGCCGGCGACATGAACATCGCCGCGACCGGATCGGAACGCCTGGCCTCCGCCGCGCGCTCGAGGGCGCCGTAGACGAAGAAGTTCTGAGCGACCATCGCGATGTAGTCATCGCGGGTACGGCGGCCGGTGAGCAGATCGGACATGAAGCGCTCGGAGGCCCCGGGGCCGGACGCTCCCACCCCGGACACGGGGCGCGTGCCACGATCGCGCAGCGCCTGGGAGAACGGGATGGTCGACATGGGCCCTCCTCGGTCGGGGTTAGGTGACCCTAACCTTAGCCCGAGCGGGCGTGCGGCACCAGACCTCCGAGCCGAGCGTTTCAGGCCTTTGCGACGGCGGCGGACGGGGCCCGCAGAATCACCTTGTCGGCACCAAGACCCGCGGCGAGAAGGGCGAGGCCGACGACCAGGTGGAGCAGGATCGTCGGGGTGTTCAGGGCGAAGATGTTGGCACCCGTGTGAGCGATGCCGAAGCCGACCAACGCGAAGACGACCAGGCCGAGGCCGAACAGGATGTTGAAGACCTTTGCCGGACGGACCCCGCCGAGACCCGCGAGGAGAAGGATTGCCCCGAGGAGCACGTGGATCAGGCTGAGGAAGCCGTTCGCGGCGAAGAGGCCGATCAGAACGCCGCCCTCCGCCGTAGCGAACGGGTACGGCGTCGCCAGGAAGAATCCGAACAGCCCGACCAGCAGGAGGACGATACCGAAGATCGTGCTGAGCAGGCGGTTGGGCGAGTGGATCATTGGTCCTCCAGAAAGCGGTGTGGGGAAAGCCTACTTGGCGGGGTCGGCGTCAGGCGACGCCTCGGGTCGGCGTCAGGCGACGCCTTGGGTCGGCGTGCCACGGCGCCTCGGGCCGGCGTCAAGCGACGCCCTCGCCGCGCGGGGTCTTGGCCCACTCACGGCGACGGGTTGTCATGTAGCCGACCATGACGGATCCTGCGATTGCCAGTAAGGCCGGCACCAGAATCGCCTGGCCCTGACCGGTGAACTCGACGACCAGAACAAGAGCGGTCAGAGGAGCGCGCATCGACCCGGCCAGGAAGGCGGCTGCCGCGACGAAGGCGAAAGCCGAGATGCTCGAACCCGGCCAGAGCAGCAGCCAGAAGCCACCCAGCCCGGCGCCGAGACCCGCGCCGAGAGCCAGCGACGGCGTGAGAGTGCCGCCGGCCGCGCCCGCGCCGATCGTGCTGATGGTCGAGATGAACTTGAGCGCGACGACCAGCAGGATCAGCAGCAGCGGAGCCGTGCCGGTGAAGCCCAGCTGGCCGAGAGCCCGACCGTTACCGAGGATCTCGGGGAACCAGATCGAGAGCACGCCGACCAGGGTGAAGATGACGGGCATGACGATGAGGATCAGCCAGTTCTTCGGGCGGATGGCTCCGGCCCACTTCGCCAGGACGACGAAACCCAGGGCGGCGAATCCCACCACCGGGCCCGCGATGATCGACCAGACGATGAGGCTCGGGCTGAGCTCGAGAGGCGGAACGGTATAGAGCGGCGCCGGACTCGTGACCAGGCGAGCGACCAGCGCCGCGATGGCCGACGTCGCGATCGCGGGGAGGACGGTCGCGATGCTGAGCTCGGCGAGGAGGATCTCGACGGCGAAGACGGCCCCGCCCAATGGCACGTCGTAGACCGCGGCGAGTCCCGCGCCCGCGCCGCACGCCACCAGGATCTTCGCTTCGCGGGCCGTCACGCCCGTCTTGCGCGTGATCCACTGCGCCACCAGGGCGGCGAGCTCGCGCGGCGCCACCTCGCGACCGATGCTCGCACCCAATCCGACGATGACGATCTGCAGGGCGATGTTGCCGAGGCTCGACCACAGGGGCATCCGCTTGCCCTGCACGGCGTCTTCGACGCTGACCACCTTCGTGCCCCACTTGCGGAGGGCCCACCAGCCGAAACCGCCGATCGTGCCCGCGAGGAAGAGCGCGAACACCTTGAGCTCGCTGCTGGGCGTGGGCAGTTCGTCGAGGAACGAGCCCTCGCCGAAGCCGTAGGTCACGTGCTCCAGTAGATGCAGCAGCCAGCTGACGACCATGCCGCTCAGGCCGCTGCCGATGCCGACAAGGACGGTGACGAGGGCCAGGCGGAGCAGCCAGCGCGAGGGGGAGGTCACCTGACGATGGTAGCGATGCGCGAGGGTGCGCTCCGCCGCGAGCGGCCGCGGCGGCTGGTGCCTGTGCCAGCACCCGCGCCGGCGCCCGCACCTGCACCCGCGCCCGCGCCCGCGCCGGCGCCTGCACCTGCACCTGCGCCCGGCGGGAATTCAGGCTTGGGGCGCCTCCGGCAAGGCCGGGCCCAGAGGCGCGGGCCTCTGCGAGGCGGCCGCGGCCCCGGGCCTGAATTGCCGACGCCGACGCGAGCACCACTCTCGCGGTGGTTCGAGGTCGCTGTCTCGACGGCGAGCAGCACGCGCTCCCATCCGTGGCGGACCATCCGGTAGCTGGCGCGGATGGCCGCCCGCCCCTCGATGATGATCTCGAGATCTTTGCAGCGATCCTTCTCGAACGAGTCCTGGTGGAACGCCCGGCCATCCAATTCGAGGCCGACGACGCCGTCGACCACGATGTCGATGGCCTTGTTCCGGTCGACGGGCACCTGGGTTTCGACGTCGTGGCCGGCTCGGCGAAACCTAGTCCGGCTGATGCTCTCGATGATGCTCTGGCACTTCTCGTCGACCCAGTCGACGATTCCCTGCACGTCTCGCGGGAGCCCCTCGACCAGCGCAGGAATCTCGCCCATGCCGAGTTGCTCGGTGTACAACGCCCAGTCGAGAACGGCGACTGCCTCCTCGAAGGGCAGCTCGAGAAGGGCCTCACGCAGGGCATCCCGCAGCCCCACGGAGTGATTGGTGCCTCGCTCGGCGACCTCGGGGGGATCCCACACGACCCGAACCCGACTCGCCCGACGCAGGCGACTCGCGTTCTTCGGCACCGACACCGTAATGCGGGGCTCCTGCCACAGCCAGGCGCCCCACGATTGAAGAGCGGATGCACCGGTCAGGCGACCACCGACCTGCACCGCGATGAATCTCGGGTCGTGAGGGGGCCAGGTCGAGTACCAGCCGCGCCTCGGCCGTCGCACCTCACCCTTACGGACGGCCCAGGTGAGATGCCGATCGTGAGCGCCCTTCTCGACGAGTTGACGTTTGTGCAGGAGGCCGCCGTGCAAGTGGACGAGCCCGGAGATGGAAGTCATGCATCCACGGTGTGGGAACGGCGTCCTTCTGTGCCGCGGTGACGTTGATCTGGGGAGAACGGCGTCGAGGAAGGGCCCTGGGGAGGCGAGGATGAGGCCGCCCCGACGCGGCCCCGGCTGGGTGGCCCGTTGGCAAGTCAGGCCATATGCGCGCCGCTGCGGAGGCGGGCCCAGACCTGCGGGGGTGTGAGAGCGGCACGCCGCATGTGGCCTGATTTGCCGACGACGGGGGTGAGGGCAAGGTCCCGCGGGGCTGACAACGGACGCGAGGCGCGAGGCGCCGCGGGGCGGTGGCGGGGGCGGTGTGTCGCGGGGCCGACGAGACGAGGGGCCGCGAGGGGCGAGGGGGCGTGGCAGGGCCAAGGCCCACGGCACGAGGTCCCCCGAAGTGCGGCTACCGGGCCCCCTCGCATAGTGCTGAGGTGAGCTCACCGACCTGCCCCCCCACACGATTCGGATCCCCATGCCACGCCTGATCGCCGCTCTCATCGCACTCGCGCTTCTCGCCGTGGCCGCTGCCACCCCGGCGAACGCAGCCACCAGCATCCAGACCGCGCCGAACACCGTCGTCTTCGCCGGAGGCCTCTACAACCAGGTCGACAGCGTGGCCGCGAAGCGTGCCGCCGAGCTCCGAGCGGCGGGCAACTCGGCCGACGCCGCATCGGCCGCCTACATCGCCCGGCGTCCCGTCGCCATCTGGCTGGGCGACTGGTACACCGGCGACAAATTGGCCGCATACGTCCTTAAGAATGCACGGGCGGCCGATGCGGCAGGCAAGACGGCCGTCTTCGTCACCTACGCGATTCCGGGGCGCGACTGCGGCGGCTACTCCGCCGGAGGCCTCTCACCGAGCGCCTACGCCGATTGGAACACCACCATCGCCACGACTCTGAAGGGCCACCACGCCGTCGTGCTGATCGAGCCCGATTCGCTCGGGCACGCCACGACGTGTGCCACGGTCGGCGAGGAGCGCTTCGCCCAGCTCAAGTCGGCGGCGGAGCAGTTCGCGGCGAACGGCGTGCCGGCGTACCTCGACGGCGGCAACTCGCGGTGGCTGGCTCCGAGCGTCATGGCGGGCCTGCTGACCAAGGCCGGAATTGCCTCCGCGCGCGGCTTCTACACGAACGTCGCCAACTACGTCGATGTCACGAGCGAGCGCGCCTACGCCGACCAGATCAGCGCGCTAACGGGCGATTCGCACTACGTCATCGACGTGTCGCGCAACGGCCGAGGCTACAGGGGCACGTGGTGCAACGCGCCGGGTGCGGGTCTCGGTCAGGACCCGCACGTGACCGCCGGATCCTCGAGTCTTGATGCTCTTCTCTGGGTCAAGACCCCAGGATCCAGCGACGGCACCTGCAACGGAGGCCCCGCGGCCGGCCAGTGGTTCGCGTCGTACGCCACCGCGTTGGTGACGCTCAAGAAGTAGGCGGTAGCGTGCGGCCATGGTCCGTATCGATCCTGTGAGCGAGGCCGTGCTCCTGTTGGGTGCGGGCCGCGCGATTCTGCTGCAGCTGGCGCGACCCGATGTCGGGCACGGTGTCGCTCGGCACAGCGACTTCGCGCGCAATCCGATGGGGCGGCTGCACGGCACGCTCATGTATGTGTATGCGGTGATGGCGGGTACTGAGGCCGACCGCGAGGCGGCCGCCGCGGTCGTCAGCCGTATGCACACGCCGGTGAAGGGGACGGATGAGGGTGTGGAGTACGACGCGCGCGATCCGGAGGCGCAGTTGTGGGTTGCGGCGACGCTGTACGACACGGCGATGCGGGTGCATGCGCGTGTGCTGGGGCATCTGCCCGAGGCGGAGGCCGATCGCCTCTACGAGCGCTATGCGGCGCTCGGCACCGCGCTCGACGTACCGCCGGGTATGTGGCCGGAGAGTCGCGCGGCATTTCGGCGCTATTGGGACGACTCCTGCGCGCGGCTCGAGGTCGATGGCACGGTGCGCGAGCAGGCCGAGGCGCTCTGGCGGGCCAGCGAGGCGCCGTGGTGGGTGCGGCGGGTGATGCCGCTGGTGCGATTCGTGACCGCGGGTCTTCTGCCGCCGAGGGTGCGGGCCGAGTTCGAGTTGCCGTGGTCGGTCCGGCGTGAGCGCCGCGCCGACCTGCTCTTGCGTGGTGTGGGGGTGGTGTATCCGAGGGTGCCGAGCGTGGTGCGGACCTGGCCTCAGCGGTACTACCTCGGCCGGCTGCGGGGGATCGTCGCTGCGGCGCAGGAGTCGCCGGGGGCTTAGGGGAGGGCATGCCGGGCTGGCGCCCGGGGCCCGGGGCCCTGTGCCTGGCGCCCGGCGCCGTGCGCGCCGCTCGAGCGCTCGGTCGCGTCGGCAAATCAGGCCATAGCCGCGCCGGGTGGGCGGGCGGCTGGACGGGGCGCGGCGTGATCCCGGCCGGGACGCCTATAGCCTGAATTGCCGAACCGGCGGAGCGGAGCAGACCCGAGCGGCCCAGAGCGGAGCAATCCCGAGCGGAGCGAGGCAGCCCGAGCGGCCCGGAGCAGGGCGGGCGAACATTAGCTGCGCGAGCGGCCGCAGCAGCCGGAGCAGCCAGCCAGCAGCCCGGTCAGCCCACCTCGGCGAAGAGCCGCCGCAACTCGCCCGCGGCCTCGGGCCCCACCCGCGCCAGCCGCTGCACCTCGGCGTTCAGCGGCGCTGTACGCCCGTGCAGCCGCGCGAGCAGCGCGATTTCGCCGTTCAGGTAGTCGGTCTCGATGGATCCGCCGCGCTGGACGGACTGCCACGATGAGCCGCCGAGCTCCTCGGGTGCGCCCGGCACCGGCCGGATGTCGAAGGCGTTGCCGCGCCGCTCGGCTTCTGCGGCGTCCGACGGCCACGAGATGCCGAGCGAGTGGTAGAGCTCGACGGCCTCGGCTTCGAGGGCGCCGTGGATGGCGCCGGCCGACGGATCGGACGGACCGAGAATCGCCTGGACGGCGTTGCCGAGGTTCGACAGGAGCTTGCGGTGCTTCCAGCGCATGACCTCGTCGTCGATGAAGACGCGGAAGCCGGCCGCCTCCCAGTCGGTCTCGAGGGTCGCCAGCAGGTCGAGGTCGGCGTCGGATGCCACTGCGCCGAACCGCCCGATGATGAAGGTGCCGCTCGACGGCGCGATGCGGACCAGCACCTCTCCCGGCACGAGGTGCACGCCCGGCAGCCACACGCACACCCCGAAGACGCGATCGAAGTAGCGGGAGGCGATGCGTTCGCCTTCGAGTCCGTTGAGGGCGACCAGCAGCGGCAGTGACGAGCCGGCGGTTCCGGCCACTGCGTCGCCCGAGTAGACGGGCCGATCGACCCAGTCGCGCAGTGCCTCGTCGAGCGACTGCGTCTTGGTTGCGACCACGAGCACGTCGTCGGCCTCCAGGCGCACCTCATCGGGCGAGGCCGCCACCGGCACTCGCACGACGATGTCGCTCTCGGGCGAGCGGATCCGCAACCCGTCGGCCGCGATGAGCGCGCCGTGCTCCCCTCTCGCGATGAGCAGGGGCTCGTGGGGCGACCCGTGCTGCGCAAGCCGCGCGCCGAGGACTCCGCCGATGGCACCCGCACCGATGATCACGTATCGCATACCCCCACGAAACCACCCGCGCCTGAGCCCGGCGAGAAACGGCCGCTACGAGTGGACGATCAGCCAGGTGGCGACAGCGTCGTCCGTGCCGGTGTTGCCCATCCGGTGGGGCAGCGCGCACGGGAACGTGATCGAGTCGCCCGCGCGCAGCACCACCCGCTCGTCGGGGAAGTCGATCGTGAGCTCGCCGGCCGTGACCGTGCCGACTTCGTAGCCCTCGTGCGTGATGAGCGTGTCGAGGTCGGTCGCGCCCCCCCCCGCCGGGTACGTGGACTCGAAGAAGTCGACGCCCGTGGTGGTCGCGGGCGACAGCCGACGGAACACCACGCCGGTGCCGAGCGTCACCGGTTTCGAGGCGCCCGAGCGGGCGAGCACATACCCCGAAGGATCCGACGGCGCAGCCCCGGCCTCAGGCTCCCCGGTTGGGTCGAACACGTCTGCCAGCGGTCGGCCGAGAACCTGCACGATAGCGAGCAGCCGGCTCACGGACGGTCGTCTGACGCCGCGTTCGATCTGCGAGACGGCGCTCGCCGAGATGTCGAGGGCGTCGGCGAGCTCCCGGAGGGTCAGCCCTGCACCCTTTCGCAGCACCCGGAGCCGTGCGCCGAGGGCCTCGGCATCGAGCTGGCCGACGGACGACATCTCGTCGGTCATGCTCCCCCTTGGGTCGAGAGGGTGTGAAGCAGTTGCTGTCACACGCTTGTTACAAAGGTGAAACGAGGGCGAAAAAGTGAAGCAATAGGTTCATTTTCGAAGGAGCATGAACGCCTGCCGGTGCCGAGCATCGGCATCACCAGCACGTCTCTTCCGCCCTCGAAGGGTACCAGCCGCACAGGAGGTTGCTTTGGCAACGAACGTCGTTCCACCCACCACGTCCGCCGATCCGCGCGAGCAGGCGAACGCGCAGGCAAACCACCAGCCGGGCACGCAGGCAAGCCAGCAGCCGGGCCAGCAGCCCCCGCTCACCGGCCCCCACGACGTCGTTGAAGCCGCCGGCCACCCGGCAGGCAGCGGCCTCGTCAAGCCCGAGTACGACCCCCGCCTCACCAACGAAGACCTGGCTCCCCTCCGCAAGCAGACCTGGGGCGGCTACAACTTCTTCGCCTTCTGGATGTCGGACGTCCACTCGGTCGGCGGATACGTCACGGCCGGAAGCCTGTTCGCCCTCGGTATCGCGAGCTGGCAGGTGCTGATCTCGCTGGTCGTCGGGATCCTCATCGTCATGGTCTTCACGAACCTCGTGGCGAAGCCGAGTCAGAAGACCGGCGTGCCGTTCCCGGTGATCAACCGTGCGGTGTTCGGCGTGCTCGGGGCGAACATCCCCGCCATCATCCGCGGGCTGATCGCAATGGCCTGGTATGGCGTGCAGACGTTCCTCGCCGCGCAGTCGCTGAACATCATCTTCTTGAAGTTCATCCCCTCGTCGGCGGCCCTCCTCGACCATTCGTTCCTCGGGCTGAACGCTCTCGGCTGGATCTCGTACGCGATCCTCTGGGTCGCCCAGGCGGCGCTGTTCTGGCGCGGAATGGAGACGATCCGCAAGTTCATCGACTTCGCCGGGCCCGCCGTCTACGTGATCATGATCGCGCTGGCGATCTACCTCGTGGCGAAGGCCGGCTGGGGCAACATCAGCCTGAACCTGTCGGTCGGCGAGCCCTTGTCTCTCAGCGCGGCGATCCCGGTGATGATCTCGGCCGTGGCGATCGTGGTCAGCTACTTCTCGGGCCCGATGCTCAACTTCGGCGACTTCTCGCGCTACGGCAAGAGCTTCACAGCGGTCAAGCGCGGCAACTTCCTGGGGCTCCCGGTCAACTTCCTGTTCTTCTCGATCCTTACGGTGCTCTGCGCGTCGGCGACCGTGCCGGTCTTCGGCCGGCTCATCACCGACCCGATCGAGACGGTGCAGGCGATCGGCGCCCCGTTCGCGATCCTCCTCGGTGGGCTCACGTTCGTCACCGCGACGGTCGGCATCAACATCGTCGCGAACTTCATCTCGCCGGCGTTCGACTTCTCGAACGTGGCGCCACGCAAGATCTCGTGGCGCATGGGCGGCATGATCGCGGCCGTCGGCTCCGTGCTCCTCACGCCGTGGAACTGGTACGGCAACCCCCAGGCCATCCAGTACACGCTCGGTGTGCTCGGCGCTCTCATCGGCCCGCTGTTCGGCCTCCTCATTGCCGGTTACTACCTCGTCGGCAAGCAGCGCGTGGCGGTCGACGACCTCTTCTCGATGGAGCCAACCGGCCGGTACTGGTTCAAGCGCGGCTTCAACCCCAACGCCGTCTGGACCATGGTCATCGCCGGAGGCATCTCGGTCGCCGCGGCGCTCGTGCCGACCATCGTCAAGGATCTCGGCGGCCCCGACTTCACTTGGCTCGGAAACTACGGCTGGTTCATCGGCTGCGCTCTCGGCCTCGCCCTGTTCTGGCTCTTCGAGACGCTCTCGCCCCGGATGCCCGAGCTCTCGGCCACCGACGAGACCGTCAACGACGGCACGCTGGAGGAGGCCATCTGATGCTGATTCGCGTCGTCAACCCCAACACCACCGCGAGCATGACCGAGTCGATCGGCCGGTGCGCTCGCGAGGTGGCCGGCCCCTCCACCCTGGTCGAGGCGGTGAATCCGAGCATGGGCCCCGCGTCGATCGAGAGCCACTACGAGGAGTCGCTCGCCGTGCCGGGCCTGCTCGAGCAGGTGCGCGAGGGGGAGGCTGGCGGCGTGGATGCCTTCGTCGTCGCGTGCTTCGGCGACCCGGGCCTGGACGCGGCGCGCGAGATCGCGTCGGGCCCCGTGCTCGGCATCGCCGAGGCCGCGATACACGCCGCGGCGATGATAGGGCGCACGTTCGGCATCGTCACGACCCTCGGTCGCACCACCGGCCGCGCCCACGAACTCGTGCAACGCTACGGGTTCGCCGACGTGTGCGTCGCCGTCCGCGCGTGCGAGATCCCGGTGCTCGAGCTCGACGATCCCGCCTCCGACGCGTACGGGAAGGTCGTCGCCGAGTGCCGCGAGGTGCTGGCGCTCGGGGCCGACGCCGTCGTGCTCGGCTGCGCCGGAATGGCCGACCTCTGCCACCGTCTCTCCGACGAGATCGGCGCTCCGGTGGTCGACGGGGTCTCGGCCGCGACCGTCTTCGCCGAGTCGCTGGTGCGCCTCAGGCTCGCGACCGGCAAGCGCGGCGAGTACGCCACGCCGCCGCTCAAGCCGATGGCGGGTTTGCTGGCCGAATTCGAGCTCGGGGCGCGGGTGTAGCAGGCGCCGCGGGCTAGCGACGACAGAAGCGCAGGATCCGGCGGCTCGCAGTGGGGGCCGCCGGATCCTGCGCTCTTAGGGTCTTCGAGAACCCGCCGCCTACGGGCTGATCGCCAGGAAGACGAACGCCGCCAGGATGATCAGGTGGATGATTCCCTGCAGCCGGGTCGACCGGCCTGGGGCGACGGTGAGCACGCTCACGAGCAGAGTCAGGGCTAGCAGCACCAGCTGGACCGGGCCGAGGCCGAGCACGAGCGGGCCGTCGAGCCAGATGCTCGCGACGGCGATCGCCGGGATCGTGAGGCCGATGCTCGCGATCGCCGAGCCGTAGCCGAGGTTCAGGCTCGTCTGGAGGCGGTTGCCGAGGGCGGCGCGCGAGGCGGCGATGCCCTCGGGCAGCAGCACGATGAACGCGATCACGACACCGACGAAGGTGCTGGGGATTCCGGCGGCGGCGAGGCCCGACTCGATGTTCGGCTGCACAGCATGGCCCAGCTGGACGACGGAGAGCAGCGACACGACCAGGAGCACGAGGCTGATGATCGTGGCCCGGTTCGTCGGGGGGTCGGCGTGGTCGCCCGAGTCGGTGGAATCGAGGCGGGCGTCGGACGGTGGCTTGATCGGCAGGAAGAAGTCGCGGTGACGGCCCGTCTGCGTCGACACGAACGCGAGCCACAGGGCCAGGGCAATGACGGCGACGAACGCCAGCTGCACGCCGGTGAACCGGCCGCCCGAGGCTCCGGTGGTGAAAGCGGGCAGCACGAGGGCCGCGCCGGCGAGAGTCGCCACGACGCTGAGCGCCGCGCCGGTGCCCTCGCGGTTGAACCGCGGCAGACCGTGCTTCAGTGAGCCGAGGAAGAGCGAGAGGCCCACGATGCCGTTGCAGGTGATCATCACGGCGGCGAAGGCGGTGTCGCGAGCGAGGGTCTCGGTGCCGCTGCCGCCCGCGAGCATCAGCGTGATGATGAGGCCGACCTCGATCACGGTCACGGCGACAGCGAGCACAATCGAGCCCAGCGGTTCGCCGACGCGGTGGGCGACGACCTCGGCGTGGTGCACAGCCGAGAGCACGGCGCCGATCAGGATCGCGCCGACGAGAATCGCCACCCCCGTCGACAGATAGCGGTGGTACGTCGCGACGACAGCGATCAGTGCGAGTACGGGCATCGCGATGGGTGCGTACGTGCGGAGCTTGGCGGCCATGGAACTCCCCTCCAGGTCGGGCTCTCAGCTTACTGAGGGTCGGCTGGGAGGACCCGGGCGGCCGGGGTGGTCTACCGTGTCGACAAACTGCGGGCAGATCGCTCGGAGCAACGCTCGGGAGGGCATCATGGCGGGATTCGACGACATCGCGAAGAAGGCGCAGCAGTTCTTGAACAACGACAAGGTCAAGGGCGCGCTCACGAACGAGAAGGCCGAAGGGGTCAGCGACAAGCTGCTCGACGCCGTGGCAGGGGCGGCCGACAAGGCCACCGGCGGCAAGCACACCGACAAGATCCAGAAGGCGCGTGACGAGGCCGACAAGAAGGTCGGCGACCAGTAGGGCTCTCTGTGGCCGCGCGGCGGGGCGGGCCGCGCGACCGCGTCCGCAACCCGGGCCGCGCAGCCGTGTCGGCAACCCGGGTCACGCTGCCCTGTCGGCAACCCGGGCCGCGCGCGGGTGTCGGCAATTCAGGCCATAAGCAGCCCGCCGAGGCGGAGCCCTGCGGCCTCGGGGCGCTCCACGGCGGTGTGCGGCTATGGCCTGAATTGCCGAACCGAACGAGCGCCCCACCTCCGCCGTAGGCTGAACCCGTGAGCACAGAAGCCGTCGAGTCGCCCCCGCGCGAGCCCGGCGTCTTCAGTAGGCAGTACCTCCTGGCCACCCTCGGCATGTGCGCCCTGATCGGTATCGCGGCCTTTGAGGCCCTTGCCGTCACCACCGTGATGCCGACCGTCAGCCGCGAGCTGAACGGCGAGAGCCTTTACTCCCTCGCCTTCGCGGCGCCGCTTGCGACGAGCCTCGTCGGCATGGTCGTCGCCGGCAACTGGGCCGATCGCTCGGGCCCACGCCGGGTCGTGATCACGTCCACGCTGCTCTTCGGCGCCGGCCTGCTGGTCGTGGGGCTCGCGCCGACCATGCTCGTCCTGCTGCTGGGTCGCCTCGTGCAGGGGCTCGGCTCCGGCGCGGTGATCGTCGGCTTGTACGTGCTCGTGTCGCGCGTCTTTCCGGAGCGCCTGCACGCGTCGGTGTTCGCGGGGTTCGCTGCGGCGTGGGTGATTCCGGGGCTGGTCGGCCCGGTGATCGCGGGCACTCTCACCGAGACGGTGGGCTGGCACTGGGTGTTCCTCGGGGCGTTGCTGGCCTCGGTGCCCGCATTCTGCATGGTGGTGCCGACCCTGAAGGGAGTGGTGGGGCCGGCGGGGGAGCCGGTGGCGTGGAGCGTCTCCCGGATCCTGTGGTCCGTTGCCGCGGCGGTCGCCGTCGTCGGCCTCAACCTCTTGTCGGAGGTGCCGCCCGTGGTGGCCGGCCTCGTGACGATCGCCGCGGTCGTGGTGCTCGCCGTGGCGCTGCGGCCGCTGCTGCCGAAGGGCACGCTCGGGGCCCGCGCCGGGGTGCCGACGCTCGTGCTGCTGCGGGGGCTGGCCGGTGCGGCGTTCCTCGGGGGCGACGTGTTCATCCCGTATCTGCTGAGCGCGCAGTACGGCTTCTCGCCGGCCGCGTCGGGCATCACGCTGACCCTCGGTGCCGTGAGCTGGGCGTTCGCGAGCTGGTTGGTCGGCAGGCTCGGCGAGCGGGTGTCGCAGCGGACGGGGATCCGCCTCGGCCTGGTGCTGATCGTCGCCGGAGTGCTTTCGGCGGTTGCAACACCCCTCTGGCATCTCACCCCGGCCGTGATCGTGGTGGGCTGGACGATCACCGGCTTCGGCATGGGCTTCGTCTATCCGCGCTTCTCGGTGCTGGTGCTGCGGTATTCGCACGACGACGAGCGGGGCTTCAACAGCAGCGCCCTCACGATCGCCGACTCGGCGGGGGCCGCGGTGGTGCTCGGCCTGAACGGCGCCGTGTTTGGGCTGCTCGGCGGGTCGAGTGAGCCGGCCGCGTTCGTGGCGTGCTTCGCGGTGGCAGCGGCCGTGGCGGTGCTGGGGCTCGCGGTCAGCGGGCGGGCCGTGCCTCGGCGAACCGCCTGAAATAGGGTGCCGATCCGGTCGACGTCGAGGTGGGTCGAGGTCGGTCACCCGTGAGGCGAGGCGTACGGCGCGACTGAGCCCCGACGTCGGCCCGAATTCCGACGTCTTGAGCTCAGCCGCGCCACGCGGCCCACTGCGAGATCCCGGGTGTCCCACCACCCGCGTTCTCTTGGTTTGATCCAACCAAAGTGAGCTCTCCCCCGCAGCCCCCAAGGCGGGTGTCGGTCATGAGGGGGACTCCCGGGGGACGCCGGCGTTCGACTCTCGGCCAGTTGCACCGAGGGGCCAAGGATCCGGCCGCCGCCGCTCGACCTCCCGCCGAGGTAGGGCTACCCCTACTCGAACCGGGCGGTCAGCCCCGTCGTGCGCTCGCGGGGGCGTCCGTAGCGTCGTCGGTGTCGTGAAAACCAACAGATCGGATCCGACGTGGACGCCCTCACCTCTCTTCTTCTCGCCGGAGCAGCCTCGCCGCTGATCCTGCTCGCCCTCTTCGTGCTGGTGGCCATCGACGGCTTCTTCCCGCCGGTTCCGAGCGAGACCCTGGTGGTTGCGCTGGCGTCGATCGGCTTCGCAACCGGTGCCCCGAACCCGTGGCTGGTGCTCCTCGCCGCGGCGGCCGGATCGTTCGTCGGCGACAACATCGCGTTCTGGCTCGGCCGGCGTCTCGGCATCGATCGGTTCGGGTTCACACGCCGGCCTCGTATGGCCCGGCTGCTGGCACGGGTGCGGGTCACTCTGCGGGAGCGTTCCGCGTCGACGATCCTCACCGCCCGGTTCGTGCCGATCGGGCGGGTGGCGGTCAACGTGCTGGCGGGGTCGAGTGGCTTCTCGCGGCGCCGGTTCATGGTGCTGAGCGCGATCTCGGGCGTCCTCTGGGCCGGGTACTCGATCGGCATCGGGATCCTCGCCGGTGCGTGGCTGCACGAGCAGCCCCTCCTCGGTGCGGCGGTCGCGGCCGTGGCGGCGCTGGGTATCGGCTTCGTGGTCGACGCTGTCTCGCGTCGCGTCGCACGGGCGACCGAGGCGCGTCGAGCTCGGCAGGTGCCGCGAGCGAGCGCCGTGCGACCAGCCCCGATCGCTCTCGAGCCCAGCCACGGCGGAACCCTGTGACCGCGGCCCTGGCCGACACCGGCACGGGCGCGGCCGCCGATGCCACCACGGCCCGCCCCGGCAGTGGCAAGCGCACAAGCAGCGGCGGCGGTAACCGCACCGCCACCCGCGAGAATGGCAGCGTGACCGACCCCCAGCGCCCCGCGGGCCCCCTCCGGCGATACCTCCGCCGGTGGCGCGACCTGCCGCGCGCCCTCGGCTACCTGCTGGTGTCGCTGCCCGTCGGCATCGTGAGCTTCGTGGTGCTGCTGACCGGGTTCGTGGCCGGGGTCTCGACGGCGATCATCTGGGTCGGGTTTCCGATTCTGGCCGCGACGCTCCTGCTCGCGCGGCGATTCGGATCCTTCGAGCTGCTCCGCCTGAGGCGGGCCGGCCGGCCTCCCATCGAGGCGCCCGACTGGCCGGTGCGACGGGCTCGCGGCTCGCTGTGGCGGCGCTTCGTCGACATCGTCGCGGATGCCCGCACCTGGGGCGCGTGGGTGCACGGCCTGCTCGTCGCGTTCGTGCTCGGGCTCGTGACGTGGATCGTCGCGGTCGTCTGGCTCGCCCTCTCGGTCGGCGGCGTGACGTACTGGTTCTGGGGTCGCTATCTGCCGGCCGAGCCCGGTGAGACGTGGGTGCATGTGACGGTGCTCCGGGTGATCCCAGGGTATCTGCCGGAGAGCACCCGGGAGGGGCTTCTCGCCGGCGAGAGCATCTTCTATGCGGCGATGGGCGGGATCCTACTCGTCGTTCTGCCGCTTCTCGTTCACGGTCTGGTGCGCATCCACGAGGGGGCGGCCCGGCTGCTGCTCGGCGAGAGCAGCTCGGCGGTGCTGCGGCGCGAAATTGCCGACAGCGAGGTGTCTCGGGTGTCGGCCCTCCTCGCCGAAGACGACGCTCTGCGCCGGCTCGAACGCGACATCCACGACGGGCCGCAGCAGAGCCTGTTGCGGGTGCAGTACGACCTGTCGAGTTCGCTGCGCGCCTTGAAGGACGACGACGAGACGGTGCGGCCGCTGCTCGAGGGGGCGCTCGCGCTCACCAAAGACACGCTGCAGGAGCTCCGTGACCTGTCGAGGGGGATGGCCCCGCCGCTGCTGCAGGATCGCGGCCTCGTCTCGGCGGTTCGCTCGCTCGCGTCGCGCAACCCGGTGCCGACCACGACGGCGCTCGACGTGCCGGACGACGAGGCGTCGGTGGGGCCGATCGAACGCAGCGTCTACTTCGTGGTGTCGGAGTTGCTCTCGAACGTGGCCAAGCACTCCGGGGCGACGGCGGCTTCGGTGGCCATTCGCACCGAGGTGACCGGCGCGCTGCTGCCCCGGCGCCGGCGCACGCTCGTCGTCGAGGTGATCGACAATGGTCGGGGCGGGGCGATCGAGACGCTCGGTCATGGGCTCAGCGGGCTGGCCGCGAGGCTGACCGGTCTCCGCGGATCGCTCGCCGTCGACAGCCCGGCGGGCGGCCCCACGCGCATCACCGCGGCCCTGCCGCTTGCCGGCTCGGCTCTTGCAGGCGCAGCTCCCGCCGGCTCGGCCCTTGCCGGCTCGGCTCCCGCCGGCTCAGCCCCGACCGGCTCGACCCCGCCCGCACCCCGCCCGCCCGTACGCTGATCGGATGAGCCCCTCCGCCGTCCGCGTCGTTCTCGCCGACGACTCCGTCCTGCTCCGCGAGGGCGTCGCGCGCCTCTTCCAGGAGGCCGGGTTCGACGTCGTCGGCACGTACGGCGACGCCGACTCGCTGATGGCGGGTCTCGACGAGGTGCGCCCCGATCTCGCCGTGCTCGACATCCGGATGCCGCCGACGTTCCGCGACGAGGGGGTGCGCGCCGGTGTCGCGATCAAGGCTTCGCATCCCGCGGTCGGCGTGCTGCTGCTGAGCCAGTACGCCGAGGCCGAGTACGCCGCCGACCTGCTCGACACCGGCGCCTCCGGTGTCGGCTATCTCTTGAAGGATCGCGTCTCGTCGCTCGACGAGCTGCAAGACGCCGTCGAACGCATCGTCGGCGGAGGCACCGTGATCGACGAGCAGATCGTCCGCGACCTGCTGGCACGCCGGCACGATCCGCTGTCGCGGCTCACTCCCCGCGAGATCGAGGTGCTCTCGCTCATGGCGGAGGGCCGCACCAATCAGGGCATCGCCACGGGTCTTCACCTCGCGGTCGCCTCGGTCGAGAAGCACACGACGGCGATCTTCCAGAAGCTCGGGCTCGACGATTCGGGCACTGCGCACCGGCGGGTTCTTGCCGTTCTCGCCTGGTTGCAGAAGACGAGCTAAGGCCGGGGGCCAAGGATCCGGCAGCCGCCGCTCGGCAGCCGGCCCGGAGGCGGTGCGCGCCTTCCCGCACCCCCGATGGCGTATCTTCATGTGCACACACCCCCGAACTTCGACCGTTCGCCGCTCGCCGCCACCTCGCGAAGGCCCGTCGAAGGTGGGGATCAGCCATGGGAGGCAGTGCGATGAGGCAGGAGAAGCTCGGGATCCGGTCCGTCGCCGAGGCCGCCGGGGTCTCTGTCACAACCGTGTCGCACGCTCTGAACGGCCGCGGCAAGGTGAGCGACAAGACGCGCATCCGGGTGCAGCGGATCGCCGCCGAGCTCGGCTACGCCCCGAACCGGATCGCGAGCGCGCTCCGATCGAGCCGCACGAATCTGATTGGCTTCGTCAGCGAGGAGATCGCGACGACGCCGTACGCCGGCCTGATCCTGGTCGGTGCCCAGGAGGCCGCCGCCGAGCTCGGCCTCATGCTGATGATCATCAATGTCAACCGCGACACGGTCGAAGACGCGCAGATCGATGCTCTTCTCGCCCAGCAGGTCGACGGGCTCATCTTCGCGTCGTCGTCGCACCGCATCGTGACTCTGCCGAAGCGGTTCGATCCGGCGCGGACGGTGCTGGTCGACGCCTACGACCCGGGCACGACCAGCCCGACCGTGGTGCCCGACGAGGTGGGGATCGGCGTGTTGGCGACGCGGCATCTGGTCGAAGCGGGGCACCGCAGGATCCTGCACCTCACCGTCGAGGAGGACGTCCCGGCTGTCGGTGGTCGGGAGGAGGGCTACCGGCAGGTGATGGAGGCCGAGGGGCTCGAGTGCGAGATCGTGCGCGTTCCCGGGCCGGCCGATGCCGCTGCGGGGGCGTTCGCGATCGCCCAGGCCAGGCGGGGCCCCGACCGGGCGACCGCCGTGTTCGCCTTCAATGACGAGATGGCGATGGGGGTCTACCAAGAGGTCGTGCTGGTACCGGGAATCACCATTCCCCACGACGTCTCGATCGTCGGCGTCGACGACCTCCGCATCGTCGCGGCCGCCCTGCGCCCCGGGCTCACGACGGTGGCTCTGCCGCACGCCGCGATGGGGCGTCGCGCCGTCGAGCTCTCGGTGCGTCAGTTCCAGCAGGATGCACCCCCGGAGGCCTCGGTCGAGCGTCTTCCCGGTCGTTTGGTGGAGCGCGGATCAGTGGCGGCTCCTGCTGTTACCTTTTCGTGACGTATCGGGACTGGTGAAAAGTGTGTTGGGGGCGTAGCGTCGCCGCCAGCGAAATCGTTTTGGTTCTGCACCACTTTCATTGACGAAAGGTCGAAGCAATGAGGCTTCAGAAGAAAATCCTGTCAGCGGTCGCCCTCTCGGCGGCGGCGGCTCTCGCTCTCAGCGGCTGCTCCGGCGGCGGCGGCAGCTCGGCCGGCAGCAACACGGTCACCATCTCGGGCGCCTTCACCGGTGCCCAGGCCACCGCCTTCCAGGCCGACCTGACCAAATGGGGCAAGACCCAGGGCATCACGGTCAAGTACAGCGGCAGCAACAGCTTCCAGACCGGCATCGTGACGCAGGTCAAGGGCGGACAGGCTCCCGACCTGGCGATCTTCCCGCAGCCCGGTGTGCTCAAGTCGCTCATCAGCAACAGCATGGTCCCCCTCGACGACCTCGTCGACGTCAAGAGCGTCACGGCCGACGAAGCACAGGGCCTCCCCGACATCGCGAAGGTCAACGGCAAGACCTACGGTCTGCCCTACTCGATCAACGTGAAGTCGCTGGTCTGGTACAACCCCTCCGCCTTCAAGAAGGCCGGCTACAAGGTGCCCACCACCGACGCCGAACTGCAGGCGCTGCAGGCCAAGATCATCTCGAGCGGCGCCGGCTACCCGTGGTGCGTCGGCATCGCGTCGCAGGGCTCCAACGGCTGGCCGATGACCGACTGGCTCGAAGAGTACGTGCTCCGCTACGGCGGACTGACCCAGTACAACGACTGGATCACGCACAAGGTGAAGTTCGACTCGCCGCTGGTCAAGAAGGCCGCGACCAAGGTCGAGTCGATGATCTTCGCCGACGGCGCGGTCAACGGCGGCGGCAAGGCCATGGCCTCGACCGACTTCGGCGCAGCGGGCAACAACCTGTTCGTCTCCGGCGGCAAGGGCAAGGGCCAGTGCTTCATGATGCGTCAGGGAACCTTCATCACCGGCTTCTTCCCGAAGGTCATCCAGGCCGAGATCGCCAAGGGTGACACCTCGAACGTCAACGCGTTCACGCTGCCCACCCCGTCTGACGCCGCCACCTCCGGAACCCTCGGCGGCGGCGACCTCGTGTCGGCTTTCAAGAACACGCCCCAGATCAAGAAGGTCGCCAATTACCTCGTCGGCAAGGAGTTCGGCACGAACGGCTACGCGAAAGACTGGTCGGCCTACCTCTCGGCGCACAACGACTTCCCGACCGCGTCGTACGACAGCCCCTTCCAGACCGTCGCCCAGAAGGCTGTCGCCGACTCCAAGGTCTTCGGCTTCGACGCGTCCGACCAGATGCCCGGTGCTGTCGGCGCCGGAACCGAATGGACGAATCTCACCCAGTGGACTGCCGGTCAGGAGAGCCTCGACGACGCTCTGAAGGCGATCGACGCCTCGTGGCCCGCCACTAGCTGATCCACCAGCGGACGGCCGGTGATCGCATCCCTACAGCGATCGCCGGCCGTCCTTCACCCCCGCACTCTCCCGCACCCTCACAACGTCGTCAGGTGGTCACCCGTGCAGATCCTCAGCGTCTTCATATCCGTCGTCGGCGGTCTCGCCGTCTCGTTCCTCATCTATCTGGGGCTCAACTTCATCGTCGCCAAGACGAACACGAGGTGGAACGCGAGGCTCCTGCCCTATGTGTTCCTCGGGCCGGTCCTGCTCCTCATCATCGTCTTCCTGCTCGTTCCGACGGGTCTCACCGTCTATCAGAGCCTTCTGAAGACCGACCAGTACGGCTTGCAGTCGTTCGGCGGACTGTCGAACTACGTCGCGCTCTTCACGACGCCGTCGTTCATCCAGACGCTCATCAACAACCTGCTCTGGATCATCGTCGTTCCCGCGATCACGGTCGTCATCGGTCTCGGCGTCGCGACCCTCGCCGACCGCATGGGCCCGAAGCGCGAGAAGACGTTCAAGTCGATCATCTTCCTGCCGATGGCCATCAGCGCGATCGCCGCCTCGTCGATCTGGCAGTTCGTCTACTACTACACGGCACCGGGTCAGCCCGTCGTCGGTCTGCTGAACGGCATCTGGACGGGCCTCACCAAGGCCGACCCGGTGGCGTGGCTCCAGAACGACACCGCCCACGTCAACAGCCTGCTGCTCATGGTCGTCGTGATCTGGCTCAACGCCGGCTACGCGATGGTGCTGCTCTCGGCCGCCATCAAGGGCGTGCCCGAGGAGACCATCGAGGCTGCCCGCATCGACGGCGCCAATGAGCGCCAGGCGTTCTTCCGGGTGGTCGCTCCGCAGATCCGCGCCACGATCGTCGCGGTCTTCATCACGGTGCTGATCACGGTCATGAAGCTCTTCGACATCGTCTTCGCGATGACGAGCGGCCAGTTCAACACGAACGTGCTGGGCATGGAGTTCTACAACCAGTTCTTCTCGTTCAACAACCCGGGGAAGGCGTCGGCCGTCGTCGTCATCCTCATCATCGCGGTCATCCCGGTCATCATCTACCAGGTCCGCACCTACCGTCAGCAGGAGGTCCTCCGATGACCGAGATCGTCCCCACCGTCGTTACCCAGAAGACCAAGACGGGCACCCGCGCCGCGCGGATGACCAAGACGTCCGCCCCCAAGAAGCGCCCCACGCTTACCATCATCCTGGGTCTCGTCGCCGTGCTCTGGATGGTCCCCGCCATCGGCCTTTTCGTGACGAGCTTCCGCAGCACCACCGACGCCCAGACGACCGGCTGGTGGAGTGCGCTCCTCAAGCCGTTCACCTCGGCCTGGACCTTCGACAACTACGTCAACGCCTTCAACGGCGCCGGCGCGGGAACGGGCCAGAGCCTCGGCGGCGAGTTCTTGAACAGCCTCGCCGTCGCGATCCCGGCGACCGTCCTCCCAATCATGTTCGCCGCCTTCGCCGCCTACGCCTTCACCTTCTTGGAGTTCCGCGGCAAAGAGCTTTACTTCGCCGTGATCGTCGGCCTCCTCGTGGTGCCGGTGCAGATCGCGCTGATCCCTGTGCTGCAGACCTACAAGGCGATCACCCAGGCGACGGGCATCCAGATCACGGGCACCTACCCGGCGGCCTGGATCGTCCACTCCGCCTTCGCACTGCCCTTGTGCATCTTCATCCTGCGCAACTACATGTCGACGCTGCCGAACGCGCTCATCGAGGCCGCTCGCGTGGACGGCGCCTCCCACTTCCAGATCTTCTGGCGCCTCGTCATGCCGATGTCGATCCCGGCGCTCGCCTCGTTCGCGATCTTCCAGTTCCTCTGGGTGTGGAACGACTTCCTCGTCGCCTACATCTTCCTGGGCAACGGTTCGCCAGTGCTCCAGCAAGGACTCCTCGGCCTCCTCGGCCAGTACAACCAGGGCTGGAACCTCGTCGCGGCCGGCGCCTTCATCGTGCTGCTCGTACCCCTCGTCGTGTTCCTGTCGCTGCAACGGTTCTTCGTGCGGGGCCTGACCGCCGGATCGGTGAAGTAGAGGCCGGCCGGGCGCGGATCCTGGGCTTCCGATGACGATCCACAGCGACGTGGCCGCCACCCAGCGACAGGGGTTCACAGAGCGAGTCGAGGTCGAGGAGCTCCGGCTCCGCGAGCTGCTCGGGCGTCTCTACGGAGGCGACCCGCGGCTCGCGGAGACCCTCGATGGGCTGCTGGGCGACGTGCGCGAGGCCTGGTACTCGCGGCCTGACGAGCTGAAGGAGCTCGACGAGCACCGCCAGCGTGACCCGCGCTGGTTCGAATCGACCAGGATCCTGGCCGGCGTCTGCTACGTCGACCTCTACGCCGGAACCTTCGCCGATCTCATCGAGCGCATCCCGTACTTCGAGGAGCTCGGGCTGACGGTGCTGCACCTGATGCCGGTGTACGACGCGCCCGAGCCGAACTCCGACGGCGGGTATGCCGTGTCGAGCTACCGGGCCACGAGGCCCGCGCTCGGCTCGATCGAGCAGCTCCGCGACCTGGCGACGAAGCTGCGCGAAGCAGGCATCTCGCTGGCACTCGACTTCGTCTTCAACCACACCTCCGACGAGCACGAGTGGGCGCAACGGGCGCTCGAGGGCGACCCCGAGTACGAGGACTACTACTGGATCTACCCCGACCGCGAAATGCCCGACGCGTTCGAGCGCACCACGCGCGAGATCTTTCCCGACAACCACCCGGGCAGTTTCGTGCCGGTGCAGGGCGATCGGTGGGCGTGGGCGACGTTCCACTCGTTCCAGCTCGACCTCAACTACTCGAACCCCCGCGTCTTCCGGGCCATGGCGCGCGAGATGCTCTTTCTCGCGAATCTCGGCGTCGAGATCCTGCGCATGGACGCGGTGGCCTTCATCTGGAAGCGACTCGGCACCTCGAGCGAGAACCTCCCCGAGGCGCACCTGCTGCTGCAGGCGTTCAACGCGGTGGTGCGCATGGTCGCACCCGGGGTGCTGTTCCTCTCGGAGGCGATCGTGCACCCCGACGACGTCGTCGACTACATCAGCCCCGACGAGTGCCAGCTCAGCTACAACCCGCTGCAGATGGCGCTGCTTTGGAGCACCCTCGCCACCCGCGACGTCGGCCTCCTCGCCCAGGCGCTCGCCCACCGGCACGCCCTGCCTCCGGGCACCGCGTGGGTCAACTACCTCCGCAGCCACGACGACATCGGCTGGACCTTCGCCGACGAAGACGCGCGCCAGCTCGGCATCGACCCCGACGCGCACCGGCAGTTCTTGAACCGCTTCTACGTCGGACGGTTCGAGGGCAGCTTCGCGCACGGCACCCCGTTTCAGACCAACCCGAAGACCGGCGACAGCCGGGTGTCGGGGGCGACGGCGTCACTGGCCGGCATCGAGGTCGACCCCGAGGGGGCGATCCGGCGGATCCTTCTGTCGCAGTCGATCGTGCTGTCGACCGGCGGAATCCCGCTGCTGTACCTCGGCGACGAGGTCGGGCAGACGAGCGATTCGAGCTACCTCGAGGATCCCGGAAAAGCCGCTGACAGCCGATGGTCGGGCCGACCTCCCTACCCCGGGGCGCGGTACGCGGAACGGCACGATCTCGCGAGCGCTTCCGGCCGCCTCTACGCCGGGGTGCGGCGGCTCCTCGCGGTGAGGGCGGAGCTGCCCGCGATGGCCGGCGGGGCGCTCGTGCCGTTCGAGACGCATGACTCGCGGGTGCTGGGGTTCGTGCGGCCCGGGGGTGTTCTTTCTTCTGCGTCTGTGCTCGTTCTCGCGAACTTCGGGGACGACGCTGCGACCGTCTCGGCACTGACCCTGTCGGGGATGCCCGCTTCGGCCGTCGACGCGATGTCGGGCGAGACGTTCGACCTGCGGCAGCCGCTGGTGCTCGGTCCGCAGCGGTTCGTCTGGCTCCAGGTGTAGCGGTGGTCGGCGCGTCGGATCCTCGAGCCGAGCTCCAGCGCGCCGCCTACTCACCGGACGCCTCGCCCGAGCAGGCCCGCCTGGCGCTCGCGCGGTTGCAGGCCTGGGATGCGGCGGCTTCGCGCCCCTCTTCGCCGCCTTCCCCTCCTTCTTCCCCGCCTTCCCCTTCCTCCCCTGCTTCGGTGGTGTCTCGCTCTGTCGGCCCAGTGCCGCGCCCACGGACCTCGCGTCGGCGAATCGCCCTCCTCGCCGGCATCGCAGTGCTGCTCGTCGCAGGCGGACTCGCCGCCGGTATCCAGCTCGCTCAGCACAGCGCCGCCACCAGATCTGCCACCGCGCTGAGCCGCGCCGAAGCCGACTCCGACCTCGGACGCGCGCTCGCTCGCCCGCAGCAGCCGTCCGACCTGCCGCTGGGATACCAGTCGGGCTCGGGCTCGGCCTACCCGGGCGACTCCTACCGCCTCCTCTTCGACGGTCAGCCGCGCGCGGGATCAGCCGTTCTCCGCTGGCGTGTCTGGGTCGGCCAGGGCATCGACGCCGATCACCTGTGCCTCGTCGCCGCCTACGACTCGTCGCGCGGTGTGTCGACCTGCCTGCCACGCGCCGAGATGCTCACCTCGACGGTCACACTGACGAGCCCCGTCGGCGTGCAGCCACTCTCGGTCGCGATCAAGGCCGGTCGGGTCGTCGTCGACGTCGGGTGAGTGTCGGTAGCCCCACGCGGCGTTGGCCCCGGTGCCCGCGACGACAATTCAGGCCATAGGCGTCAGCCTGGCCGGGGCGCTGCAGGTTTCGCGGGGCTGTGCCGCTTATGGCCTGAATTGCCGCACCCGCGTGAGCCGGTGGCCGGTCCGCGGGTTGGGCCGGCCGCGGCGGGCGGCGCGGTCGCGTTCGGCAATTCAGGCTTGAGACGTGCGGCTGGGCTGAGCGCCGTTGGTTTAGTGGGGCTGGGTTGCTTGTGGCCTGAATTGCCGCACCCGCGAGAGCCGGTGGCCGGGCCGCGGGTTGGGTCGGCCGTGGGCCGGGCGGGGCTCGGGCGGCGCGGCAGCGTTCGGCAATTCAGGCCAGAGACGTATGGCTGGGCTGAGCGCCGTTGGTTTTACGAGGCCGGGCTGCTTGTGGCCTGAATTGCCGCACCCGCGAGCGGCCGGGCGGGGCTCGGGCGGGCTCGGGCTGCGCGGCAGCGTTCGGCAATTCAGGCTAGAGACGCGAGATGTGGCGTAGCGGGGCTCGGCGCAGGGGACCTGTTGCCTATGGCCTGAATTCCCGACGGCAACGGCAACGGCAACGGCAACGGCAGCGTCAGCCGTCAGCCGCCGACCCGGCCCGGCCGGTCAGCGTCGGCCACCGCAGCGCCAACCTCAGGCGCCGCCCCGACCCCCACGCTCAGCGTCCCGAGCAGCCGCAGGAGCCCGGCCGAGTCGGCGTCGTCGGCCGCGTGCAAGATGACCAGGAGTTGCCCGTCGGCCCCGCGGATCGCGAGCTTCTCGCGACGCAGCGTCAGGTCGCCGACCTGAGGGTGTCGGTACTGCGTGATGCCGCCCTGGCCCGCGCGCACATCGTGCCGGGCCCACAGGCGGCGGAACTCGTCGCTGGCGAGCGACAGCTCACCGACGAGCTGCACGACGCGCGGGTCGTCGGTGTCCGTGCCGATCGCCGCCCGGAAATTGGCGACGATGCCAGGGAGGAGGCGCGACCAATCGGGGTAGAGAGCGCGCTCATCGCGGTCGAGAAACACGTCGCGCAGCCGGTTGCGGCCGACGGCGAGACTGGGGTTGAGGGCGGTCGCCAGGTCGTTCGTGGCGAGCACGTCGAGGGCGCGGCTCTCGACGAAGGCCGGCAGGCCGAGCACTCCGAGCAGCTGGCGGATGGATTCGGGGGCGACTTCGCGTCGGATCCTGGGCTTCGCGGTGCGAGCGGAAGCCGGCTGACCGAGCCGGACCAGATGCTCGGTCGCCTCGTCGTCGAGCTGGAAGACCCCGGCGAGCGCGGTCAGCACCTGCACCGAGGGGTTGCGGTCCCGGCCCTGCTCGAGGCGGAGGTAGTAGTCGGCGCTGATTCCGGCGAGCATCGCGACCTCTTCGCGGCGGAGTCCGGTGACGCGGCGGATGCCCCCGACCCGCAGGCCCACGTCGCTCGGCTGCACGAGTTCGCGGCGTGCGCGGAGGAACTCCCCCAGCTCCGTCGACTCGCTCATGGGGCAACGCTAACCCCGCGCGCCCCGATCGTGCCTGGCCCTGCCAGACCCAGGAACGCCGGGGCACTGCCGTCCGCGCTCCACCAGGCGCACGATGGATGCATGACCAACACGACTCTCCCCGGCGGCGTCTTCTCGGCCGCGCCCGACCTCCAGCTCACCCGCGTCGGATACGGCGCCATGCAACTCGCCGGCCCCCACGTCTTCGGCCCGCCTGCCGACCGCGACGAGGCGCTCGCCGTGCTGCGCGAGGTCGTCGAGCTCGGCATAACGCACATCGACACCGCCGATTTCTACGGCCCCTTCGTCACGAACGAGCTGATCAAGGAGGCGCTGCACCCCTATGCGAGCGACCTCCGCATCATCACGAAGGTCGGTTCGCAGCGCGATGACGAGGGCAACTGGATCCCGTCGACCACTCCCGAGTCGCTGACGAAGCAGGTGCACGACAACCTTGGTCGTCTCGGCGTGGAGGCGCTCGACGTGGTGAACCTGCGTATGGGCGGGTTCGACGCCCCCGAGCCGGGCTCGATCGCGACCGAGTTCGAGGCGCTCGTCGCCCTGCAGAAAGAGGGGCTCATCAAGCATCTCGGGCTCAGCACCGTCAACGCCGAGCAGATCGCCGAGGCCCAGTCCATCGCGCCCATCGTGACCGTGCAGAACCTGTACAACATCGCCAACCGCCGAGACGACGCGCTGATCGACTCGCTCGCGGCGCAGGGCGTGTCGTATGTGCCGTACTTCCCGCTGGGCGGCTTCACTCCGCTCCAGTCAGAAACTCTAGGATCCGTCGCGGCCGAACTCGACACCACCCCGATGTCCGTGGCCCTCGCCTGGCTTCTTCAGCGGTCGCCTAACCTGCTGCTAATTCCGGGTACCTCGTCGCGCGCGCACCTCCGCGAGAACGTGGCCGGCGCCGGCCTCGAGCTGTCGGCCGATGTCGTCGCGCGCTTGGATGCGATCGGCGCCTGACACCGGCGCCCTCGTCATCGCAGGCGGGGCGGCGGATCAGCCGCCCCACCCGAGAAAGGGCGATCAGGCGGTCGGCAACCACACCCGCATGGTCGACGGGCCCTCATTCGCCCAGGTGGCATAGGGACGAAGGATCCCCTCCGACGCCCCTCGACCCTCGTCGGCAGGGGCTTCGCCGTACGGCCACCCCGCCCGTCCGAGGCCGTCCGTGCCCTCCGCTCCGGCCGTTCCCGCCGTTCCGGGCGCGGCAGGTGTCACCAGCGTCACGCCGGCCCCGGTCTCGGTCGTCAGTAGCGGTGCCGAGGTGTCGACCCGCACGTCGTTGACAGTTCGGTCGGAGGCCTGCGCCTCGAGGCAGAGCACGAGCGGCCCGCGCTCGACGGCGACGGTGCCGCGGACGGCGTCGATCCGCGGGTCGGGTGTGACCCAGCGCGCCTCCATCGGCAGGTCGAGCACGACGGTGTCGCCGGGGGCGAACCGGCGCGTGACGCTGACCGAATCGCCGTCGACCCGCTCGGGAGCGTCGGATCCGACGGTGACGTCGGCGTGGCCGGCCCAGGCGGGAATCCTCAGGGTCAACGTGACCTCGCTGGCCGTCTGCTCGCGCGAGGTGACTACGATGCGGCCCTCGGCCGGGTAGCCACTGACGACCGAGAACGAGACCGCGGTGCCCGAGTCGAGCGTCGTGTCGATGTCGTAGCTGCCGTACTGGTGCAGCTGCACACCGTCGTGGGTCTTGGTCGCGAAGTAGAGCTCGACGCTGGCGAGAGTGCGGGCGACGTTCGTCGGGCAGCACGAGACCTCGAACCAGGGTGCGCGGAGGCTCGACAGGGCCCGGGCGTTCAGCTCGTCTTCGTCGGGCACGGTGCCCGGAACGCGCTGGTGCAGCGTGTTCGTGTAGAAGAACGCCCGACCGTCTTCGCGCGGTGAGGCCATGACGTTGTTCAGCAGCGTCCGCTCGAGCAGGTCGGCGTACTTCGTGTCGCCGTGCTGCAGCAGCAGCCGCCACGACAGCATGTTCGAGCCGATGCCCGCGCAGGTCTCGGAGTAGGCGCGGTCGGGCGGCAGCTCGAAGTCGGCGCCGAAGGCCTCGTCTTGGTGGTGCGATCCCATTCCGCCGGTGATGTAGGTGCGAGTCGCGACGGTGTGGTTCCACTGCCGCTCGACGGCCGCGGCGAGGGCCTGGTCGCCCAGCTCGACCGCGACGTCGAGCGCTCCGGAGGCGAGGTAGAGGGCGCGCACGGCGTGACCGCGGAGGGTCTCCGCTTCGCGCACCGGCTGGTCGTCCTGGAAGTATTCCTGGCCGTACTCGATCGGCTTGAGCAGACCGCGGCCGCGACGCTCGACGAACAGCGCCGCGAGCTCGAGGTAGCGGGCGTCGCCGGTGGCGCGACCGAGCTCGGCGAGGGCGGGTTCGATCTCGGGGTGTCCGCACACGGCCTCGCGTCCGGACGGACCGAAGGTGGCATAGAGGTGGTCCGCCAGACGGATGGCGACATCGACGAGACGGCCGGATCCTGCGGTTCGGATTCGCGCGACGGCCGCCTGAATGAGGTGCCCGAAGCAATACAGCTCGTGGCCCCACTCGAGGTTCGAGTAACGGGCGGGCTGGCCGGGGCGGCCGAAGCTGGTGTGCAGGTAGCCGTCGGCCTCCTGCGCCGAGGCCACCCGCTCGACGAGGGAGTCGTAGCGCTGCTGCAGGTCGGGGTTCTCGCCGTGGCCGAGATCCCACGCCATCGCCTCGAGCAGCTTGTAGATCTCGGAGTCGACGAACTCGATGCCGGAATGCTCCCAGCCGGTGTCGCTGCTGGCCGCCCGGTCGAAGTTGCCGATCCAGCCGATGCGCTCCATCCACGCCTCGCAGTGGGCGAGGACGACGTCGGAGTTCTTCTGCTGCCACGAGCGCCAGTAGCCCTCGGACAGCCGGATCTCGGTGGAGTCGAGCGGGGTGAGCTTCGAGGTGGACGGGGCGACGGGGCCACCTCGGAAGGCGGAGTGCGTCTGCGGGTCGGAGGGGGTCGGGGTGTCGACGAGCTGGGTCATGGGTCAGTCCTTCACGGCGCCGGCGGTGACACCGGCGGCGACATAGCGTTGGGCGACGACGAGGAGAATCGTCGCGGGGATGGAGGCGACGACGGCGGTGGCCATGATCGCGTTCCAGTCCTGGTTGTTGTTGCCGATGTAGCGGTAGATGCCGAGCGTGATCGTCTGCGACGTGCCGCCCGAGTTGAGGGTCGACGAGAAGACGAAGTCCGACCAAGCCCAGAGGAACGCGAACAGGCTGACCGTGACGACCGAGTTGCGGCTGACCGGCAGCACCACCGAGGTGAACGTGCGCCAGGTGCTGGCGCCGTCGAGCTTCGCGGCCGACATCAGCTCGTCGGGGATTCCCGACATGAACGCGGTGAAGATCAGCACGCCGAACGGCACGGCGAGGGTCGAGTCGGCGATGATGAGCCCGCCGGCCTGGTTCAAGATGCCGAGGTTGAGGTAGATCGCGTAGAAGCCCATCGCGATGATCACCTGCGGGATCATCTGCGCGACGATCAGGATGAACGACAGGGCGCCGCCGCCCCGGGGTCGGAGCTTGGCCAGCGCGAACGCGGCCGGTGCCGAGACGGCGACCGTCAGCACGACCGTGCCGAGGCCGACCAGCAGGCTGGTGCCGAGGTAGGGCAGTTGCTGCTGGATCACCTGGGTGTAGCCGTCGAAGGTCGCGTTGAACGGGAACCACGACGGCGGGGTGCTGCGCATCTCGGAGGCCGGCGTCAGCGAGACGTTGACCATCCAGTAGACGGGAAACAGCATGATGGCGGTGAAGAGCACGCCGAGGGCGCTCTTCCACATTGTGCGTGGGCCGCGGTTGCGTTTGGGCGCCGAGGCGGTCGAGGCCCCGGGGGCCGGGCGGGCCCCGGCGGGCCGGGTGAGGGTGGCGGACATTACTGAGCCTGCTTTCTCTGCACGCGCAGGTACAAGAACCCGAAGATCAGGGCGATGACGATGAGGAGGTTGCCGACGGCCGCGGCCGGGCTGAAGTTCGGCAGTGTCGAGCCGAATCCGAGCTGGTACGACCAGATGGCGAAGGTGGTCGACGCGTTGCCGGGGCCGCCCTTGGTCATGATCCAGATGATGTCGAAGACCTTCAGCGTGTAGACGAGGCCGAGCAGGATCGTGATCGCCGAGACCGGCTTGAGCAGCGGGAAGGTGATGCGCCAGAACTTCTGCCAGGCGTTCGCCCCGTCGAGCGAGGCGGCCTCGTAGATGTCGGTCGAGATGTTCTGCAGCCCCGAGTAGAGGATGACGAGGTTGAACGGGATGCCGATCCAGATGTTTGCGATGATCACCGCGATCAGCGCCCACTGCGGCGACGTGAGCCAGTTAATGCCGGTGCCGCCGAACGACGTGATGACCGAGTTGATCACGCCCGAGTCGCTGTTCATCATCCACGACCAGGTCGATGCCGAGACGATCAGCGGCAGCAGCCACGGCACCAGGAACAGTGCTCGAAGGGTCGACGAGAGACGGAAGTTCTGGAAGAAGAACACCGCCAGCGCCATCCCGATCGAGAACTGGAAGGCGATCGACACCCCGGTGAAGAGGAGCGTGTTGCGAAGGGCCGGGCCGAACGTAGGATCCTGGAACACGGCTACGAAATTGGCCAACCCGACGAAGGGCGCTGTGCCGTCGATGAACGACCGCACCGTGTAGTCGCGTACGGCCAGGTCGACGTTCTTGATCAGCGGGTAGGCGTAGAAGATCGCTAGGTACGCCACGACGGGCAGGATGAACGCCCACGCGGCGAGCTGGTCGGCGCGGAAGCGCCTCTTCAGCGAGGGGCGGACCGGGGGCCCGGCGTCGACGGCCGGGCTCCCGGCCGGCGGGGCGGCCTCGGGGCGTTCGATGATGGTGTTGCTCATGGTGCGTGCTCCTTCGAGGCCGCTGGTACTACTTGGTGGCTGCAGCCGCAGCCGTTTGGGCCTGCTTCAGCGCGTCCTCGGCCGACTGCGAGCCGCTGAGGCTGTTCTGCACGGCCTTCCACATCTGCTCCGAGATCTTCGGGTACTTCGTGCCGAGGTTGTCGCTGGTGCGGCCCTTGGCATCGCCGACCGCGGTCACCCACGGCTCGAGGTCGGGGTTGTCAGCGACCTGCTTCTCTTGAGCGGCCTTCGTCGGAGCGACGTACGAGAGCGTGTTGTCGGTCGAGACGACGTTCGCGGTGCTCGTGAGGCACGACTGGATCTTCGCCGAGACGGCGTAGCGGGCCGAGTCTTTCTGCACGGGGATCGTCAGGAACTCGCCGCCGGTCGGAGCGGGAGCGGCTCCGCCGTCTTTGGCCGGGATCGAGATGATGCCGTAGTCGATCTTCGAGGCCTTCACTCCCGCGAGCTGCCAGGTGCCGTTCTCGCTGAAGGCGAAGTCGCCGGTAAGGAACTCCTGCCACGACGTGGTCTGGGTGTTGTTGATCACCGAGTTGGGGGCGTAGCCCTTGTTGACCCAGTCGGTCCAGAGCGACAGAGCTGACACGGCATCGGACGAGTCGAGCTGGTCGAGGTTCGCGCCGGAGCCCCAGTACCAGGGCAAGAACTGGAAGCTGCCCTCTTCGGTGCCGATCCCGGCAAAGGTGATGCCCTTGTCTCCCTTGGCCTTGACCTTGGCAAGTGCGTCGGTCAGCGACGTCCAGTCGGTGATCTTCGCGGGGTCGACGCCCGCTGCCGACAGGATCTTCTTGTTGTAGTAGAGGGCCAGGGTGTTGGCGCCGATGGGCACGCCATACGTCTTGCCGTCGACCTGACCGGCGGCGAGAATGTTCGCCTCGATGTCGGTCGTGCTCGTCTTCGTCTCGGCGGTGTCGGTGAGCAGGCCGGCGTCGGCGAGCGTCGAGACGACCGGGTTGTCGACGAGCAGCAGGTCGGGCGAGTTGCCCTGCTGGCCGGCGAGGAGGGCCTTGCTCGTCAGGTCGGAGGTGTCGTAGCCGGTCCGCTTGACGGTGACGCCGGCTTCGGTGCCGCACTTCTCGACGAGTTTGGTCCACGCCGACGAACCGTCGAACTGGGGGTACGGATCCCAGAACGTGTAGGTGCCGGAGGCGGCCGAGCCGCCGTTGCCGCCGGCGCCGCCGGTCGAGCAGCCGGTGAGCGCGGCGGAGGCGGTGGCGATGCCGACGAGCGCGGCGAAGGCGCGCTTGCGGCGAGGGGTGAAGATCACAGTGATTCCTCTCTGAATGCAGAGTGTCTGCAGGTTGCCTGGGTCAAGAGAGGCCCGCTGTGAGGGTGATCTCTCCGATGAAATCAAAACCGAAAGCGGTTTCGGTAGGAACCTAATAGCCGATTAGTTTGCTTGTCAACGACTTCATGAACTAATTTCGGAACATGGCCGAACAGCAGCGGGGCGACACGGGCGCTCTCCCGAAGTCGACGCTCGCCGACGTGGCCCGCCTGGCCGGTGTCTCGATCGCCACCGCATCGAAAGCCTTGAACAAGAAGACCCACGTGCGCGAAGAGACACGCAGGCGCGTCGAAGAGGCGGCCAGCTCGCTCGACTTCACCCCGAACTTCTTCGCGAAGGCCCTGAACTCGACGCGCACCAACACCATCGGCATGATCACCAGCGACCTCGACAACCGTTTCGTGCTGCCGATCCTGCTCGGCGCCGAAGACGCTTTCGGGTCGGGCTCCCTCTCGGTGCTTCTGGCCGATGCTCGCGACGACGTTCTGCGCGAGCAGCTCCTGGTGCAGACCCTGCTCACCCGCCGGGTCGACGGCCTCCTCATCGTGGGTCGCACGACGAACTCCCGCCCGCCGGCGACCGTGCCCGGCGACGTGCCGGTCGTCTACGTCTACGCCCCCTCCGACGACGATGCCGACACGTCGTTCACGCCCGACAACGTGATGGCCGGTCGTCTCGCCGCCGAGCGCCTGCTCAAGGCGGGCCGCACCCGCATCGCCCTCGTCAACGGCGAGGCCTCGTACGCCGCCGCCCGCGATCGCGCGGAGGGCGTCGCCCAGGCGATGGAAGAAGCGAGGATCCCACTGGTCGGCGGCAAATCATTGTTCGGTCAGTGGGGTGAGGGCTGGGGTCGCGACTGTGCGCGGCTCCTCGCTTCAGCGCACTCCGACCTCGATGGCATCGTCGCCGGCAGCGACCACATCGCCCGCGGCGTCATCGACGCCCTCCGCGAGGAGGGCCGCCGTGTGCCGGACGACGTCTCGGTGGTCGGCTTCGACAACTGGGATATCCTCGTGCGCGAATCCCGCCCGCCCCTCACCAGCGTTGACATGAATCTCGACGACCTCGGCCGCTCCGCCGCCCAGGCCCTCGTCGATGCGATCGACGGTCGGCCCCGCACCGGTCGCCATGTGGAGCCGGTGCGGTTGGTGGTGCGGGAGTCGTAGGGGGTGTCCCGGGCGCCGGCCTGAGGTAGGGCTGAGGCCGGCGCCCGGTCTCGCCGCTCTAGGCCGCGCCGTGGCTCGCGCGACTGCGCCTCGAGAGCGAGTCGATGATGACGGCCAGCAGCAGCACGGCACCCGTGATCATGTAGCGGATCGACGAGTCGAGGCTGAGCAGCGTGAGGCCGTTCGAGATCGACTGGATCACGATGATGCCGAGCAGCGCCGACCACGCGCTGCCGCGACCGCCGAAGAGGCTCGTTCCGCCGATGACGGCTGCCGCGATGGCATTGAGGTTGGTGTCTCCGGCGCCCGACGAGAGGCTGGCCGAGTTGAGACGCGAGGCGGCAAGGATCCCTCCCACCGTCGCGAAGATCGACGTCAGCATGAACACCGAGATGTAGATCCGGTTGACGCGGATGCCCGACCGGCGAGCGGCCTCGACGTTGCCTCCGACCGCGAAGACCGACCGTCCCCACTTCGTGCGCTTGAGCACGAAGTTCATCAGCACGACCAGGGCGATGAAGAAGACGAACGACGTTCCCGTGCCGAAGTCGCGCGACAGGTACCAGACGATGATGCAGAGGCCGACGAGCATCGCGACCGCCTTGATGATCGTCAGCGACAGCGGCCCGGTAGAGAGCCCTGCTCGACGACGTCGGCTGGCGCGGCGGAGGTCGGAGGCCAGCAGCCCGCCCGCGGCCAGCGCGGCGAGAGCGTAGGCGAGCCACGGCGGCAGGTACGACGCCGACGCGAACTGGACGATCGGCGACGTGTACGGCAGGTTGATCGAGCCGTTCGGCCCGAGGATCAGCAGCTGCAGGCCGAGGAACCCGAGGAGCCCGGCGAGGGTGATCACGAAGCTCGGCACGCCGAAGCGGGTGAAGAGCAGCCCGTAGAGGAGGCCGACGGCGGCGCCCACCGCGAGCGAGACGACGATGACCAGCCAGAGCGGCCAGGCCAGCGAGGTGAGGCCCTGCCCGAGGATCGCAGCCGCGAGGCCGCTGACACTGCCCACCGACAGGTCGATCTCGCCGAGGAGGAGCACCAAAACGATGCCGATGGCGATGGTGCCGACCGCGGCGCACTGCAGGGCCAGGTTGACCAGGTTGCCGGGGGAGAGGAAGTCGGGGGAGAGGATCTGGAAGACCGCCCAGATGACGACCAGCCCGACGATGACGGGGAGGGAGCCGATGTCACCGCCCCGCACGCGACGGACGAATGCCTTGCTGGCGCCCGAGAGCCCCTGATCGCGAAGGAGTCGCTCGTCTTGGAGGTCGGCGGCGGAGGGCGTGGGCGTTGCCGCGGTGAGGGTCTCGTCGAAGTTGCTCATACGGGTTCTTCCTGGTCGGATCGGGCCGCGGCGCGGCGAGTCACGGCGTTCTCAGTCGCTCCGGTGATGGAGGCGATGATCTCTTCGTAGGTGACGTCGTCGATGCGGAACGTGCCGTTGTTGCGGCCGAGGCGCAAGACGGCCACGCGATCGGCGACCGCCTGGACGTCGGCGAGGTTGTGGCTGATGAGGATGACGCCGAGACCTCGTTCGCGCAGCCTCTCCACGAGGTTCAAGACCTCGGCGGTCTGCGCGACGCCGAGGGCGGCGGTCGGTTCGTCGAGGATGACGACCTGGGGCTCGCCGATCAGCGAGCGGGCGATCGCGACCGTCTGCCGCTGCCCGCCGGAAAGGGAGGCGATGGGAATCCGGACCGATGGGATCCTTGCGGCCAGTTGCTGGAGCAGCTCCCAGGAGCGGCGCTCCATCTCTTCTTCGTCGAGGGTGCCGTGGGTGATCTCACGCCCCAGGTAGAGGTTCGCGACGACGTCGAGGTTGTCGGCGAGGGCGAGGTCTTGGAACACGGTCGCGATGCCGAGGGACTGCGCGGCGGCCGGATTGGGAACGGTGACGTTCTCGCCGTTGAAGGTGATGCTGCCCCGATCGGGCGTGTAGACGCCGGCCAGGATCTTGACGAAGGTGGATTTTCCGGCACCGTTGTCGCCGACGATCGCCACGATCTCGCCCGGGTAGACGTCGAAGTCGATGTCGGTCAGCGCCTGCACGGCACCGAATCGCTTGCTGATTCCCCGGAGGGACATGACGGGCTCCGGAGCGCCGTGGACATTCGGGATTGCTGTCGTCACTTGACGATCCTCGCTCTGTGAAGAGGACCGCTCGGCCCGGAGGCCGAGCGGTCCGACGGGGGTTACTTGATGCCGTTGCTGCTGCAGGCCGAGGCGTACTCCGACGTGCAGACCTGGCTGGCCGTGTACAGGCCGTCCTTGATGACGGTCGACTCGATGTTCGCGGTCGTCACGGCCACGGGGTCGAGGAGGAACGACTTGATGCTCGCTCCGCCGGCGGTCTTGACGGTCGTGTCGGCCGCGGGCTTCTTGCCCTGGGCGAGCTGAATCGCGAGGTCGGCGGCCTGGCTGGCCTCCGGCTTGAATGCCTTGTAGACGGTCATGTACTGCTCACCCGAGAGGATGCGCTGGATTCCCGCGAGGGAGGCGTCCTGACCGGTGACCGGAGGCAGCTTCTTCACGCCGGCCGACTTCAGAGCCGCGATGACACCGCCACCGGTGTCATCGTTGGCCGCGTAGACGCCGGTGATCTTGTCGGCACCCAGCTTCGAGATCTGTCCGGCGGCCCAGTCCTGAGCCTTGGCCGGGTCCCATCCGGGTGTGTCGTACTCGGCGAGCACCTTGTAGCCGCTCGCGTCGATGACCTTGTGGGCACCGGCCTTGAACTGCGAGGCGTTGTTGTCGGTCGGCGATCCGTTCACCATGATGATGCCGGAACCCTCGGCGACGTTCTTGGCCTTGAGGGCCGCGACGAGGGCCGTGCCCTGCAGCTCTCCGACCTTCTCGTTGTCGAACGAGATGTAGTAGCTGAGGTCGGCGCTGTCGATGAGACGGTCGTACGAGATGACGGGCACGTTCTTCTGCTTCGCCTGCTGCACGATCGAGGCCGCGGCCTCGCCGTCGAAGGGGTCGAGCACAAGCACCTTGACGCCCTGGGTCAGCATGGACTGCGCCTGCTGGAGTTGCTTCGACGCGTCGCCGTCGGCGTTCGCGTAGACCACCGAGCAGCCGGGGCATTTGCTCTTGACTTCGGCGGTGAAGAGCGGCTTGTCGGCGCTGGCGTACCGTGCGGTCACGGAGTCGGGAAGGAGGAGGCCGATCTTGGCTTTGGAGGCGTCGCCGGTGCCGCCGCCACCACCTCCGCCGTTGCCTGCTCCGTTGGAGCAACCCGTGAGGGTTGCGACTGAGAGGACGAGCGCTGCTGCGCCCACGACCGCTCTCATGGTGGCTGTCTTGGTGATGCGTCTCTTGGTGGTGGCCGTCTTCATCGAAAGTCCTCCAGCTGTGTGACCGCCGTCGTTGGCGGTGTCCTGAGCATGCATCAAAGAATCCGTTGACGTCAAGCCTTGAAGTCAAGAGTCTTTGCGTGCAGGGTTTTTTCAGGTGGACCGGTCTTTTTCAGATGGATTGGCGCAGATCGGTGGATTGGCGCAGGTCGGTGGAATCGATGGCGAACGAGAGCGCTCCCGTGACGGCCGCTTTGGATCCCAGCTGGCCCTGGACGACGTCGGGAATCCCATCGGGCTCGATCAGGATCCGGGCTTCGAGCGCATGCCGGAGCGGCCCGAGAAGCAGTTCCCCGGCCCGGGCGAATTCGCCGGTCACCACGATCCTCTCGGGGTCGAGCACGTTGCAGAGCCCCGCGGCGGCGGTGCCGATGGTGCGACCGGCGTCGCCGATGGCCCGGACGCAGGCCGCGTCGCCCGACATGGCGCGGAGGATGAGGTCGACGAGCTTCAGCGGCCCGACCGTGTCGCGGATCGACTCCAAGACGGCCGGGGCGCCCGCCACCGCTTCGAGGCATCCCCGGTTGCCGCAGCGGCAGAGCGGCCCGCCGCTCTCGATCGGGATGTGCCCGAACTCGCCCGCGACCCCGTGGTACCCCCGGAACAGCGCGCCGTTGATCATGAGGCCCGCGCCGATGCCGTCGCCGCAGTCGATCGTGATGGAGGTGCTGCGTCCCCGGGCTGCGCCCCAGCGGTGCTCCGCCAGCGCGGCCAGGCTGGCCGAGTTGTCGATCACCACCGGCCGTCGCAGTCTCTTCTCGAGCGAGTTCGAGATCTCGATCCCGTCCCACCCCCGAAGGATCCCGGCTCTCGCGATCACGCCGGTCGCCCGGTTTATCGGGGCGGAGACGGCCAGCCCGATCGTCTGCACTTCGTCGAGCCCCGAATCGATCGACTCGACCATGTCGGTGATGAGCAGGGCTATGCGGTCGAGCTCGTTGTCGGCGCGGTGGTCGCGGGCCAGGGGCATGTGTCGCTCGACCAGGACGGCCGCGTTGAGGTCGGAAAGGGCGACGTGCAGGTGTCGCGGCGACACGTGCACCCCGACCGCGAGGCCCAGCCCGTGCGGGAGGGTGACCTTGAGGGCACGTCGCCCGCTGAAGGTGCTCGGCGTCGAGTGGAGGGCGCCCGTCGCCACGAGCTCCTTGACGATGTTCGACACGGTTGCGGCCGAGAGCCCCGTCGCGCCGGCGAGCTCCACCTGCGTGAGGCCCCCGTGCTGCTTGACCGCATCGACGATTCTGCCCCGGTTGGCTTCACGCAATGAAGCCTGGCTGCCTGGGCTTCCTTGGCGAGCGCTCACGAGGGGGAGCATACAGGGCGTGTTTGGCGGGTCGAGAGTGCCGAGGCGGGCGAATGGCGCTCGAGGCGTCTGGCTTGCGGGAGGCTCGGCTCTCCAGTATTAATATTCCGGGTGGTCACCGTGTCTTCCGCGGGAGGCACGAATGCAGTGTCAAACGAAGGGGACGAGGCTGTCGCTAATCGCCGCAACTATGTCGACGGAGGGGTTGCCGGAGCGGGCCTTCCCCTCCTTGCCGCATCGACGTCTGTGAGCGAATGAGTCCACTACGCCTCGTGACCATCGCCCTCCTCGTGAGTCTTTTTTCGACCATGGGAGGCGTGCTCGGAACGTACAACCAGATCCAGACCGCACTCTCTCTCGAGGGGAACAACCTCTACTCCAGTCAGAGCGTTGACGTGGACGAAAAACCTTCGACGATTCGGGATGCCCTGGAAAAAGCCGGTGCGAATGCCCGGGTCTTTCGCGATCTCACGAACGAGGGAACGGTACGGGCCGTCATGGAGTTCGGGCGTCCGTCACCCTTGCCCCTCCATTCAGGACGGCAGCTCGGGTCAGGTGGCGACCGCGGCGCACTGGTGGGTGCCGACGTCCGGGTGACTACCGACAAGGGCCGCAAGTCGTATGTCTTCGAGGGTGTTTCTTACCCCGTCGTCGGCCACCTGGGGCTTCATACCGAGAGCCTGCTCTCTCACGCCGTCCTTCTGAAGGGTGCCGGTCTGTTCGACCGGGACGGCAAAGCTCGAATGGTTGTCGATGGCCCTGATGTAGCTGACATCCTGCACGGCCTCTCGGCGACACCCGCGACCCACGACGGGGGAACAGATCGACGGACCAACATCGATTTCGTCTCGCCGGTTCTTCTGGGGTTTGGTAGGGCCTTGACCGTGATCGGGTCGATCGTAACCGGCCTCCTCGCTGCGTCTTACGGGCGTCGCCTCTGCGCCGTCCGGTTTCAGCTGGGGCACCAACGCGTGAGGATCCTCGCCGCAAGTACTGCCCGTCTCCTCCTCGGCGCGGCCGGCCCGCTGCTACTCGTCTGCGGCATCACTCTGAGCCTTTCACCCCCGGTTCAGTCAGCTGGATCGATTCTGTGGAACACGCTGGCACCAGCAACTCTGATCGTCGTCAGCTTCGTCCTCGCGAGCGCCCGGACCATCTGGAGGAAGCCCTCATGGGCCTAATCGACAACTTCCGGGGAACGTGGCTCCCGACCCTGGCCAAAGTGGTCATCATCACCGTGCTTGCCGTGACCGTCTACAACCTCGCCTCATTCGGGCAGTCGAGCCGCGACGCGGTCAACCGAAGTTTCGCAAGCTCCGCCAGCGTCAACTTCTACGGTCTATCGGACCAGCTCGCGGATCCTGAGCAATTCGAGCAGTACCGGTCGTCGCCGGAGAACATCCGGAAGCTCGCGCGGTTCTATGATGACGTCGGCGCCGACGACCGACTCAAGGTGTTGTCGATATTCGATCAGAGCCTCCCGATAGCCGACTTCACAGGTGACGAGTCGTTCGAATACGGGTACGGAACCGAGATCGGAACCCAAGGGCCCCACGACGAGGAGGGCCTCGGCACCGACGTGGTCAACGTGAAATCGGTGCAGCTGAATCAGACAGCGTTCGACTTTTACAACCTCAAAACCGAGTCGGGTACTGCCCCGAACTGGGACGAGGTCGATTACGCCGCCGATTCGATTCCGGTGCTTCTCGGCGCAGATTATCGGGACGTCTACGAGGTCGGCGACACCTTGAAAGGCAACTACTACTCGCAGATCGCCGAGTTCTCGGTAGTTGGATTCTTGGAGGCCGACTCATCGGTGTTTTACCAAAACACCATCAACTTCTTTATCGACGACTACGTCGTGATTCCGTATCCACCGACTATCGCTGACTTTCCGGAGTCGGAGTCGTACTTCTACGGCATTCTCGCCTTCGCGATGATCAACGCGAACGTCGCCGCGAGTACCGACATGAGCAGCGACGCCGTGCTGAGTGCACTCCAGGTAGCGGCCGCCCAGTCCGGGTTCCACGAATTCGCACTGATAGGGGTTCCGGCCTACATCACCCAATTCGGCCTCGTGAGATCTCTCATCACCGATAATCTGGGTCTGCTCGTGGCGATCGAGATAGTGCTCGCGCTTGGGGCGGCCGTGGTCGTCGCGGCCCTGACGCACCGAAACCATCGTCGCCGCGGCCAGCGCGTCCGCACGCAGTGGGCTCTCGGATGGAGTCCTGGGCATCTCGAGCGAACTGCCATCGCGACGGTGGCCGTCGAGTACGTCATGGTCGGGGCTCTCGTCACTCTCGTAATCAGGCTTCTTCCCAACCACGACCCCGGCAGCTGGCGCCTACTGACACTCGGCCTAGTCGTGATATTCGTGGGCGACGCCGTCTGGCAACGATGGCTGCTGAAGACGACCATCTCCGAAGCTTCGAGGAACACGGCATGAACCACATCATTCAATTGCGCGGCGTCTCGAAGTCGGTCAAGGAGCCCAATGGTGAGACGCGGATCCTCTTCAAAGACCTCGATTTCTCCCTGTCAGAAAACGAGCGATCGGTTGCGCTCCTCGGCAGAAGCGGAAGCGGAAAGAGCTCCCTTCTGAGGATCCTGGCCGGCCTCGACATCGGCTATCGGGGCGACTACCTCTACCGAGACCAGCTACTCCCGCGCACGGCGAACGCGATGGCGAAACACCGACTCGACCACATCGGCATCGTGACGCAGCGCTACGACCTCATCAGCGACCTCAACGTCGTACGGAACGTCAAGCTGGCCGTTAGCGGCGGTGCCAGGGCCGATGAGGAGGCCGAGAAGGCCCTTTCCGCGGTCGGCCTCGACGGCTTCGGTGCCAAGCGAGTCCGCAGGCTGTCCGGCGGCGAGGCCCAGCGAGTAGCGATTGCCCGGGCCATCGTGAAGGCTCCCGAACTCCTCCTCGCCGACGAGCCCACGGGCGCCCTCGATGAAGCCACCGAGAAAGAGGTGCTCGATCTCTTCACCTCCCTGGGCGATTCAGGGGCACGGCTCGTCATCGCGACCCACAGCACGAGGGTGGCGGACTCCTGCGACCGGAGGCTCCTCCTCGAGGGGCATCGGCTCGTCGACATCCCGTGAGCCGTCGATTCGTCGTCCGTTCCGGAGCGCTTGGCAGTAAGGATCCAGTGGTCTGCGGAGTCCCGCTGCCCATGACTTCGGCTATTGGCTTCGGCTGATCAGCTCAATGTGCGGCGGGCGGGCCCAGGCGACGCGCGGGCAACACGGCGGCGTACCTAGTGAGCTGCCTTGCCTCGCCCATACTGACCCGATGAACCCAATCGATGTTCTTACCGTGGCATTCAGCACCTTCTTCGGCGCGGGTGTCGCGCTCCTCGTGGAAAGGCTCACTCGTCGTCGTGACGCCAAACTCAAAGAGGAGGCCGCTCTCGACAACCTGATTCTTGATCTGGCGGCCAAGCGCGCTTTCGTCGTCTCCGACGAGTGGGAGTGGGCGGACGGCGAGCCGGAGAGGGTTGAGGGGTCCATCCGTCACGCTCGAATCCTCGTCCGCGAGGCACGTCTTCAGCTGCGCCCCCGTTCAAAGGCGCTGAGCCCCCTCCGTGAAATGGGCAAGGCATGCAACTCGTTCCTTGAGCACAGCGAACGTGACTCAGATGAGCAACTAAAGAAGTCGCTCGTTGCCCTAACCGTGGCTATGACGGAAGAGGTCGAGAATCTGCATGCAATCGGCCCAAAGGGGATGGTCGCTGACAAACCAGGGCAGGCCTCGTTTCACGCGTCCGTCTGACGGGTGGCGGGCGTCTTTGACTTCTGTTCCTTACCAAGACGGCCCGGCGCCCTCGTAAGGGCCAACCGCTGCTGCTCGGAGCATTAGGTGTGCAGCTCGGCAATGATGTGGACGAGCCGCTCAGACGCGAGGCGCTCGCCGACGTATCAAGACGACACCAAGCAGCCAAAGCACACCCGTCGCGACGTGGATGGCCCCGAGAAAGTGAATGTGTCGCGCCACGAACTCGATGACTCCGAGCGTCATGAACGTCAAGCCGAAGACGGTGAGGAGCACCGTCAGCACTGCGCGGGTTGTTCTGTCCACGAGGCTCCTTCAGACGCTCGCGCGCGGTGCGGTGTTCAGCTGCAGTGTCAGTACTCGGATGCGGCGGAGCTGCAGCAGGCCTTGCCAGGTCGAGAGGATGGTGAAAGCGGACATGAAGACGACTTGGGCTACGACTCTCCAGCCGCCGTCCCCGCTGGCAAGAACGACGATGCCGATGACGACGAGACTCGGGTAGAGGATCAGTCCGGCGACGGTGAGCACCTTCCAGAACCGCCGCGCGCTTGTGAGCCACGGGAGCCACTCGGTGGGGTCGGCTCCCTCGGGTACACGGCCGTTTTTGAGAGCTCTATTGGCGCGTTGTCCGAGAGTGACCCGGTGGCTGCCGCTCCAGCGCTTAGACCACGCTGCCAAAACGGTGAAGCCCACCGCCAGGAGCACTCCGAAGACGACGCCAAAGACGACGGCTTGTCGAAACGACGTTTCGACGAAAAGACACAGCCCGAAAATCACGACGGCCATCACCAGGCCGCCACCAATGCCGAAAACGGCTGACGGAACATGTGCGAGCGGCGCCCGGAAGTCGTCGTCGTCGGTGGTGAGCTGAGACAAGAAAACTCCGTCGTTCGGGCAGCGGTCTGATGCGGAGCATACCGGCGGGCTGCGCGGGCCGGTCGCCAGTGCGCGCACTTGACTACAGGACGTCCTCTTGGGCGTACCGGCTGCTGAAGGAGTCGTCACCTCGTGGGTGCGACCCTGCTCATTCACGGGACCGGACGTCGAACCTTTCGACCATGCCGTAGTCACCGCCTACCGGTGGCCGCCCGAAGCTCTCGCGGCTGTGCTTGGTGAGGCTGGGTTCGAGGTCATCGAAACGCACACGCGCACGGCCGCCACTCCGACGCCTCGACCCCACGGGGCGATGCTCGCTCGGTTGCGCAGCGAGCGGTAGGTCTAGCCGGCGGAATGGTGTTGGCGCTGCCCCGGTGTTTAGTCCGCGAGGACAGTGCGCAAGGCGCCTATCCACTGGTCGAAAGCGTCGAGATGCGCGTCGTGGGAGGCGGCGGTCACGTCGATGCGTCGAGCATTGCGGCCTCGGCGGACGAACTCCGACTTCTGCTCCTCCGTGAACATGCCGCCGTCGGCGTAGATCACCAGGGTCGGAGCCTCGATCGCCTCCCACTCGGTCCAGCGCGGTTCACCCATGGCCTCGGCGGTGGCTTGCATGATGTCTGCGTCGAAGCGAGGGTGCAGGCCGTCGGGTCGCTCATCGAGATCCTCGACCCAGGCGCGTGCGAGAGGCCCGTCACCCAGGGCCGCGGCTGCGTCAGCTCGATCCGAGAACGGGATTTGCCAGGAGCGGAAGAAGTCGCCAAGGGCACTGTGCTCGCTAGCCGTCCCGCCGCCCTCGTTGCCTTCGAGTAGGACGAGCTGACGCACGAGGTCGCCCCGGGCCGCGGCGACGAGCATGGCCGTATGGGCGCCCATTGATTGGCCGACGAGGATCACCGGCTCGGATGTTTCTTCGCTGATGACGTGTACAACGTCAGACACAAAAGCGCTGCGAGACGTGTCGGACGGCCTGGTGGTGCTAAGCCCGTGACCTCGTTGATCGACGAGGATCACTCGCCGACCGCTGAGGGCCTCGGCGGTCGGGATGAATTCGCGGCTGCGCCCGGCGAGGCCATGAAGAATGACCGCTGCCGGCTCAACGCCCTCGAAGATCGTGTAGGCAATCGTCACCCCGTCGCTGACGGTCGTCTGCTTCATCACGGGGGCCACGGGGTCAGCCTATGGGCGGCCTCGTGACCGTGTTAAGGGCCCAGAGGCGAACCGCGGTGGCGTCGGCGAAGTGGGTACGCGCCTGTCCAACTTATTGGGGTCACGTGGGTCTCTCCTCCCTCAGGAACGACTAATCGCTCGCGCTGTAGCGCTGGCGAATTTCGTCGAGAACAGCCTTTTCGAGCTTGTTGACGTCTCCGTCGATCTCGGCGGTCTTCTGAGCGACGTCTAGAAGATCTCGAAGGTCGCCGTCTTCGGCATCGAGGCGGCGCCACATGTCGGCCTTGTCGATGTCGATCACCCGCTCAAGGTCTTCCTCGGTGAGGTCGTGTTTCTCGTTGGCAAGCTTTGTTAGTCGCTTCATGAGGAGGGCTTCGTCGTCGCTGATCTTGCCGTCGGCCATGATCAGCATCCAGGCGACCCAGAGCATCGACTGGGGGTGTTCGGTGTCTGTAGTGAGTCGGTCTGCGGCTTCTGTGATGCGGGCATCGTTTCGGAAAACTGCCCGCGCGTGTTTACCGGCGATGAGGGTTGTGAAGTAGTTGAGGCCGACCGACAGAGGCACTCCGACGATCGGAATCCCGATCTTAATAACATTGCGTTGCAACAGATACTTGCCCACGACGGGAAGGGTTTTACCCGCCTTGATGACGTCCCCTTTGTAGAAGGCCCTGACGATCGGCTTGACGATTGCGGGGACGCTTTTAAGAAGCCCCTCACCAGCCTTTGTGCACCTTGGATTGTGAAAGCGACGCGCAGCAGCCGCCATAAATCGTCTGGATCGTCAAGATCCAACGGAACGCGATAAAGCACCGAGATGTCGTAGGCAAGGTGGATCTGAAGTCGTGCGGTGTAGGCGACATCGACGAGGACGGAGGCGGCCGCGGCGGGAAAGGCAATTGGGGCAAGGATCGCGGCCATCGCTGCAGCACCGTAGGCACCGGCGGCGAGCCCACCTTCCGTAGCCGCGTATCGGGCGGCCATTTTGATTCGCTGATCGACGATCGCGTCAGCCGGGACGCCGGGGTATTTTGCCGTGAACCAGTCCGCGTCGACCTTGTTCGTGTAGGAGTCCAGAGCGTGCGCGAGCAATTTGCTGAACCAGTTGCCGGAGGCGATATCCTTAGCGTCGAGGGACCTGACAAACGTGCGGAGCTCCTCTCGGTCTCGCCGCACCTCCTGGTGTTCGTCGTCAGTCTTGGGGGATGGTTTCGGGTTCATCTGCAGGGCCTCGTGCTCCTTGTCGGGTTGACCCACTGATAATGGCATGAGGAGACGTCATTTCTCACGACTGAGGAGGCAATGACCTCTGACAGCGCCCCAGACTCTGGCAAGGTGCGGCACAGTGGGGGAGTGACCACTCTTAACGACGACGCCGTCTCGATCGTCCCCATCTGGCCGGCGTTCGTCCTTCCCGTTCTGCGAGTACTCGAGGACGGTCGGACCATGCACCGTAAGGACGTCTTTGACGAAGCAGCCGAACTAGTCGGCCTCAGCCCCGCCGCAAAAGCCGAGACTCTTCGTTCCGGTGGCTATCGGTACGAGCAACGTCTTGGTTGGGCGCTGAGCCACCTGTCGAAAGCCAACTGGATCGATCGGCCGAGCCGCGGCCACTACGCCATCAATGACCGCGGCCGCAGCGCTCTAGTGGAGTACCCAAACGGCTTTGATTACGCCACGGCCCGCGAGATCTTTGCCCCGTTCTGGCCCAACGAGCCCCGCAAACAAGTCGGATCCGAGGTTGAGGACGTCGAGCTCGTTCACGCCGCCACCGACATCCTCGACCCCATCGAGCAAATTGAAGACGGCATTAGCCGCATTGAAGCCGAAGTCGGGGAAGACCTCCTCAATCGTCTTCGCGAGAGTCACCCAGATTTCTTTGAGCAGGCCGTCGTCGACCTTCTCTTGGCAATGGGCTACGGCGGTGCAGAGCAGCGCGGAAAGCGCATCGGCGGGACTGGCGACGAGGGAATCGACGGGGTGATCGACCAAGACGCCTTGGGACTTGACCGTGTCTACATTCAGGCCAAGAGGTACAAAGCCGGCAACAACATCAGCCGCGAAACCATTCAAGCTTTCGTCGGGGCACTTCACGGCTTCGGCGCCACCCGTGGGGTGTTCCTCACAACATCAGCGTTCACTGCCGCCGCCGTCAATTACACCAGCAACGTGCAATCTCGCGTCGTCCTTATTGACGGCCCACGATTGATCGCTTTAATGATTAAGTACCGAGTCGGTGTCCAAGTGCGGAACACCTACACGGCCGTGGAGGTCGATGCCGACTTCTTCGACTGATGGAGAGCTCCCGGTACAGGCGTTGGTGCGTCAGGACCGTTCGACAGGCAACCGGCGACTGGTGCGATTAAGTTTAGGTGCAATCGCGAAAGCCACCTGTGGCACACTCCGGTTTTGGGACACTTCAAGGCCGTTCGGCGACTGGCCCTGGTTGCGAGAGCGTGGGCTCATAGCTGAGCGACGATTGCGACTATTGGGGTGGAGTAGTGCTGAACCCAGGGCGCTTGCATGGACATCGATTGCGCCATGTGTCCCGCAAGGCGGGATTTGAAGCTCGTTACCCGGCCCGCCTCCACTGGAAAGTGGCTCACGGCTAGAGTGTGGATGACTTCAGGGAACCATTTGCCCTTAAATACTTCGTACCCGCCTGAACTGGCGTAGGACCGAGACACCTGACGCGCAGCCTTCAGCTTTACTTGAGTCAAGCTGAGGCCGGCCGTCGAACACTCCGCCGCTAGACGCGCTGAGATGGTCGCAACTTTTAGAGGGTCCGTCTGAAGTTGCCCCTTCGAGTGCATCAGGCTCACATTGGAGTAACTGGTCAGATTCAAGCTCGGGTGTGTCTTGGCTGCAACGCAATAGTCCACCCAGTCACGCCGGCTATTCAAAGCAAGATGACGCCAGTCCGTAGGCTGCTGCCGCGCTTGGACGGCTGTTGGGTCGAGCGAACAAAGCGCGGCAACAGCATCGACAATGTCTCCTTCTCTAAAGACTTCAGCCTCAATGTCATATGACCGCGTATAGACGACGTGCGGCGAGCGCTTTTGCTTGCGTAGGAGGTCGTCTAGATCCTTGTCGAGGAAGAAAAGAGTCCCGGATTTCTGGCCTTTAAAGTCAACAACAAGCTGTTTTTTTCGTCGCAGATTGGAGAAAAAAGCGAGGAGCGCCTGCTTACCGCCTGTTCCCGCCGGAGTGAGTTCGTCTGCTCGAGTCGTTCGATAGTCGAACAGATGAGGAAGCGCCGACCGACAAATTCTGCCGTAAACGTAGGAATCGAGGTCTCTTCCCTCAACGAAGACCTGTAATTTTGCGCGAGACATTTGCATTACTCGGATGAATGCCGCGGAGGAATGTTGGAGCCGAGCCATCAGAGTCGATAAATCTGGGCGTCAGGGACATTCGCCATAATCTCGGGCGAGTGAGTGGCGACGATAATTTGCGCCTCAGGATTTACTGTTCGAAGACTCGCCAGGAGTTCGTGCTGCCAATCGATGTGCATGGAGAGCTCTGGTTCGTCGATGATGATCGTGCTGACTCCGGCATTAATTACGTCCACCAGAATGCGAATGAGCTGCTTTTCTCCTGAGGAGAGTGTGGTGAGAGGGATTGGCGTGTCACCAGATCGCACGTCGATTTCTCGATCCGTGAACTCAATTTCCTTTCCGCCAACGAACTGTCCGATCAGTTCCTGCAATTTTCGTCGCGGCTCCTCCGCGCTCTCAATTCGGCGCTCAATGGAGTCGATTTCATGAACAATGCTCGCTAGGCGAACATCTGACGCATAATGAGATGTAAATGATTTCAGTGTTTCTCGGGGCTGCACACCCTGCCGACGCAGGAACTCCATGGACCGGTAGTACGCAGTCTGCGCATCAAGTTCCTGAGGGTGGGTGGCAATTGCATCACTGAATAGCGACTGCAAAATTTGTGCAAGTCCGCTTTGCTGAATCTGCCGCACCTCTGAAAGGGTCTTATTCGTGTAGCGGCGCCAGAGAAGTTGGACTTCCTCGGCGAAGCGTTCGTCAATGGTCGCATCCACCGAGGAATCACCTCCGCGTGGATAAGTTCGCGAGGCGCGTCTGTCAGATACCGAAAGACGCGAAGTCGTAAGAAAAGTTGCTTCGAACGGTCTATTCTCCTTATGCCCTGAGGTCTTCCAGCTTGTGGCTGGGCCCCTTGCAAGGCGCACGTGGTCCCCGTCTTCATCTACATAGAACGCGTCCTCTTGCTTTTCGAGGTCGCCGGACCTAATGCGGCGAGTTAGAGACGTATTTTCCAGCTGGCTAAAGATAGTGACGGCGGCAGACTCGAAGGAAATACCTGCAAGGAGATCGGAACGATTGCGAACCGCCGAGTAAATCACCTTCAGCAGTGAAGTCTTCCCTGTTCCATTTAAGCCAAAAAAGACATTTAGGTCGGGGTTCAGTTCAATGTCAATAGGGGTAGACCTACCCGAAAGCCGGTCGATGCGTATGTTGTCAATTCGGGTCATGCAAGTAAATGTAGTGTCTCCACGGCTTCAGCTGGCGCGCTGGATGCATATTTGTTTAATGGGCGCAATTCTGCGCGCTTGTCTCGAAACCTTAGGGACATGGGATGTCCCGCCCCTCGTCGAATTTAGATTCTTACCTCCGCGAATGTCCGCGATACGGGTTTTCTCAATTTTGTGTGCCGAAACGTTCTGCTCGCGTGACGCAGTCACCGTTGGGTTTGGGACACCTTGAGGTCGTTATTGAGCAAGTGGATTAGGTATGCACGGGTGTCGACCATGCAGCAGGCGACGGACAGGCAAGAAACGGACCTTCTTGCGGCTGCCGTGCGCCGCTACGATCTCTACATCGATCATGGGCTATCAGGTGCCCAGGCATCGCGGCCGGAGTTGGCCCGTGCGTTAGAAGCGATCTACGAAGGTGACACCCTGATCGTCACGACGCTCGACCGGCTGGGCCGGTCAACGTAGAGCTTGCTCGACGCCGCCGAGAACCTTCGAGCCAGGTCCGAGGTTCTTCGAGTCTTGAATCTTGGGGGAGGTGGTGTGCACACGTCCACCCCGATGGGGTCGATGGTATTCCCAGTCATGTCGGCCCTGGCTCAAATGGAGCTCGACAATAAACGAGAGCGGAACACTGATTCTGTGGCCACACGCCGGCAGTCATGCGGCAATCTCGGTGGCCAGCCGCAGAAGGTAACTGACCCGTAGGTCATGAACGCGGTTCGTCTGATCGATGGGGGAGGCGGCAGCACCCGTGTTCCGCGAGCTGGGCGTGTCCAGCTCACGTTCTATCGAAGGTCTGGACCACTCCAGCACGTACTGCATCACTGCGCTCGGCCTTTACTCTGCCCGCTATGGCCACCTCAGCCTGTAGTCGGTCGAGCACTTCACTAGTGCCATGGCCGGCCGCCCCGTCGATTTCACTTCAGCACGAGAACAGCTGTGGGAAATGATGTACCGGTAAAGAGGCCACCCGATGCAATGGCACCCAATGTGGCGGGCGGTTCGTGATGGATCGTATCGCCGTGTGGGGTGGTCTGTTTTCGTGGGCAGCCCGGGCTGGGGGCGCGAAAACTGCGGGATGGGCAATACCGTTAGGGGAGCCGGTGTCATGGCGATGCCGGCTGTCACGGAGGTTACAGGTTTGAGTTCGAATCACGCGTCATTCATTTGGTCCATCGCGGACCTGCTGCGCGGCAGTTTCAAAGCACACCAGTACGGCGACATTGTTCTCCCCTTCACTGTCCTCCGCCGCCTCGACGCGGTCCTCGCTCCTAACAAAACCGACGTCCTTGCTGTCGTCCGGGACGCCGAAAACCAGGGCGTCCCCGTCCGACCGGCCCTGCTCCGCACTCGCGCGAACCACCAGTACTCCTTCTTCAACACGTCCCGTTTCGACTTAAAAGCGGTGCTGGGGGATCCGGAGAACATCGCCGCGAACCTGCTGGATTACGTGGCGGGATTCTCGGAGAACGTGCGGGACATTTTCGACAAGTACAAGATCACCGACCGGTTCCACGAACTCGACGAGGCCGGCCTCCTCTTCCTCGTCACTCAGAAATTTGCCGAAGTGGACCTCAGCCCGGAGGCAGTGCCGAATGAGGAGATGGGGCACATTTTCGAAGAGCTCATCCGAAAGTTCGCTGAAGCATCCAACGAGACAGCCGGAGAGCACTTCACCCCTCGGGATGTCATCGAGTTGATGGTCGACCTGCTTCTCAACCCCGACGCCGACGCCCTGACCACCCCGAACGCGGTCCGGTCGATCTATGACCCCACCGCGGGGACCGGGGGAATGCTGTCGGTGGCGGAGGACCACATCCGGCAGATGAACCCGACGGCGAAACTGACGCTGGCGGGGCAAGAAATCAACCCGCAGTCCTACGCCATCTGCAAAGCCGACATGACTGTTAAAGGGCAACCCGTCGACGCGATCGTATTCGGCGACACTCTCCTTGACGACGGTCACCCCAACGCCACGTTCAACTACTGCCTGTCTAACCCGCCCTTCGGTGTCGACTGGAAGAAGCAGCAGAAACAGGTCACTGAGGAACACGCACTTCGCGGGTTTGCTGGCCGATTCGGTCCGGGGCTTCCGCGCGTCTCAGATGGGTCGATGCTCTTCCTGATGCACCTGATCTCCAAGATCCGCCCCGCCACCGACACCAGCCCCGGCGGCCGCGCCGGCATCGTGCTCAACGGCAGCCCCCTGTTCACCGGGGGTGCCGGGTCGGGGGAGTCGAACATTCGCCGGTGGGTCCTCGAACGCGACTACCTGGAAGCGATCATCGCGCTGCCGACGGACATGTTCTACAACACCGGCATCTCCACCTACCTGTGGATCCTCAGCACCCAAAAACACCCCGACCGGGCAGGGAAAGTGCAACTCTTGGACGGGACGAAACTGTTCCGGAAAATGCGGAAGGGCCTCGGCTCCAAACGGAACGAACTCTCCACGGACAACATCGCCGACATCGTTCGCCTGTACGGGGCGAACGAGAAGGGGAAACTGTCGAAGGTGTTCCCGCGGGAAGCGTTTTACTACCGCACCATCACCGTCGAACGCCCCCTTCGCCGCAACTGGGCCGTCACCTCGGACCGGATCGACGCGCTGTTCCTCGAGAAGGCCATCCTGAAACTCGACCCCGACCAGCAGGCCGGCCTCCGGGCGGTGCTCGAGGGGATGGGAGCGGAGCGGGTGTGGAAGAACCGGAACGCTTTCACCACCGACCTGAAAGCCGGCCTCCGAGCCGGACACGTCGGGGTCGCGGCGACGATGATGAAGATCATCCTGGTGGCCCTCGGGGCGCGGGACGATACCGCCGACGTCTGCGTCGACTCGAAAGGCCGAGCGGAGGCGGATCCAACGCTGCGGGACACGGAGAACGTGCCCTGGGGGCAGGACATCGAAGACTACTTCGACCAAGAAGTACGTCCCTTTGCCCCCGACGCGTGGATCGATACCACCAAAACCAGAGAAGGCGCCGAAATCCCCTTCACCCGACACTTCTACGAGTACCTGCCACCCCGACCCCTCGAAGAGATCGACGCCGACCTTGACATCGTCCTCGGACGCATCCGTGCACGACTCGAACACGTCAAAGCATGAGTTGGGCTTCCTGGCCGGAAATGCCACTCAAAGCCGTTGCCTCCGTCAATGATGAAGTTTTGCCGGAGAATCAAGACGAGACCACGCAGATCTCCTACCTCGAAATTTCGGACGTCGATCACGTGTCGGGGGCTAGGTGGGGCGAGCCCATCACATTCGGCAGTGCACCCAGCCGAGCACGCCGGATAGTCCGTCCTGGTGATGTCCTCGTATCGACGGTGCGGACTTACCTTCGGGCTGTCACCTCGGTGCAAGACCCACCCCCGAACGCGATCGCATCGACAGGGTTCGCGGTGCTTCGTCCGCGCTGTGTTGATTCCCGATTTCTCGGCTATGCCATCCTGGCTCCGGCTGTCCTCGATGAAATCGTCGCGCGTTCCGTAGGTATCAGCTACCCGGCCATCAATGCGGCTGACCTCATGTCGATTAAAATCCAAGTCCCAGCCACGCCGGACCAGGAGGCTATCGCTGATTTTCTGGATGAGGAGACGGGGGAGATCGATGCGTTTATTCGGGATCAGGAGGATCTGATCGGGTTGCTCCAGGAGCGGCGGGCTGCGACAGTCAGCCACGCCGTGACCAAAGGCCTCAATCCAGATGCGCCGTTTACGGAGTCAGGCTCTAACTGGCTGGGTCTTATCCCAAGCCACTGGACTGTCGCGACGTTGCGGCGAATTCTGGGCGTCATTGAACAGGGCATCAGCCCTCAGGCTGAGGCAGGCCCCGCCAAAGAAGGCGAGACGGGCGTGCTCAAATCCGGATGTGTAAACGGCGGGGTTTTTCGTGAGGACGAGCAGAAGAAGCTTCCGGACGGCTTCTCATATCCTGCGTCACTTGTCGTCCGGCCGGGAGACCTGCTCATGAACCGAGCCAGCGGCAGCATCCGGCTGCTCGGATCCGCCGCCCTCGTTGATCACGTATCCAGCAAGTTGATTCTGTCGGACAAGACCTTCCGTCTGCACCCCTTGCCGTCCATGGCCTCCACTCAATACCTAAATGCCTTACTGAATTCAACGCCTACTCGTCGCCAGATCGAGTCGTCCGTTAGTGGCGCTGAAGGACTCGCGAACAACCTGCCGATGGCGTCCATTAGGCAGTTGGTGGTAGCAATGCCCCCCCCTGAAGAGCAATCACGAATCGTCAATTATTTGCAGGACGCATTGCACGAAGTCGACCTCACAATTGCTGATGCAAGGCGCGCCGTGGCGTTGTCGCGCGAGCGTCGTGTGGCGCTAATTTCGGGAGCGGTGACGGGGAAAATCCATGTACGCGAGCTCGTGGAGGTGTGACGGTGAGCATCATGCATGAGGAGGCGTTCGAGTCGGAACTCTGCACCCACCTGGCCGCGAACGGCTGGCTGTACTCGCCGACGGATGCCGGTTACGACAGGGAGCGCGCCCTGTTCCCGGAGGACCTGTTGGTGTTCCTGCAGGAAACTCAGCCCGACGATCTGGCAAAGGTGGTCAAGCCGGAAGGAACAGACGCGCAGCAGGCGCAGGGGCGGTCGCGGGTTCTGGATCGTGTCGTGCGGGTCTTGGCGACGGATCCGATGAACTCAGGTGGCACGTTGAACGTGCTGAAACGCCCAATCGGCGTTACCCCCGCTTCCCTGTCGCTGTTTCAGTCGAGGCCCGCGACCGACCTGAACGCGACTACAGAGGCACGTTTTGCGGCGAACAGGGTGCGCGTGATGCGGCAGGTCTCGTACTCGACCAGAAACGGCAACCGCCTCGATCTTGTCCTGTTCGTGAACGGCATCCCGGTGGCGACGGTCGAGATCAAGACGGACCTGACGCAGAATGCAGCGGCCGCGCTCAAGCAGTACGCACAGGATCGAGTCCCGGTAGGGGAGCCGCTGCTGGCATTCGGACGGGGCGCCCTCGTGCACTTCGTTGTCTCCAACGAGTTGGTGTTCATGACGACGAAGCTCGCGGGAGTGAACACGTACTTCTTGCCCTTCAACCAGGGTCGCAATAATGGCGCTGGGAATCCGAATCGGGACGAGACCTCGCCGACGGCCTTCTTCTGGGAAGAGACCCTGCAGCGGGAGACCTGGTTGGACATCGTCGGCCGGTTTTTGCACTACCGGTTTGAGGAACGGCAAGATCCGCTCACGGGCGCGAAGACGTATGACCGGCAGGTCCGGTTCCCTAGGTATCACCAGTGGCGCGCCGTCACGAAACTTGAGGCGACCATCCGGTCCGAGGGTCCCGGCGGAAGCTACCTGATTCAGCATTCTGCCGGGTCGGGCAAGACGGATTCCATCGCATGGACCGCCCACCGGATGGCGTCACTCCATACACCCGTGGGCCGCAAGGTATTCGACGGGGTAATTGTCGTTAGCGATCGGCAGGTGTTGGATGGGCAACTCCAGCGTGCCGTCGAACAACTAGAGTCTCGGCCTGGGGTTTTCGAGGGCATTACGTCGGGGAGTGACGGCTCGAAGTCCGCTCAGCTCGCCCAAGCGTTGCTCGCGGGACGGCAGATTATCGGCGTAACGTTGCAGACGTTCCCTTTTGCTTTGGACGTGATCGAAAAAGACGTCGGGTTAGCTGACCGCACTTATGCGGTGATCGCCGACGAAGCGCATTCGTCTCAGAGCGGGGAAGCTGCTGCCTCTCTCAAGCAAGTCCTGACAGCGAGCGCCGAGGACGACGAGAACCTCGTGGACTCTGAAGCTGTTCTTGCGGATCTCATGGATCGCAACGTCGGTGGTCGCGGAACTATCTCGTTCTTCGCATTTACGGCCACGCCGAAGGGGAAGACCCTTGAGCTCTTCGGGCGCCCGGACCAAATCACTGGGGTGCCGGGGCCGTTCGATTTGTACTCGATGAAGCAGGCCATCGAGGAAGGCTTCATCCTCGACGTCTTGAAGAACTACCTACCCTACGACCTTGCGTTCACCGTCGCGCACGCGCATGCGGACAGGGATGTGGAGGTGGACACGAAGAAGGCGAACACGGAACTGATGCGATGGGTGCGCCTGCACCCGGTGAATATCGCCCAGAAGGTCGCCGTTATCGTTGAGCACTTCCGCGCCAATGTCTCTTCCGAACTCGGCGGAAGGGCGAAAGCGATGGTCGTCACCGCCTCGCGCCTCGAAGCGGTCCGATACAAGACACAAATTGACGCCTACATCAAAGACCACGGTCTGACCGGCGTCCTGGGCACTCTCGTCGCTTTCTCCGGTTCCGTGGCTGACCCCGACACCGGGGATTCCGATATCACTGAGGCCACCAGCAACCCCGGCCTTCATGGCCGGCGCCTCGAGGCTGCGTTCGCCGGTGAGGAATACCAAGTCATGATCGTGGCAAGCAAATTCCAGACCGGGTTCGATCAGCCTCTGTTGGTGGGCATGTACGTCGACAAGAAGCTGTCTGGCATCACTGCCGTACAGACGCTGTCCCGTCTGAACCGGGTCATCCCTGGCAAAGAGAACACCTACATTCTCGACTTCGTGAACGACCCGGCGGAGATTCTTGCTGCGTTCCAGGTGTACTACGAAGAAGCCCTGCTGACGACACCTTCGGATCCGGACGTTATTCACGACATGCTCGGAAAACTCCAGGGCATGCACATCGTCGATGAAATCGACGTCGACCAGGTCGTCGATGCTTGGATCAACAAGATCAGCAACAACACGCTGTACAGCCGCGTGAAGACGTCCCGCGACCGATTCTGGGACCGGTGGAGAACCGCCGCAGAGACAAGCGACGATCTCGAAAGGGCAAGGCTCGAAGACTTCCGCGGGACCGTTAACGCGTTTGTCCGCTCCTACGACTTCCTCTCCCAAATCATTAATTACGAAGACACTCGAGTGGAGAAGTGGGCGATCTTCCTCCGTGTCTTTCGCCGCGTCATCGAGCGAGACGAACCCCAAGCCCCAGTTCTCGACCTCGACGACGTGATCCTCACCCACTACCGGCTGCGGCGGATGGACCAGCAATCTCTCGGCCTCACTCAAGGCGAAGCCGGTGAACTCGCTGGCATCACCGAGGGCGGCTCTGGACAAGCAAAAGAAACCAAGTACGGGTGGCTGTCGGAAATCATCAATCAGCTCAACACCCTTTTCGCCGGCTCGGGGCTCGGAGAGACGGACCAGGTGAATAGCTTCGAGTCTGTGTTCAGGCACGCTGTCGACAACCCTCAGCTGCAGGCAGAGGCGATGGCCAACACTCAAGCAGACTTCGACACTTCGCCGACGATCCACAGTCAGGTCGAGGAACTGCTCTACACGGCCGGGGAGGGCCACGAGAAGGCCATCTCGGCACTCCTGCAGATGGAGGACATCGGCGGCCTAATCAAGGTACTTCTTCAGGCAGGCCTTTACGAGCGACTTCGATCTGCTGCGAGGGAGTGAGTGGAGATGGGCGAGCGACACGTACCTGGAAGCCATCGCAAGGGCGATCGTCCCTGCTGCAGAGGGCGTGAAAACCCTGGGCAAAGTCGAGAGCGCCAGCGTGCATGACCTTGCGTCTTCTGTTGGACTCGAGGCCGCCAAGGGGTCCTTAGGAGTCCCTGCACGCCAACTGGTCTTCCGGCCTCAAGTCACGCCTGCACTCTTTAGAGAGCGAGTGACGGGAATCGAACCCGCGCTATCAGCTTGGGAAGCTGAAGTTCTGCCATTGAACTACACTCGCGCACCGCCCCCGGGAGAGCAGCAGGCCTAGCGTAGCAAAGTCGCACCGAGAGCACGCCGAGGTGAGCGGCGGCCGCGGAAGAGGGCGCCGGATTTGATGACCGCGCAACTCGGCGCGGCGGCGGTTGGGGTGCGGAGGGGACGCGAGTCGGATCCTGAACTGGCGTTTCTGCACGAGCACGCCGCTACGCTGCGGCCTGGTCTCTGAGCTTGTTCTTTCGTCTTGCCCACAGGACCACGGCGGTGACCGTGAGGGCGCTGATGAGGACGGCGATCCCTGCGAGGACTGCCTCCGTCGGTGTCGGCGAACGGTCGTCGTCGCCGAAGTTGATGTACGACACGAAGACGACCAGAGCACCGCTGAAGAGGATGAGGGCGGCCGTCAGTGCGACCTCGGCCGCGTTCGTTGTCGGACGGCGAGACGGCTGCGGGTCGCCGTCTGCGATTCGCTTGCGTTCCGACTTGCGTGACTCTTGGAATCCAGCCGTGATGAACCCACCCCAGAGAATGACGGCCGCCCCGCCAGACGTGTCGTAGTACGAGCCGATGAACCCGACGAGAACTGCCGACACGACGAGGCCGACCACGTAGATCCAGGGCACGTGGCGCCAGAACCCGACGGGGACCTTCTCGACGGGCTCCTCTGGCATAGGGGAACTGTAGTGGGACGGCGGTTCCGTGCGGCGCTGCTACCCAGGCAGAGCGGAGCAGGCCAGATCGTCTACGCCGAGGCCGACGGATGCTCGGATCATCTGGGTGTGGAGCGAGCCAGAAGGGCCATTCGATGTCAGCTCGAAGTCGCCGGCGCTCCCGGCCCTCGCGCCATCGGCCAGCGTCATGCTCGTGATGATCGTTGCGAACGAGTGCGGGGCGATTGTGGTGCCGTCGGCCGCGACCGTCGAGCTGTGAGCCACTTCCGTGGCCGGAACGCCTACTGATGCTGCCACCTCGTAGCCGTCCGTCTTTTTGTCGTCCGCTCCCAGGGCGAGCGTCACCCTCGCAGAGGCGAGCCCCTTCAGAGTCTGAGGACGGATGGCGCGGATCGTCACCGGTGAGCCTGAGGTGTTCTTGATGAGGAAGCTCGCCGCCATCGCGTGGAAAGTCGCGGCGTCCGATTCTTGGGGCGACCCGCAGACGCCGATCTGCGGCCCACGGATCGGCTCCGGCCCCTGAACGGGTTGCGAGGCGCTGATCGCGATAACCGCGCCGACCGCTGCCGTGATCGCCAGCGCCGTCGACACCCCGAGTACTACCGACCCCACGTTCATGCCCAGAGCGTATCGGCTCGGCGACTCACTTTATGGCTGCGGGGTCTTCGTGAGCTTTGCAACGGTCCCTGAAGTTCATCCCGAGAAAGGCCTTACCTCACAGTGCGAGCGTCGACGTCGAAATGATCGGTCTCGCGAACCTCGAATGCCTCGAGGGCGGGATGGGCGACGATGCGCTCGATGAGCCCTTTCGAACCCCCGACGACGGTGGAGTCGAAGTCGATTTCGCTGGCAACGAGCCACTGATGGTCGTCAGGCCAGATCAAGTGCACACCCATGTCGAGGTCGTCATCGTGCTCGGCCAGGTCTCCCAGTTCGTGCAGGGTGGTGATCGACAGGTAGTACTCCCGGTAGGGCAACTCCAGATAAGGAACCTCGGAGGGTTGGGGCAGATTTCCCGAGCGGAGCTGCGACCACGCTTCCTCAGCCAGGCGTTCCATCAGTGCCCGCATTTCGGCGTCGGTCGGTGCCACTCGGGGCTCAGCTCCGTTCGGCCCGGACGAGGATGCGAACGCGGCCACCGTGCCTGTGCCGGCCTCGAGGCCGGATGCGTTCCAGACGCCGACTGTGATGTCATCCGGGGTCGTCGTCGCCCCTTCCAGAACGGAGGCGAGGTGGCGCAGCAGATGGGGTTCGAGGAGACCCTCCTGGCCAGGGGAGAGGAGGAGGCCATCGACTTTCACCTGGCCGTCCTGGCGCCCGATCGTGTTCCAGCCAACGAAGGGATGCATGCCGACTCCGCGGCGTCGGGCGGCCTCGGCCCACGTCCATTCGTGCTCGACGAACTTGCCATTGACTTCACCGGACGCCCTCGCGGGATGCAGGATGCGGGCGTAGGCATCCCAGCCGGTGCCCGCAACGGTGGCATAGCCGCCGTCGAAGGGAACTCGCTCTCGAAGCCACGCACCCCGGTCGATGTCATCCGTCCACTTCACCCGCTCAGTCTGAGGCACGTCGACCCGTAGCTGCCGCAGGTCGGTCAGTCACCACGTCGTCGTGCCGGAGGTGACGCCCGTCCGCCTGCACGCCTCCCGCCCTCCCGGGCAATGAGTGTCCGCCATCTGCTGATGCCCGGCCCCGAACACCAGCAGATCGGGGACAGTCACCGCTCGCGGCGGGCCACCGCCGACGCGAAACCGACTGCAGAGGCGGGCCCGGGCCGAGCGGCGGCGGTGGCGCCGCAAGACTCCCGGTTCGTGCATGCGCTGGCGCCGGATCCTCGGCTCTTCCGTCAATTTGAGAGTGATCGTGGCCAGAAGCCGGGCGGATCCGCGTCGAGTCGTGGGTTTCGCTCTCAAATTTGCGCACAGCACGATCGCCGGGGCGCAGGCCGCTCAGCCCAGCGACACCACCCGCACGTCGACCACGGGCGGGCCCACCGAGCTCGGCTCAGGCCTGGGCGGGGCCGGTACCCTTCCGGGATGACTGACGAAATCGGGTCCGTTGTTCGCGCTGTGATGGGGGAAGACGAGGCCGAGTGGAAGCGGCTCTACCGCGAGTACCGCGCCTTCTACGAGCTCGCTCCCGATGACGACGCTGTCGACCGCACCTGGGGGTGGGTGTCGAAGGGGGAGTTCGGGCTGTCCGGGCTCGTCGTCGTCCGCGGCGGGGAGCTGGCGGGCCTGGCGAACCTCCGGCGGTTCGCGCGCCCGTCGTCGGCCAGCACCGGCCTGTATCTCGACGACCTCTTCACGAGTCCCGGGCATCGGCGGTCGGGCGTCGCGTCCGAGCTGATCGACGAGGCTCGACGGATCGCCGGGGCGGAAGGATCCACAGTCGTCCGTTGGGTGACCGCGGCCGACAACTCGACGGCGCGGTCGCTCTACGACTCCGTCGCGACGGCGACCCGGTGGGTCACATACGACCTGCCCGTCGAGTCGTCTAGTCACTAGGCGGCCTGGTCGGCCGCAGTGTCGCTGCCCCCTGTCGTGCGGCGGCCGATGCAACGGGCCGTGAAGCCTCGAGCCGAGCGGCGGCCGCGGAAGAGGGTGCCGGGTGTGGTGGCCGAATCACTCGGGGCGGCGGCGGTTTGGGGCTCAACGGGACGCGATTCGGATGCTGATCGGGGCTTTTGTCGGAACGCACGCGGCGGAATGGTGCAGTGCGCTGGCGTAATCGACGCTTAATTCGGAGGGTACGCGACAGAAACGCGGCGGGCGAAGACTGGGCGCAGCCAACCCCGAGGAGAGCGAATGATCGTCACTGTTGTTGCCGGTAATCCCAAGCCGGCTTCTCGCACGCTCGACGCCGCGCGGCACGTGGCCGAATCGCTGACCGGCCGAGCGCCCGACAGCGTGGTCGACGTCGTGACGCTGGGGCCCTCGCTGCTCGGCTGGGGCGACGAGACCGTGAAGGCCGCCGTCGAGACCGTCTCGGGCAGCGACCTCGTGGTCGTCGCGTCTCCGACGTACAAGGCGAGCTACACGGGGGTGCTGAAGTGCTTCCTCGACCAGTTCGCCGGGGCGACCGGGCTCGCGGGCGTCACGGTGGTGCCGCTGATGCTCGGGGCGGGGCCGGCGCATGCGTTGGCTCCGGAGTTGCTGCTCAAGCCGATCCTCGTCGAGTTGGGGGCGACCGCGCCGACGCAGGGGCTGTATCTGAACGAGAACACGTACGCCGACGAAGGATCCTACGAAAAGTGGCTCGGGCAATGGCGCGAGATTGTGCTTGCGACTGCCGGGCTCAGCGCGGCAGGTCAGAAATGAGTCTCGCCGAGGTCACTCCCGCCCTGCTCACCGGGGCCGAGCACCCTGATGCCGCCCTCGCGATCAAGTCGGCGTTCGGCGCGTTCCCTTCGGGAGTGGCGGCGCTCGCGGCCGAGATCGACGGCGTCAAGGTCGGCATGGTGTCGTCGTCATTCAGCGTCGGAGTCTCGTTCGATCCGCCCATGGTGATGTTCTCGGTGCAGAACTCGTCGACCACCTGGCCGGTGCTGAAGCAGGCCGAGCGGATCGGCATCTCGATTCTCGCCTCTGCTCACGACGAGGCCTGCTACCAGCTGTCGAGCCGCACCCGCGACCGCTTCGCCGGGCTCGACCTGCACCAGCCCCAGTCGGGTGCGATCTTCGTGCACGACGCCGCGGTGTGGCTCGAATGCGTGATCCGCAGCGAGGTTCCGGCGGGTGATCACCACGTGGTCCTGCTGGAAGTAACGGCCGTGCGGGTCGGCGAGGGCCAGGATCCTCTGATCTATCACGGCACGCGTTTCCGTCACCTGACGGCTGTGTAGCCGCCGTCGCTCCCTCCCGCCCGGCCTTCGGGCGGTGGGTGTCCAGGATCTGCTGGTGCAGCGCCCCGAATACCAGCAGATCGTGGACACTCACCGCTCACGGCGGCCACCGTCGAGAAGAAACCGGCTGCAGAGGCGGGCCCGGGCCGAGCGGTGGGGGTGGCGCCGCGAGGCTTCTGGAAAGTGACCACGCCGGGCGCCGGATCCTGAGTCTCGCCCGCCCCGCTCGCCACTGTGAGAGCGATCGGGGTGAAACGCCGGGCCGATCCGGGTCGAGTCGCGGTTTTGCTCTCGAATTGGCAAAAGAGAGCGCACGCAGAGGCCCGAGCGCAGCCCGCTCAGCCCAGTGACACCACCCGCACGTCGACCACGGCCGGCGGCAACCCGCTCGCGGCGGCCGCGGTGCGAGCGGCAGCAGCCACAGCCCGGGCGACGGCGGGGCCGACCTGGCCGGGCGCGAGGGCGACGTCGAACTCGATGCGGGTGGCCTCGGCGGTCACGTGCACGTCGATGGGTGACACCGAGCCGTCGGAGCCCGAGCCCGAGACGACCGCGACGCCCTCGCGCACGATGCGCGACAGCTGGCCGATGCCGGGGCGGGCGTAGACGCCAGCGACCCCGGGCGTTGCCTTGGCGAGGGCGAGGATCTCATCGGCGAGACTGCGAGACAGGTCGACGCTCATTGCGAGGCCTCGCTTTCGAGCAGATGCACGTCGCCGATGACGATGTCGACCGTCTCGACCACCAGCTCTTGCGCGGTCAGCCGATCGGCGACGGCCTGCCTGACCTCGTCGGCCATGGCGGGCACGAACTCGCCGCGGAGAGCGCTGATCGTCACCTCGATGTGGAGTGGCGCGCCCAGCTCGGTGACCGAACCGTCGATCGAGCATGAGATGACGACGGCCCCGGGAACGGAGTCGCCGGCCTCGCGGATGAGGCCGCGTACCGCGCCCTCGGTCACGTGGAGCGTCTCGAACGCGTCGCTCGCGAGCAGAGGGATGTCTCGCCCGGAGCGGGCCTCGCGGCGCACGCGGTCCATCACCCCGGAGAACCAGCTCGGGTCGGGCTCCGGTTCGGCTGCGGCCTCGTCAGAGATGAGGCGCCCCGAGAGCGAGCGGAGCCGCTGCAGCACGGCCAACTGCCCGGCGTTCTCGGGAACGTCTTCGATCTCGGGGTCGTAGGGGAACCGGCCCGAATCCAGGTAGTCGGACAGCCGCTCGAGCGTCACGGTCTGCTCGCTCATCGCCACGCCTCCATCTCTCGGGTCAGGGTTTCTCGGGCGCGGGCGAGCTGACCGCGGGCTGCTGTGGTGGTGATGCCGAGGTGCTCGGCGATCTCGCCGTACGACTCACCGCCGACTTCGCGCAGGATCCAGCTCTGCCTCTGCAGAGGCGGCAGCCGATCGAGCGCCGCGCGCAGGCCCGACATGGCGTCGCCGGTCACAGCGAGACGCGCAGGATCCGCGGACTCGCTCACCGGCAACCGGTTCGAGACCGCCTCGTCGTCGATGTCATCCACCGGCTTCCGCGCGCGCATCAGATCGAAGGCCTTGCGCGACACGATGCGCATCATCCAGCCGCGCACCGCGTCGGGGGTGGTGAGCGTCGGCAGCTCGCGCCAGATGGCGATCGACGCCTCTTGGACGGCATCGGAGGCGTCGGCCCGCGAACCGGTGAGGCGGACTGCATAGGCGGTCATCAGCGAGAGGTGGCGGCGGAGGAGCACCTCGAAGGCTCGTGAATCGCCGTCGGCGGCCCGGCGAGCGAGAAGCCCGTCGGAGGCACCGTCGAGGCCGGCACCGGCCTGGGGGGCGAGCTGCTGCTCGGGCGGGTGCGGGGCCTCAGGAGATGCGGCGACCTTCACCCGTTCAGCAAACACCATGCCGACGACAAACGGGGGCCCCGAAAACTTTTTCAACGAATTCCGTGACGTTTCTGGAGCGGGTACCGTCTCACTCCTGAGCGGCGATTTCGTCGCCCCCTCACGCATCGAAGGAGCATCACATGGCCGACACCAAGCCCACCGTTCCCACCCCGACCTCGACCACCCCGACTTCGACCAGCCGCGTCGACAAGGTCGCGACCCCGGTCACCACCACGTCGAGTGCCGTCACGGCCTCCACCGCGACCGGCAAGACCGTCATCGCCGACAGCGTGATCTCGAAGGTCGCCGGCATCGCCGCCCGCGAGGTTCCCGGCGTCTACGCCCTCGGTGGCGGTGCGGCTCGTGCGTTCGGTGCGATCCGCGACGTGATCGGCTCGACCGACCTGTCGCAGGGTGTGCGCGTCGAGGTCGGCGAGACCCAGGTCGCCGCCGACGTCACCATCGTCGTCGAATACCCGGTGCCGATGAACTCAGTCGCCGAGCAGGTCCGTGTCGCGGTCGCCCAGGCGATCACCGAGCTCGTCGGCATGGAGGTCGCCGAGATCAACGTCGCCATCAACGACGTGCACATCCCCGGTGACGACGACGACAACGACGACCAGCCCGCCGAGAGCCGCGTCTCGTGACCGCCACCACCACCGGCATCGCGATCGGCGCCGTGCTCGGCGTCGTCGCGGTGGCATTCGGCTTCTGGGCCTTCCTTCTCGTCGCCGTGTTCATCGCTGTCGGCGCCCTCGTCGGCCGGATCGCCTCCGGCAAGCTCGACGCCTCGAGTCTTCTCGACGTGTTGCGCGGACGGCGCTCGTCCTGATGGGTCCCCACACCGCCGCGACCGGCGACGCAGCCGGCGCGGCCTCCAGCGAGTGGTCGTCGGATCCTGATTCCCCGACGGCCACTCTTAGCCGTGACGTGCCGGGTGCGAGCCCGGTCATCCCCGGCCACGTCAGCATCGCCCCGCGCGCTCTTCAGCGCGTGGGCAGCGCGATCGTCGCCGACGAGCTGCGTGTCTCGCACCACGACGTGCGGGTCGACGCGCACGACGACGAGGGTCGACTGGCCCTCCGCGTCGCGACCCCGTTGACGATCCCGCGCCTCGACGCTGCGACCGAGGCTCCCGCCGGCGGAGTGATCGGCACCGTGCGTTCGCTCCAAGAGACCGTCACCCGTCGCGTCAACGAGATCGCCGGTCGCGCCGTGTCGCGCGTCGACGTGACGATCACCGGCAGCCAGCTCGAAAAGAAAGAGGAGCTGCGATGACCACCGCACCCACCAAGGATCCCTCGGCGGGCTCCCAGTCGAAGCCGACGTCTGCCGTGGCGCGCGTTCCTTCGGGGGTGACCCGGCGGATCCTGCGTCGCGAGACCCACTCGTCGCGCTCCGGGGCCACCGTCGTGATGCTGATCGTGCTGATCCTTGCGGTCGGATACGTCGGCGTCGAGGCCGTGTACGCGGCGCTCGGACAACCGCCCCTGCTGTTCTCGCCCGTCGACGCCGTCGCCACGCTGCTGTCGGCCGCGACCGCCCAGCCCGCGCTCGTCATCGCGGCCGGTATCGCCGCGGCGATCCTCGGTCTCGTGCTCGTCGTGATCGGGCTCACCCCGGGCCGCCGGGGTCGCCACACGATCGACGACGACCGCGTCGCCGTGGTCGTCGACGACCAGGTGATTGCCGCCTCTCTCGCCCGCAACGCGCGGATCGCCGGCGGACTCGCTCCCGGCCAGGTCACCGCGTGGGTCGCTCGCTCGAGCGCCCGCATCACGATCACCCCGGCGTCGGGTTCCACCGCCGACACCGATGCCGTGCTGCGCGCCGCCAACGACGAGCTCGGTCGCATCGCGTACCGCCCGCCCGTGACCGCCGAAGCGCGCGTCACCCCGAACGGAAGGCTCGGCGCATGACCACCACGAATCGCTTCGCGAATCGCCTCTTCTTGATCGTGCTCGGCGTCATCTCGCTCGCCGTCGGGCTTTTCGTCGCCGCGACGGCGCTGCCCGGAGCGCCGCTCCTGCGCGACTGGCTGACCACCGCCCGCGACGCCCAGTCGACGGCGCTCTCGAACACCCGGGCCGGCGGCAACGAGCCGTTCGACGGCAGCTACCTGCCGTGGCTGCTCGCAGTGCTCTGCCTGCTGATCGTCATCATCGCTCTGGTGGCCATCGTGACCCGCGGTCGCGGACGCACCGACCGAGTGGTCGACCTCGACGAGAACGCCGGGCGCGTGATCGTGTCGTCGGGCTTCGCCGAGACCGCCCTGGTCGACGCGCTGTCCTCTCGCCGTGACGTCGCTTCGGTCTCGGTGGTCGCGTACGAATTGAAGGGCGCGCCCGCGCTCAAGATCCGCCTGCGGCTCACCGCCGGATCGGCTCCGACGGACGCCGTCCAAGCGGCCTCCGGTGCGGTGCGCGGCCTCGACCGCGTGCTCGGCGGAGAAGCGGAGATCCCGGTGCTGGTCGAGGTCGTCGGCGCGTCGCCGGTGCGGCCCGGGGCTGACTCGCGCGTTCGCTGACGCCCGAGCCCTGCCCGCCGCACTACGTAGTGCGGACTACCCCTCGTGCCGCGGCACGTCTCGTAGTCCGCACGAGGTCTGCTAACTCCCACGTGGCGGCCCGTAGCCAGCTACACCTTCAGCAGCAGCTTGCCGATATGCCCGCCGGCGTCCATCCTCCGATGGGCGTCGGCGGCTTCGTCGAGCGGGAACACCTCGTCGATGATCGGCTTCACCATGCCGCGCTCGACCAGCGGCCACACGTCGCGGCCCACTCCGGCCACGATCTCGGCCTTCTCCTCGATCGGCCGCGCGCGCAGGGTGGTCGCCCAGATGCGGCCGCGCTTCTGCATGAGCGCACCCAGCTGGAACGACGACGCCTCGCCGCTCTGGTTGGCGATCACCATGATCCGGCCGTTCATCGCGAGCGCGTCGATGTTGCGCGCCAGGTAGTCGCCGCCGACGAGGTCGAGGATCACGTCGACGCCGCGTCCGTCCGTGAGCTGCTTCGCCGCTTCGACGAAGTCGGTCGTGCGGTAGTTGACTCCCGCGGCGCCGAGGTCGTTCATGAAGGTGACCTTGGCGTCGGATCCTGCGGTCGCGATGGTCTTCGACCCCAGTGCCGTCGCGAGCTGGATCGCGAATGTGCCGATGCCGCTGGTTCCGCCGTGCACGAGAAGCGTCTCGCCCGGCTGCAGGCCGGCGTGCCAGAACACGTTCGACCAGACGGTCGCGGCGACCTCGGGGAGGCCGGCGGCTTCGACGAGGTCGACTCCGGAGGGGACGGGAAGCACGAGGCGCGCATCGACCGCGACGAGCTCGGCGTAGCCGCCGCCCGCGAGGAGAGCGCAGACCTGGTCGCCGACCTTCCAGTCGGGGGTGCCGGTGCCGGTGCCGGTGCCGGTGTCGTCGCCATCGCCGGAGTCGCTGGCGCTGGCTGTCTCGATAGCCGGTCCGATGGCCTCGATCGTGCCCGAGACCTCGAGCCCCGGCCACTCGGGGGCTCCGGGAGGCGGCGGGTAGTTGCCCTGGCGCTGACCGACGTCGGCACGGTTGATGCCGGCGGCCGCGACGCGGATGAGGAGTTCGCCGGGGCCGGCCACGGGGTCGGGGGCGGTTGCGGTGACGAGGGCCTCGGGCCCTCCCGGCTGGGAAATCAGGACTAAGCGCATCCCCCGATCCTGCACCCTGGGGTTTCCGGCGGGCTGGACGCTTATGGCCTGAGCTGCCGACGCGACGCGACGCGGGGTGGGAGCGGGGTCGAGGGGAGAGCGGTGTCGGGGCTGGAGCGGGGTCGGGCCGGATCCTTGTGGCCTAGTTTGTCGACGCGGGCTCGGGCGGGCCCCGGTTCAGTAGGCTGACCGCGTGCTGCTCTCCGACCGCGACATCAAGGCCGAACTCGAACTCGGACGAATCGGGCTCGACCCCCACGACCCCAGCCTGATTCAGCCGTCGAGCATCGATGTGCGCCTCGACCGCTTCTTCCGGCTGTTCGACAACCACAAATACCCGTTCATCGACCCGGCCGTCGATCAGCCCGAGCTGACGCATCTCGTCGAGTCGAAGCCCGACGAGCCGTTCATTCTGCACCCGGGTGAGTTCGTGCTCGGCTCGACCTACGAGCGGGTCAGCCTGCCCGACGACATCGCCGCGCGCCTCGAGGGCAAGTCGTCGCTGGGTCGGCTCGGCCTGCTGACGCACTCGACCGCTGGGTTCATCGACCCCGGATTCTCGGGCCACGTCACCCTCGAGCTCTCGAACGTGGCGACGCTGCCGATCAAACTGTGGCCGGGCATGAAGATCGGGCAGCTCTGCTACTTCCGGCTGTCGTCGCCGGCCGAGAACCCCTACGGCTCGTCGGTCTACGGGTCGCGCTACCAGGGGCAGCGGGGTCCGACGGCGTCGCGGTCGTTCCAGAACTTCAGCGCGACCGACACCGGCGCCGAGCCGTCGTCTGCTCGCGACTAGCTGCTGCTTCTGCTCCTGCCGAATTTGAAGGAGAAACTCGCGATCCGGCAAAAGTGAGGCGGATCGGCGCGGCGTGTCGCGAGGATCTCCTTCAAATTTGCAAAGGCAGTGCCCGGGGCCCAGGATCCGGCGCCCCCGCCTGCAAATTTGAGAGCAAAATCCGCGACCCGACGCAGATCGGACCGGCCCGTAGCCGCGATCACTCTCGAATTTGCAAGGGAAGCGGGTTGTGCCCGATCGGCGTCAACAGGCGCGCATTCGTCCAGTCGCAGCGGCGGCGGCGCCCGGATCCTGGACGTTCTGCACTCGACTGGAACGGGAGCGGCCCGGCATTCATACTCGTGTCGTGACCGTCCAGCCAGCACTCGCTCCCAGCCTCGATTCCCGCCGATTCGTGATGGAGTCGTCGACCAACAGCCCCGTCGACCCCGATTCGCCCTCGCGCTTCCGCTACTTCGAGAAAGACGGCGTGATCTGGGGCGACTACGACGGAGACACCGTCACGTTTGGACGTTTTGTCGGTACCCGGGTCGGTGACGACCTATCCGTCTCGTTCGTGCATGTGCTCGTCGAAGACGGCTCGGTCGTCGCGGGCACGGGCGGCAGCGAGGTCGTGACCGGGCCGGACGGCGTGCGCCTCGTGGAGCGCTTCGAGATTGACGGCGTCGGCCACGTGAGTGTGTGCGTCGAGGAGTCGGCGCAGGACGAGAGCTAGAAGAACGGGCTACGTCCACAGCCTCAGCGAACCGAGTCTCGCCCGTTCCCCGCGGTCGTGAACCGCGTCATGCCGAGCCGGTTCGACGAGCCGGAGCGGTCGGGAATGTCGGTCGGCAGCAGGTACGACTTGCTCACCACCTCGTCGAGGATCACCACGCTCACCACCGATTTCACCTCGGGCCGCGCGGCCACGACGCCGGTCACGAAGTCGTGCACCCCCCCGATATCCAGGGATCGCACGAGCAGCATGGCGTCGTGCTCGCCGGTCGTGATGCAGCAGTACTCGACGTCGGGCATCTGCAGGATGCCCTCGCGGAACCGATGCCAGCTCTGCGGGTGCACCGTCACGAACACGAGTGCGCACACGTCGAGGCCGACCATGCCCGGGTCGATCTGGGCGGTGAAGCCGGTGATCACGCCGGTCGCGGTCATCCGCTCGACGCGGTTGTAGACGCTGGCTCTCGACACGTTGACGGTCTCGGCGAGTGAGGCCATCGAGATGCGTCCGTTCTCGCGGAGCACGCCGAGGATCCGAAGATCCACCTCATCGAGACCGGTCGCCCTTTGTCCAGGGGCCGGGCGGTTGTCTTGCTCGGTGTTCGACACTTGGTACTCCCATCGGGGGGTGAGTCGCAATTTATCCACAGATCGAGGCCTGAGGTGAAGACGTGCTCGGAATCGTGCCACAGTTTCTCCACACCGTCCAAGGTGACCCCCCTTTCCCCCCAGGAGGAACACGTGGCTTTTTCCACGCGAAACAGCTCCACCACCACGAAGCACACGGCGAAGCGAGTCGCGATCGGTGCAGCAGCCATCGCCCTCACCCTCGTCGTCGCCGGCTGCTCGTCCGGCAAGGCCTCGAGCACCGACGGCGCGTCGAAGACGCTGACCATCGACAAGGCGTTCGACCTCAAGACGGCCGACCCGGGCCGCATGTACGAGCCGACCGGCCAGCTGGTCGACAAGGCCCTCTATGAGACCCTCCTCACCTTCAAGGGCGGCGACGTCTCGAAGGTCGTCGACGGCGTTGCAAGCCTCGACGAGTCGTCCGATGCGAAGACGTTCACCCTGACCCTGAACGGCACTCACACCTTCTCCGACGGCACCGAGATGACGGCCGACGACGTCGTGTTCTCGCTCCAGCGCGTCATCGGCCTCAAGGGCAACCCGTCGTTCCTCCTGGCCGGCGTCACCGTCACGAAGAAAGACGCGAAGACCGTCATCTTGACCACGAAGACCGCCACCCCGGCGCTCCCGTCGATCCTCGCCAACCCGGCGCTCGGCATCCTCAACTCCAAGGTCGTCAAGGCCAACGGTGGGGCAACCGACTCGAGCGACACCGCCGAGAGATACCTCAACGCCCACTCCGCCGGCTCCGGGCCGTACGTGCTCGACTCGCTGAACCTGTCGTCGAAGGTCGTTCTGACGGCTAACAAGAAGTACGACGGCGAGCAGCCCGGCTACGGCCGCGTCGTGATCCAGAACGTCGAGGGCGCCACCCAGAAGATCAACGTGCAGGGTGGCAGTGCCGACGTGGCCCTCGATCTGTCGGGTACGCAGGCGGCGGGGCTCGGATCCTCGGTCGACGTCACCAGCGACCCGTCGGCCAACGTGATCTTCCTGCTGCTCAACCAGAGCTCCAAGGTGTCGAAGATCACCAGTAACCCCGACTTCGTCAAGGCCGTCAAAGAGGCCATCGACTACGACGACCTCGTGTCGATCGCCGGCACCGGCACCGCTCAGGCGGCCGGCGTCGTGCCGAGCATGTTCCTCGGTGCTCTCGGTGAGGGCGATGCCCTCAAGCAAGACCTGGCCGCGTCGAAGTCCGACCTCGCCAAGAGCGGGTACAACGGTGAGAAGATCACGCTGAACTTCCCCAGCGACATCACGCTCAACGGCATCGAGTTCCCGACGATCGCCCAGCGCCTGCAGTCACAGCTCAAGACCGCGGGCATCACGGTCGACCTCGCTCCTGCTCCGGTCGCCACCGAGCTCGACGCCTACCGCAACGGCACCGAGACCGTCGGTCTCTGGTACTGGGGCCCCGACTACCCTGACCCGAGCGACTACCTCGTCTTCACCCCGGGCAACGTCGTCGGCCTGCGTGCCGGCTGGGCCGCGGGTGCCGACCCGGCGATCTCGAAGCTGGCCGATGCGGCAGCGGTCGGCGGCTCGAACGACGAGCGTCAGACGCAGTTCGAAGACCTGCAGAAGGCGCTCAACGACGACGGCCCGTTCATCCCGCTGCTGCAGCCGGGCAACAACATCGCGGCCGCGTCCGACGTCACCGGCGTCGTCTACAACGCCGTATGGACCATTGATATCGCGGCCCTCCGCAGCAAGTAGTCGACTGTGACAACCAGCACCGCCACCCGACCCCCGCGCGCACGCTCCGTGTCGCGCGGGGGTCACCCCTTCGCCCGGTACGCCCTGCGTCGCGTGATCACCTCGCTGCTGCTGGTGGTCGGCGTCACTCTGGTGACGTTCATCCTGACGAACCTCGTGCCGGGTGACCCGGTCGCGGCGGCGCTCGGCCAGCGGGCCGCAGAAGACCCCGCGATCGTCGCTCAGTTCCGGTCGGAGTACGGCCTCGACAAGCCGCTCGTGGTGCAGTACTTCACCTACCTCGGCAACCTCCTGCACGGCGACCTCGGCACGTCCACCACCACGCACAACGCGGTGACGTCCGACCTCTCCTCGGCACTTCCCGCGACGCTCGAGATCGCGATCGGCGCCATTGTGCTCAGCGTGATCATCGGCGTCGTGCTCGGCACGGTCGCGGCCTACCGTCGTGGCAAGGCGTCCGACCACGTGCTCCGCGTCGTCTCGCTCGCGGGCCTCAGCGTGCCGACCTTCTGGCTGGCCCTGGTGCTCTACTACGTCTTCTACTTCAAGCTGCACATCGCGCCCGGTTCGGGCCGGCTGAGCAGCGACTTCAACGCTCCGCCGACGATCACCGGCCTTTACACGGTCGACGCTCTGCTCGCCGGTCAGCTCGACACGTTCCTCGATGCGGCCGCGCACCTCTTCCTCCCGGTACTCGTGCTGACGCTCTACACGGTCGGCCTGCTCACCCGGTTCGTCCGCACGGCCGTGCTCGAGATCCTCGACCAGGACTACGTGCGGGCCGCCCGTGCCAAGGGCCTTCCGACCCGCACAGTGATCTGGAGCTACGTGCTCCGTGGCGCGAGCATCCCCATCCTCACCGTCGTCGGCCTCGCCTTCGGCAGCCTGCTGAGCGGCACCGTGCTGGTCGAGTCGATCTTCGCCTGGCCAGGCATCGGCAGCTACGCGTACCAGGCCGCCTCGCACCTCGACCTCCCCGGCGTCATGGGCGTCGGCCTCCTGATCGGAGTGATGTACCTGCTGGTGAACCTCATCGTCGACCTTCTCTACGGAGTCATCGACCCGCGCGTCAGGCTGGCGTCGTGAGCCGGCCCACGCTCGACCGGGCGTTCTCGAAGGCTGAGGCGTCAGATCCCGCGCTCGATCTTCCCGGCCGCTGGCGTCGCCCGCGACTGCGGCTCGGCCGCTGGTCGGCCCCGCTCGGCATCGCCGGCGCGCTAGTAGCCCTGCTGTGGATCGTCATCGCGATCCTCGCCCCGGTGATCCAGCCGCACGATCCCCTCGCGCAAGACCTGCCGATCCTCCAGGCGCCCGGCCAGGGCACGTTCCTCGGCACCGACGCGCTCGGTCGCGACGTGTTCTCGCGGCTGCTGTCGGGTGCTCGCGTCACGATCCCGCTGGCTCTCCTGCTGGTCGTGATGAGCGTGCTGATCGGCGCGATCCTCGGGGCGGTCGCCGGCTTCTTCGGCCGCTGGGTCGACGAGCTGATCATGCGCGTCACCGACCTCGTGATGGCGTTCCCGACGGTGATCCTCGCGATGGTGATCGCGGCGGCCCTCGGCGCCTCGCTGCTCAACGCGGTGCTCGCGGCGCTGATCGTGTCGTGGCCGTCGTACGCGCGGCTGACCCGCGGCCTCGTGCTCGGGCTCCGCACCTCGAACTACGTCGTGTCGGGGCAGCTGCTCGGCTTCAGCCCGCTGCGGTCGCTCTGGCGCGACATCGCCCCGAACATCGTGGGGCCGATCCTGGTGCTCGCGAGTCTCGACATCGGCACGGCCATCCTGCTGCTGTCCGGGCTGTCGTTCCTCGGGCTCGGGGCCAAGCCGCCGACTCCCGAGTGGGGCTCGATGGTCTCCGACGCCGTCCAGAACTTCGACTCGTGGTGGCTCGGCGTGTTCCCGGGCCTGGCGATCCTTACGATCGTGGTCGCGTTCAACTTCGTCGGCGACGCCCTCCGTGACGCCCTCGACCCGAAGTCGCGCACGCTGCGCGGAGGAGGCCCGACCCTGTGACCGACTCGCTCACCATCACCGATCTGCGCATCGACCTCCGCACGCCCGACGGCCCCCGGCCGATCGTCCGCGGCATCGATCTCGCGCTCGAACGCGGTCGCATCCACGGCCTCGCCGGCGAATCAGGATCCGGCAAGACCATGACGGCCTTGGCCGTCCTCGGCCTGCTCCCCGACACCATGACCGCCACCGGCTCGATCCTCCTGTCGACCCCCGTCTCGGCGGGTGGCGACTCCGTCGAGCTCGTGGGCGCGTCGCGCCAGGTGCTCGGCGCCATCCGCGGCCGTCGAGTGGCGATGGTGTTCCAGGATCCCTCGACCAGCCTCCACCCGCAGCTCACGGTCGGGCGCCAGCTCACCGATCACCTGCGGCACCACCTGAAGCTGAGCAAGGCGGCAGCGCAGGAGCAGGCGCACGGGCTGCTCGATCGGGTGCGGGTGCCGGATCCTGCGGGCGCTCTCGCGAAGTACCCCCACCAGTTCTCGGGCGGACAGAGGCAGCGGATCGCCATCGCCGTCGCGCTGGCGTGCGGCCCCGACGTGCTGCTGGCCGACGAGCCGACCACCGCGCTCGACGTGACCGTGCAGGCCGGCGTGCTGCACCTGCTGCGCGAGCTCGTCGACGAGGGCGGGCTCAGCGTGCTGCTCGTCACGCACGATCTCGGCGTGATGAGTGCCGTCGCCGACGTGGTGACGGTCATGCGCCAGGGCGTCGTGGTCGAGTCGGCGCCGCGCGAGCAGCTGTTCACCGCGCCGCAGCACGACTACACGAGGTCGTTGCTGGCGGCCCTGCCCGGGTCGACGCTCGAAGAGACCCCCGACGAGCTCGTCGACGATCTGCTCGCAGAAGGCGGACACCATGACTCCTGAGCCACGCACCGGCGGCACCGGCCGCCCTCGCAGCACCGCGGGCCCCGTGCTGACCGCGACCGACGTCGCCGTCGAATACCGCCGACCCGCCCTCCGCGCCGTCGACGGGGTGTCGCTCACCATCGCCCCCGGCGAGGTCGTGGCGCTCGTCGGCGAGAGCGGGTGCGGCAAGTCGAGCCTCGCCCGCGCGGTGGTCGGCATCGAGAAGCGTGCTGGCGGCTCCGTGCTGCTCGGCGGCACCGAGGTGCCCGTGCTCGGGTTGCGACGCCGAAGCACCGAGATGACCGGCGTGCAGATGGTCTTCCAAGACCCGAACTCGTCGCTGAACCCCCGCCGCCCGGTGGGGGAGCAGATCGGCGACGGAGTGCGGGCCGCTGTCGCCCGCGGTGATGAGCCGTCCGATCCCGCGGAGTGGCTCTCTCGCGTCGGCCTCGACCCGGCCATGGTCGGCCGCTATCCGCACGAGTTCTCGGGCGGGCAGAAGCAGCGCATCGCCATCGCCCGCGCGCTCGCCGCGAGGCCGCGCCTGCTGGTCGCCGACGAGCCGATCTCGGCCCTCGACGCCTCGACCCAGACCAGCGTCGCGGCCCTGATGCGCACGCTCAGCGTCGAGGCCGGTGCCGGCATGCTCTTCATCTCGCACGATCTCTCGGTGGTCAGGCGCATCGCCGACCGCACGCTCGTCATGTACCGCGGGCGCATCGTCGAATCGGGCCACACCGAGACGATCTGGCAGAACCCGGTGCACCCCTACACGCGTGCTCTCCTGGCGGCGATCCCGGTGCCCGACGGGTCGGGCCGGCTACCGCTCGCCCCGGCGGAGGCCGATCGCGTCGACTGGACCGCGGCCCTGCCCGCCGCTCTCGAAAGGACCCCCGCGTGACGACCGTCGACGCTCACCCGTCCGCTCTCTGGCGTATGCCGCGGGCGCAGAATCGCGCTCCGCTCCCCGGTAACGGCGCCTTCATGCTGGCGGGCTGGGGCGATGCCGCTCCGGTGCTCGCCGCCGACGACCCGGTCGTCTCGTACACGGCCGAGCGTCGCGCCCGGCTCGCCGAGGCGCTGCCGGCTGAACTGCTGGTCATCCCGACCGGCGAGATCCGCACCCGGTCGAACGACACCTCGTTCGGATTCCGTCCCGGCACCGACCACCTCTGGCTGACCGGCAACCGCTCGGCCTCGAGTGTGCTCCTTGTCGACACGACCGGTGGCGAGGCCGGCGCCGTGCTGTACCTGCACGCTCCGTCCGGGCGCGAGACCGACGAGTTCTGGCGCAACGACGCCATCGGCGACCTCTGGGTCGGGCCGCGCCCGTCGCTCCGCGAGACGCAGGACGCCCTCGGCATCGAGTGCCGCTCCCTCGACGACTTCGAGGCCGACCTCGCGAGCGCGGCTCGGCGGGCCAAGCGGGTCCGCGTGCTGCCGACCCTCGACGACCGGGTCGACGAGCTCGTCAAGTCGATCTGCGGGCCCGACTTCGAGCCGCACCTGCTGCTCAAGAGCACCCTCGACGAGCTCCGCCTGATCAAGAACGACTGGGAGATCGGGCAGCTCCAGGCAGCGGTCGACGCAACCGTGCTCGGCTTCGACGACTGCGCTCGAGAGTGGTCGGCGGCTCGCGCCTCCGGTCGTGGCGAGCGCTACCTCGAGGGCACCTTCACCCGTCGTGCGCGCCTCGACGGCGAAGGCCCCGCTTACGGATCGATCGTAGGATCCGGGGCGCACGCCACCACGCTGCACTGGACGTCCAATACGGGGCCCCTCCGCGACGGCGACCTCGTGCTGATGGACATGGGCGTCGAACTCGAGTCCCTCTACTCGGCCGACGTCTCTCGCACCCTTCCGGTCACTGGCGAGTTCACGAGCCTGCAGCGCGACGTCTACTCGATCGTGTTGCGCGCCCAGCAGGCCGGTATCGACACACTCCGTGCCGGAGTCGCGTTCCAGGCCTACCAGGATGCCTGTGCGCGCTCACTGAGCGAGGGTCTCATCGATCTCGGACTGTTGACGTGCTCGGTCGACGAGGCGATGGATCCTTCTGCCCTGTATCAGCGCCGCTGGAGCATCTCGCGCTCCGGCCACATGCTCGGCATGGACATCCACGACTGCAACCACGCGCCGCAGGCCTCGTACCTCACCGGCGTGCTGTCGGCCGGCAATGCGCTCACGGTCGAGCCCGGGCTGTACTTTCAGCAGAACGACCTGACGGTGCCGGCCGAGCTGCGGGGCATGGGCATCCGGATCGAAGACGACCTCGTCGTGACCGAGACCTCGTCAATCAACCTGTCGGCGGCTCTGCCCCGCGAGCCCGGCGAGGTCGAGGCCTGGATGGCCGAGCGCGCTCGGTAGTTCGGCCGCGCCCCGCCTCACATTCGAGAGCGAAACGCGCGATTCGGCGGAATCCGCGCGGCGAATCCCCCGGATCACTCGCAAATTGGCAAGCGCGGGCTGCGGCAGCAGCCAGCCCGCCCGGCCGCACGACGGCAGCTAGCTAGGCCAGGCCTCGAGTTGCCACCCGAGCCACGGGCTCCATGCGAACGGTGCGGCCGCCACCGAGGCGCGCAGGTCGGCGGGAGACACCCAGGCCCACTCGGCGACCTCGTCGGGCGACGGCTGCGGCGAACCGACGGCGACGGCCGTGAACACGGGGCAGATCTCGTTCTCGACGACGCCCGATGCGTCGACGGCGCGGTAGCGGAAGTCAGGCAGGATCGGCGCGATCTCGGCGACCTCCATGCCCAGCTCCTGGAACGCGCGACGCTGGACGGCCTCGGCCGGGGTCTCGCCCGGTGCCGGGTGGCCGCAGAACGAGTTGGTCCAGACGCCGGGCCAGGTGGCTTTCGTCAGTGCGCGACGGGTGACGAGAATGTCTCCGGCGTCGTTCGCGACGTGGCAGGAGAAGGCCAGGTGGAGCGGCGTCTCGGTGGTGTGCACGTCGCGCTTGGGGTACACCCCCGAGGGATTTCCCCCCTCATCGAGCAATACCACGAGCTCGTCGTGGAGAACGGTGTCGGCAGCGGTCGACTGCTGGGGAAGTGCCTGGGGTTCGGGATTCATCTCGCGGTAGTCTGCCCTAATGGACGGTGATCACCTGCTCGCAGAGATGCGAGGTAGGCCTATGGACGGTGGGGCGTCCTCTGACACTACGGCGTCAGCCCTCTCGACGACCGAGCGGGTCGATGGCGTGCTCGGCGATTTCTTCGCCGAGGGCAAGCGACGCGCCTCTCTCCTCGGAGCCCGGTACGTCGACCTCTGGAACGTGCTCGAGCGCAATTCGATCGGCGGCAAGCGGTTCCGGCCGCGCATGGTCGTGGCCGCCTACGAAGGTCTCGGCGGCAGAGACGAAGACGCCTGCGCTGCAGTAGGCGCCGCTTTTGAGCTGCTGCACACCGCGCTCATCGTCCACGACGACGTGATCGACCGCGATTTCTCGCGCCGCGGCATCCCCAACGTCTCCGGCAGCTACCGCGATACGGCAACAACCGCCGGTTTCTCGACTCCGGCCGCCGAGCACCGCGGCATGAGCGCCGGGGTCATCGCCGGCGACCTCGCTCTCACCGGAGCAAGCCGCCTCCTCCTCGCCGTCACGTGCGAGGCAGACGTTCGTGCAAGACTCCTCGACGTGCTCGACGACGCCATCTTCGCCAGCGCCGGCGGTGAGCTGCTCGATGTCGAGCTGAGCCTCGCCCCCGAGATGCCGACTGTCGCCGAAATCCTCGAGATGGAGCGCGCCAAGACCGCCGTCTATTCGTTCGAGGCCCCGCTCATGGCCGGGGCGATCCTCGCCGGGGCCGACGACGCCGTCGTCGACGCTCTCGAGGCGTTCGGTCGCGAGGTCGGCATCGCCTACCAGATCGTCGACGACCTCCTCGGGGTCTACGGGGTCGAAGAAGAAACCGGCAAGACCACCCTTGGCGACCTCCGCGAGGGCAAGCGCACCGTGCTGATCGCCCACGCGGCGACCACCGATGAGTGGTTCGCCATTCGCCCGTTCATCGGCAAGGCCGACCTCACCCGCGAGGAGGCCGAGCACGTGCGCGGTCGCCTCGACTCCTGCGGGTCGCGGGCACTGGCCGAGCGTCTCATCGACGAGCACGCCGGCCGCGCGCTCGCCGTGCTCGACAGCGAGGTCATCTCGAACGACCTCCGCGACGTCCTCCGCCCCATCGTCGACACCGTGCTCGAACGGACTCGATGACTCGCCTGGCCCTTTACGACCGCGTCGCCCACGAGGCGTCGGCCGATGTCATCCGCAGCTACTCGACGTCGTTCGGGCTGGCGTCGCGCCTGCTCGGTGCCGAGGTGCGCTCGCACGTCGAGAACATCTATGCGCTGGTGCGAGTGGCCGACGAGATCGTCGATGGCCCGGCGGCCGAGGCGGGTAATGATGCCGAGGCGTGCGCCCGGATCCTCGATGCCTTCGAAGCCGAGACCGAGCAGGCGATCCAACTCGGCTTCAGCGCCAACCTCGTCGTGCACGCATTCGCCGCGACCGCCCGCGAGACCGGCTTCGGCGCCGAGTTGACCGCGCCGTTCTTCACGTCGATGCGCAACGACCTCGAGCAGTCCGAGCACGATGCCGAGTCGTTCGACACCTACGTGTACGGGTCGGCCGAGGTGGTCGGCCTGATGTGCCTGCGGGCGTTCGTGCAGGGCCGGTCGTACGACAAAGTCACCAGCGAGCGGCTCGTTCGCGGCGCGCGGGCTCTCGGCGCCGCCTTTCAGAAGGTCAACTTCTTGCGCGACCTCTCCGACGACTTCGAGACCCTCGGCCGCAGCTACTTTCCGGGCGTCGACCCGACGTCGTTCACCGATGCCGAGCGCGACCGCCTTGTGGCTGACATCGACGACGACCTCCGGGTGTCGGGCGAGATCATCCCGCTGCTGCCGAATTCGTCGCGTCGCGCCGTGGCTCTCGCCCACGGTCTCTTCGCCGAGCTCAACCGACGCTTGGCAGTGACGCCGGCGTCTGAGCTGATGCACACGCGGATCCGGGTGCCGAACCCGGTCAAACTGCGGATCGCCGCTGCCTCGGCGGCGGGCCGCATCACGACGGTGGGAGCCCGATGAGTACCGAGTCCGGTCTGAGCTCGAAAAAGGGTCTGAGCTCGAAAAGCGGCCAGAGCCCCAAGAAGGGCCAGAGCGCCAAGAACGGCCAGCGCGTCGTCATCATCGGCGGCGGCATCTCGGGTCTGGCCTCGGCAGGGCTGCTCGCCCGCGACGGCTACGACGTCACGATCCTCGAGAAGTCCGACCAGGTCGGCGGCCGCGCCTCGTCGTGGCAGTCCGATGGATTCCGCTTCGACATGGGCCCGAGCTGGTACCTCATGCCCGAGGTGTTCGACCACTTCTTCCGCCTGATGGGCACGACCGCCGAGGCAGAACTCGACCTCCGCGCCCTCGACCCGGGCTACCGCGTCTACTTCGAGGGCGAGCGCGAGCCGATCGACATCCCGCTCGGCCTCGAGAAGAACGTCGACCTGTTCGACCGCATCGAGCCCGGCGCGGGCGCCCGCATGCGCGACTATCTCGCCTCCAGCCGCGACACGTACGACATTGCCAAGCGCCGCTTTCTCTACACGTCGTTCCGCACCCTGCTGCCGCTGCTGCGCCGGGATGTGCTGACGCGGCTGCCCAAGCTCGCGCGGCTGCTGCTGCAGAATCTCGACTCGTTCGTGGGTCGCACCGTCTCGGATCCTCGTCTTCGGCAGATCCTGGGCTACCCGGCCGTCTTCTTGGGCTCCTCGCCCTTCGAGACTCCGAGCATGTACCACCTCATGTCGACGCTGGATCTCGACGACGGCGTGCAGTACCCGATGGGCGGCATCAGTGCCGTCATCGGCAGCATCGAGCGGCTCGCCCACGACGCCGGCGTGACGATCGTCACCGAGGCGACAGCGACAAGGATCCGAACCAGCGGCGGCCTCCACCCCCGAGCCACCGGTGTCGAGTGGTCCGACGCGAGCGGCATGACGCACCTCCTCCGCGCCGACCTCGTGGTCTCCGCCGCCGATCTCCACCACACCGAGACGAAGCTCCTCCCCGCGAAGCTGCAGACGTACGGCGAGTCGTACTGGGCCGAGAAGAACCCCGGGCCGAGTGCCCTGCTGCTGTATCTGGGTGTCGAGGGCGAGATCCCTGAGCTCGAGCACCACACGCTGCTCTTCTCCCGCGACTGGCACGACAACTTCGGCCGCATCTTCGATGAGCCGAAGAGCATTCCCGAGCCGCCGTCGTTCTATGTCTGCAAGCCGTCGGTCGTCGACCCGGCCACCGCGCCGGAGGGGCAGACGAACCTCTTCGTGCTGGTGCCGCTGCCGGCGCAGCCCGAGCTCGGGCTGGGGTCGATGCCGGGTGCCGCTGGCTCTGAAGGCGCTGCCGATGGTGCTGCCGCAGGTGTTGGCAATTCAGGCCCGGGGCAGCTCGAGCGTCTCGGCGATGCCGTCATTCAGCAGATCGCGGAATGGGCGGGTGTCCTTGACCTGAATTCTCGAATTGTGCTCCGCCGCAGCCGCGGCCCGCAGGACTTCGTCGACGACTACAACTCGTGGTCGGGCAGCATGCTCGGGCCGGCGCACACGCTGGCGCAGAGCGCGATGTTCCGTGCCGGAAACCAGTCGAAGAGGGTCCGTGGCCTGCACTACGTCGGCGGATCTGTGCGCCCCGGAATCGGCCTCCCCATGTGCCTGATCAGTGCCGAGGTGCTGCTGAAGAACCTCCGGGGCGATACCAGCACCGAGCCTCTGCCCGAGCCTCACCTGCCCTGATGCCGGTTCTCTACCTCCTCGGCCTGCTCGTCGCCCTCACCGGGATGGTCGTGCTCGACCGACGGTTCACGCTGTTCTTCTGGCGAGACGCACGCCGTGCCGCCATCGTGCTCGTCGCCGGAATCGTCTTCTTCCTGGTCTGGGATCTCTTCGGAATCGGCCTCGGCGTCTTCTTCCGCGGCGAGACCAGCTTCATGACCGGCATTCAAATCGCCCGTGAGCTGCCGGTCGAGGAGCTCTTCTTCTTGACGCTGCTCTGCTACCTGACGATGAACCTGGCCGCCGGCGTGCCGCTGATCACCCGGGCGCTGCGTGCCCGGAGCGACGGGGCCCGAGCTGGCTCTCCCGCTCTCGAGGAGCGTCCGTGACCTACTGGGGCCTGAACGTTCCGTTCCTCGCCGTCACGGCCGTGGCCGGCATTGTCGCTCTCGTCGTGCGGCGTCGTCGTCGTGCTCCGCGAGCCAGCCTCGCCCACGCCGCTCTCGTCGCCGGAATCCTGCTCGTCATGACCGCGGTCTTCGACAACGTCATGATCGGCATCGGCCTCGTCGGGTACGACGAGGCCAAGATCAGCGGAGTCTTCGTCGGCATCGCCCCTCTCGAAGACTTCGCCTACGCGGTGGCGGCCCTGGTGCTGCTGCCGTCGCTGTGGGTGCTGCTCGAACGACGCCCGGCCCCGAATCAGAACGAGAGGCCCTCCCGGTGAAAACCCTTCGCGCGCTCTTTGCCGTCTCCCGACCGCTGAGCTGGATCAACACCGCGTTCCCGTTCGCCGCCGCGTACATCCTCGGATCGGCGGGCACTCCGGGGCTCGCCGCCGGTCGCGGCAACGACTGGACCATCGGCTTCGCCGACGGTGCGCTGAGCCCGGGTGACCTGCTCAAGGTCACCGACTTCGACTTCGCGAGGGTCGACTGGCTGATCGCGGTCGTCGGGATCCTCTATTTCTTGATCCCCTACAACCTCGCCATGTACGGCATCAACGACGTCTTCGACTACGAGAGCGACCTGCGCAACCCGCGCAAGGGCGGCGTCGAGGGGGCGATGCTCGACCGCAGCTTCCACAGTGCGATCCTGCGGGCCGTCGTGCTCACGAACGTGCCGTTCCTGGTGTTCCTGATCGCGGTCGGCAGCCCGTTGAGCTGGCTGGTGCTCGCGGTGAGCATCTTCGCGGTGATCGCCTATTCGCTGGGCGGCCTCCGCTTCAAAGAGCGGCCGTTCCTCGACTCGCTGACGTCGAGCACCCACTTCACCAGCCCGGCCGTCTACGGGCTGGTGCTCGCGGGCGCGACGTTCACCCCGCAGCTGTACGCCCTGCTCGGCGCGTTCTTCCTGTGGGGCATTGCGAGCCACGCGTTCGGGGCCGTGCAAGACGTCGTCGCCGACCGCGAGGGCGGCATCGCGTCGATCGCGACCGTGATCGGCGCGCGCGCGACCGTGCGGTTCTCGTTCGTCGCCTATGCACTCGGGGGTGTCTTGATGCTACTGACTCGCTGGCCCGGACCCCTCGCGGCGCTTCTCGTGGTGCCGTACCTCGTGACGGTGGCGCCCTGGTGGTCGGTGCCCGATGACCGCGCCGAGGAGGCGAACCGTGGCTGGCGCCGGTTCTTGGCGATCAACTTCGTCTGCGGGTTCGTCACGACGATGCTGTTGATCTGGTGGGTCGTGCTCGGCGGCTGAGGAAGATTGACTGACACTGATGGCGGATCTGGCCCCTCGCCCCTCGCACGTGGCACCGTAGGATCCTACGAACCGAACAACCCCAGAAGGAGAACCCCATGAAAGGCAAGATCCTGTTTGTCGCCGGCCTCGCCGCGGGCTACGTAGTGGGTGCCCGCGCGGGTCGCCAGTCGTACGAGAAGATCAAGAACCGCGCCGACCAGGTCTGGAACGACCCGAACGTTCAGCGTGGCGTGACCAAGGCCGAAGACTTCGTGGCCGAGAAGGCCCCGATCGTCGGCAAGAAGATCCAGGAGACGGCCTCCGATGCCGCTCACGCCGCCACCGAGAAGGTCAAGTCGGCCACCTCGAAGAACGACACCCCGTAAGGCCGCAGATGTCTGACTCCTCTGAGCGTCGTTCGCTCGGCAGCCTGTTTTCGTCGTTGCCCGATCTGATCTCGCGCCTCATCCGGGGCGAGATCCGTCTGGTGCGCGCCGAACTGACGGCGAAACTGAAAGCCGCAGGAGTCGGCATCGGCATCCTCGCCGCCGCGGCCCTCTTCGGGTTCCTCCTTCTGGAGGTCTTGATCGCCGCGGCGGTTCTCGCCACTGCCACCGTCTTCCCGGCCTGGCTCGCCGCACTTCTGATCGCGGCGGGGCTTCTGATCATCACCGCGATCCTCGCACTGGTGGGTATTCGCGCGCTCAAGCGTGGCGTGCCTCCCGTGCCGACCGAGACCGTCGCGAGCCTCAAGAGCGACGTGAATGCACTGAAGGGCACGAAATGACCCCCGCAGCGAAGGATCCCTCGGGGCCCGGCACCGAAGACGAGTCGCCGAAGACTGTTCCCGGCATCGCCGACGAGGTCGCCCGAACTCGTGACGAGTTCGCCGCGACCCTCGACGAGATCGAGGATCGCCTCAACCCGAAGGCCAACATCCGGCGGGCCAAGAGCAAGGTGACGAACGACCCCAAGGTGTTGGCGGTGGCTGCTGCCGGTGCTGCCGGTCTGGCCGCAGTCGTCACCGGCATCGCCAAGCTCGCCGCGCGCTCGCGCCGCTAACCGCCCCTTTTCTCGGAGATCACCGTGGCCCAGAGCTCTTCGTCCCTTCAGGACACCCCTCCCGTCGAGGACGACGCCAAACCCGACACCCTTCCCGAGATCACGAAGCGGACGTGGGTCTACACGTTCAAGAAGACGCTTCGCGAGTTCACCCGCGACCAGTGCACCGATCTGGCTGCGGCGCTGACGTACTTCGCCGTGCAGGCGCTGTTCCCCGCGCTGCTCGCGATCGTGTCGATCCTGGGTCTGTTTGGTCAGGGCAAAAGCACCACCGAGAAGGTCCTTGATCTCATCACGCAGCTCGGTGGGTCGAATGTCGTCGAGACCATTCGCGGGCCGGTTGAGGCGCTCGCGGATTCCGACGCAGCGGGCATCACCTTCGTCGTCGGTCTCGTCGGCGCCATCTGGTCGGCGTCGGGCTATGTCGGGGCGTTCGGGCGCGCGCTCAACCGCATCTACAGCCGCGACGAGGGCCGACCGATCTGGAAGCTCCGCCCGACCAACCTGCTCGTGACCATCGTGGCGGTCGTGCTGATCGTCGTCGCCGGGCTGATCCTCGTGCTCTCGGGCGACATCGCCCGCACGGTCGGAGACTTCATCGGACTCGGTGACGCGACCGTCACCGTGTGGCTCATCGTCAAGTGGCCGCTGCTCGCCGTCATCGTCGTGGTCGTCGTCGCCGTGCTCTACTACTTCGCCCCGAACGTCAAGCAGCCGAAGTTCCGGTGGATGAGCATGGGGGCGTTCCTCGCCATCTTCATCTGGGCGCTTGCCTCGGTCGGCTTCGCCTTCTATGTCGCGAATTTCTCGAGCTACAACAAGACATATGGCGCACTCGGTGGCGTGATCATCTTCTTGCTCTGGCTGTGGATCACCAACATCGCCCTTCTGCTGGGTGCTGAATTCGACGCCGAGGTGGAGCGAGGGCGCGAGCTGCAGGCGGGCATCAAGGCGGAGGAAGAAATCCAGTTGCCTCCGCGCGACACCCGTCAGATCGAGAAGATGGAAGAGAAGCGCGCCAAAGACGTCGAGGAGGCGGTCGAGGTGCGCGAGGCGGCGGAGGAGTGGCGCGACCAGGAGGAAGCGGCCCGCGACGACGAGGAGCGCAAGCCGAAAAACCCCGTCGACAATCCTGCCGACTTCGTCTGATCTCACGGAGCCTCCCCTCGAGCCTCGCCTGGTGAATCGAGCAACCCCAGTTCCATGGCGCGGGTCACCGCGCGGGTGCGGTCTCTCACGTCGAGCTTTTCGAAGATGTGCAGCAGATGCGTCTTGACGGTCGCCTCACTCACGAAGAGGGCATCGGCCGTCTTCCGGTTCGTGGAACCGTTGGCGACGAGTCGCAGCACCTGCCTCTCGCGGTCGGTTAACGTGACGCCCCGGGTGGCAGCCGCCCCGGCCCCGGCCCCGGCGCCGTCACCTGAGCCGCCTGTGCTGGCCGGCCCCCTGCCCTGCGCTACCCGGCGCACCAGCGACGCGGCGATCGACGGGGCCAGTGCGACTTCACCCCGGGCCACCGACCTCAGGCCGGCCAGGATCTCGGCCTCGGGTGCGGCCTTGAGCAGGTAGCCGCTCGCGCCCTGCTCGATGGCCGGCAGAATGGCCTCGTCGGTGTCGTAGGTGGTCAGCACGACGACGCGAATACCCGGATCAACCGCGAGGATCCGCCCGGTCGCCTCTCCGCCCTCCATGACGGGCATCCGGAGGTCCATCACCACGAGGTCGGGCCGCAACAGTAGGGCCTGATCGACCGCTTCGGCGCCATTAGCGGCCTCGTCGACCACCTCGAAGTCGTCGGCCGCTCTGAGGAGCGCCACGATGCCGCTCCGCACGATCGGGTGGTCGTCGGCGACGAGTACCCGGATCATGCGGTGACTCCTGCTCGGAGTGGAGTCGGGCGACCGGAGGCAGACGCCTCGCCGACGTCGGGGAGCGTGACGGACACGATGGTGCCGTCGCCGACGAGACTCTGTATCTCGACGTGCCCACCGACCAGGGAGACCCGCTCGCGCATGCCATTGAGCCCGAAACCGGCGAGGGGTTGAGTAGCGTCGAACCCCCGACCGTCGTCGCGGATCGTGAGGCTCACGTGCCCTGCCGTCTCTGTGAGGCGCATCTCGACAGCCGAGGCAGCGGAGTGCTTGCGCACATTCGCGAGTGCCTCCTGTGCGCATCGGAGGAGAACGACATCGGAGTCGCGGGGTGATCGGTGCTTGGCCTGCGCGGTGTCGGGCGGCGCGACGACGCCGACGGCGACACCGGTTTCCCGTTCGAAGCGAGCACCGAGTCGCTCGAGGGCAGCGGTGATTCCGGCGCCGAGATCGACGGGCGCTGTGGCGGCGACGAGCGAGCGCGTTTCAGCGAGCGCCTCGCGGGCGGTGTCTTCGAGAAGATGCAGGGTCTCGCTCAGCGGGCTCGACGGCCCCGAAGGCCCCGACGGCCGTGGGGCAGCGGCAGTGAGCTCTCTCTGCGCCCGCTGCCCGAGCATCACCAGACCGGTCAGGCTCTGGGCGATGGTGTCGTGAATGTCGCGCGCCCAGCGTTCTCGCTCGCTGGTGATGCCCGCCTGCCGCCCGAGCGCTTCGACCTGCGCCTCGGCCGCTCGGAGCTCGTCGACGAGGCGGGCGCGCTCCTCGCTGAGCTCGGCGATGCGGCTGATCCAGAGACCGAGGGCGAGGCTTCCCGCGAAGCTCAGCGCCTCGGTCAGAATCGACTGGACGGCCCCGTCGCTTTCCCGACGAAGCGACCACGTCATGGCCGCCCCGATCACGAGTGCGAGTACGGCGTTGCCGATAACGGCGTCGCGGATGCGCGGGAGCAGGATCCACATCAGCGGCATCGCTATGCACTGGATGATCGCCATCGATGCATCCGCTGAGACGGCGACCCCGGAGCACAGCACCAGGATGATGGCGAACCCTCGGCCCAGGCGTTCGTCGGAGAAGCCTCGTCGCCCGAGCGTGACGTAGGCGACGACCAGCAGTGCCACCGCGGCCAGGGCACGGATCTCGTCGCCGTGCCCCTGGATGAGGTTCGACAGGGCGATTGTCGTGAGCACTGCCATGGTCACCGCGAAGAGCGTGTGCCACCATCTGTTGCCGTTCATGCGCACAGCCTTCCACGGCTCGGAAGGAGCCCGCAGAGGTTCTCCACAGGGCTGGTGTGCCGACCGCTTCGGAGACCGCTGGTCATGAGCACCGCGTCACGAGTCTTTGCGGATCCAGCGGAACGTGACCAGAGCGGCGACGGCCCCGACGACCAGCCAGATGCCCAAGACCACGGCGACTCCGGTGAGGTTCCAGACATCGCCCTGCTCCTGGGTCTCGAACGTCGCCGGGAGGAAGACCGAGCGAGTGCCCTGAGTGATCCATTTCAGCGGAAACACCGACGCGAAGTTCTGAAGCCAGACCGGCAGCATCGAGAACTGCAGGTAGACGCCGCTGATGAACTGGAGCACGAGCACGATCGGCATGATGACGGCGGTCGCGCTCTTGCCCGACCGCGGCACCCTCGACAGCGCGATGCCCAGCACGGCGGACGTGATCATGCCGAGAGCGTAGACCCAGACGAAGGTGGCCCATTTCGCCGGGTCGGTCGGAAGCTCGACCCCGAAGGCGAAGTGCGCGATGGCGATCAGCAGGACGATCTGCAAGATCGATGTCGCGAAGACCTGGCCGAGCTTGCCGATGAAGTAGGAGACGACTGGCAGGGGTGTTCCGGCCAGCCGCTTGAGCGTGCCGTCTCCGCGCTCGACCGCGATGTCGACGGCCAAGTTCTGCACGCCCGAGAGCAGGATGCCGGCCGCGATCATTCCGGGCAGGTAGAAGGCCGCGGGCGCGATTCCGCCGGAGCCATCGGGCAGCGTGCCGATGTTGCCGGCCGAGCTGAAGGCGACCGAGAAGATGGTCAGCATGATGATCGGAAAGAGGAACGTGAAGAGGATCGTGTCGCCCTGCCGAAAGTAGACGCGGGTCTCGTAGCGGGCGCGTGCGACGCCCAGGGCCAGGGCGTTCATGCGTGCGCTCCGACCGTCTCGAGCGCGGCCGCCGCGGGGGAGTGCGCGGCCACGAGCTCGAGGTAGATGTCTTCGAGGCTGGGGCGCACGACTTCGAGGTCGCGGAGCTGGTCGCCGAGGGTGGCGTGGAGTCGAGAGACGAGAGCCCCCGGCGTCGTGGAGCGCTCTTCGTGGAGGCCGGAGGAGTCTCGCCAGCGGACCACCGGGATCCTTGCCGCCTGCCCTCCGATCTCGTCGATGCGGCCGATGTCGATGAGCCGCCCGCCGGCGATCACCCCGGCGCGGTCGCCGAGTTGGGCGGCCTCGTCGAGATAGTGGGTGGTCAGCAGAATCGTGGTGCCCTCGCGCTTGAGCGAGCGGATCAGCTCCCAGAACTCGTGGCGGGCCTCGGGGTCGAAGCCTGTCGTCGGCTCGTCGAGAAAGAGAAGTTCGGGGCGACCGATGACCCCCAGGGCGACGTCGACGCGTCGGCGCTGCCCTCCTGAGAGGGCCTTGATGCGGGTGCCCGCTTTCTCGGTGAGGCCGACGGCGCTGATCGTCTCGTCGACGCCGCGCGGGTTCGGGTAGAGGCGCGCGAAGTGCGCGACCTGCTCGCGAACGGTCACGTTGCCGCTCTCTCCGCTCGACTGCAGCACCATGCCGAGACGCGCGCGCCAGTCGCGGCCCGCGTGCGCTGGGTCTTCACCCAAGACGGTCACCGAGCCGCCCGTGCGCCCTCGATACCCCTCCAGGATCTCGATGGTCGTGCTCTTGCCGGCCCCGTTCGGGCCGAGCAGAGCGAATGTCTCGCCTCGGCGGATCTCGAAGCTGACGCCGTCGACGGCAGCGAAGGATCCGTACGTCTTGCGGAGGTCACGCACGATCACGTGGTCTTGGGTGGTGGGGGTCATGCCCCTAGCCTCTCGCCGCTCGCGCGCTGGCACCACAGTGGATCGGCTACACCTCCATCAACCGATCGGTTGATGCCCGTCGCCGCGTGGGGCGCTGCCGAGGAGCCCGACGCTTAGAAGGCGAATCCGAGTTCGCTCGGGTAGTCGCCCCGAGCCGTCAGCGTCGTGGCTGCGTCGCGGAGGTGCGACAGCGTGAGGCCCATCACGGTCGGGCCGAAGCTGACACGCGCGACGCCGAGCTCGGCGAGACGCGCGAGCGGCACCTGGGAGGGGTTCGCGATGACCGACACCTTGCCGTGGATGGCAGCGAGGGCGCGCTCGACGGTCTCCTCGGTCGAGAGCCCGAGCACGAAGGCCACGTCGGCCCCGGCGTCGAGGTAGGCGTTGGCGCGGTTCATCGCGTCGTCCCAGAGCGACGGATCGCCGGCGAGGGCGTCGACGCGCGCGTTGATGACGATCGGCACGCCGGCACGGTCACCGGCCGCTCGCGCCGCCGCGATCTTGGAGACCTGGGTGTCGATGTCGTAGAGCTCGGCCTTGCTGCGGCCGATCGAGTCTTCCAGGTTGAGGCCGGCGGCGCCGGCCTCGATCAGCCGCCAGACGTTGTCGCGAGTGCCGGCGGCGTCTGAGGCATAAGCCTTCTCGAAGTCGACCGACACCGGCAGATCAACCGATCGGATGATCAACCGCGCGGCAGCGAGAGCCTCGTCGACGTCGAGCCCCTCGCCGTCTTCGACCCCGTGCGCCTCGCTGATGGAGTGGCTCGCCGTGGCGAGTGCTTTGACGCCGTCGGCACCCGCGACGATGCGGGCGGTGATGCTGTCCCACACGTTGGTCACGATGAGCGGGTCGCCGGGGATGTGGAGGGAGCGGAGGAGCTCGGCCTTCTCGGCCGTGGACTGGATCGACATGGCACCAGCCAACCAGTCCTGGCCCGGAGGCGCCAGCGCCAGCTCGATGCGCCTCCCGTCGCCGGGCCTCCCCTGCCGGCCCCTCTGCAACGCCGCCCTCCTGCAAAGCCGCCCCCCTTCTGCAAATTGGAAGGAGATTTCGGCACCGCACCCCGTCGGATCCTTGATTCTGCGTGCGCCCCGGCCGTTTTCTCCTTCGAATTTGCACGCCCACCGCCGCAAACCCCCGCCGAGCCGACGAATTACACTGGGAGCACGGCCTTTGGCCCAGCGATCACGGGGGAGTGCAATGCAGAAGGTCCCCACCGTCTACGACGTAGCCGATCACGCCGGGGTGTCGATCGCCACGGTCTCGCGCGTCCTTCGTCGGCCCGACGCCGTCCGGCCCGAGACGCGAGCGCGAGTGCTGTCGTCCGTGCGCGACCTCGGCTACGTGCCGAGCGGTTCAGCGCGGGGCCTGGCCGGACGCCGCACCGGAGTCCTGGGCCTCTTCCTCCCGGGCCACGACGGCCTCGACGAGACCGCGCAGCCCGCCCCCACCGGAGACGGAGCCGGGGCAGATGCCGCCGCCGCGGACGCAGCTACCGCAGCTAACGGTGACGCAACCTACGCAGCTGCCAGCGGCCCCGCGGCAACGCCCCTCATTGACGATCGCGACGACCGCGCGGCCCCGGCCCCGTCCGGCCTCTACTTCGACGAGGTTCTGCGTGGAGCCGAGATCGAGGCGTGGCGCCACGGGTTCGCTCTCATGGTGGCCGCCGGTCGCGGTTCCAGTCGCGAGGTGATGGTGAACGACATCGCGGGCCGCGTCGATGGGCTGGCAGTGCTGTCGCAGACGGTTCCGGCCGATCTCGTCGCGCACGTGGCACGTCGGATCCCTGTCGTCTTAGTCGCCGACTCGCGCCCGGGCGACGACATCGATCACGTCGGTGTCGACAACCTCGGGGGCATGCGTGCTCTGGCGCGGCACGTCATCGCGTCGCACTCCGTCCGTTCTCTCGTCTACGTCTCCGGCCCCGCCGATTCACCCGACGAGGCCGATCGCCGAGCGGGTCTGGACGAGGGCCTCCGTGAGGGCGCTTTCGCGGGTGATCTTCGCGTCGTCCCCGGCACGTTCGGTCGCGACCGGGGCCGCGAGGTGGCTACGGAGCTCCTGGTCGGCGGTCGCCTTCCTGACGCCGTGATGTGCGCCAACGATCAGACGGCGCTGGGCGTCCTCGACGTGTTCGCGGCCGAGGGCATCGACGTGCCGGGTCGCGTGCTGGTCACCGGCTTCGACGGAATCGAGGCGGGCCGGTTCTCTAGGCCCCGCCTCACGACGGTCCGACAGCCCATGGCCGAGCTCGGGCGCGCCGCCGTGCGAGCCATCGTCGACCGGCTGGCCGCCCCCGAGCGGGATCCTCAGCGCGTCACGCTTCCCGTCGAGGTGCTCCTGCGCGAGAGTTGCCCGCCGGCCCCCTAGCTCGCCGCGCCCGATGCAAATTCGAAGGAGATCTGCGCACCGCACCCCGTCGGATCCTTGATTTTGTGCTCGCCCGCGACAATTTTTCCTTCAAATTTGCAACCACCCCGGCAAACGGCCTGCAACAGCCCCCGGCACCGCCCCGCGACCGCCCCGCGACCGCCCCGCAAACAGCCCGGCGCAAACCCCTAGAAGTCGGTCATCCCGTGCACCGGCCGGTCCGCCGCGAACAGTCGCGTCGCGAGCCCCAGAGCGCCCGCGGTGTGCTCGACCACGAGCCCCGCTTCGGCCAGCACCGTCACGGCCACGCCGCCGAGGTACAGCGTCGCGAGCGTCGCGGCGTCGAGCTCGAGGTCGGCCGGTTCGCTCTCGCCGACGCGCACCGCATGCCCGGCGCCGTCGGAGGCCTCGAGCCGGAATGTCCCGTCGGCGTGCCCGAGCTTGTCGTGCACCTTCAGGGTGAGCGTTCCGTCGATCGGGTAGGGGCGGGCTGAGAGGGCGGCGGGAGCGTCGAGGATCCGCAACCACACGTGATCGTGCTCGCTCTCGGTCTCGAGAGAGCGGCTCGATGCCAGCGCGTGCAGCAGCGGTCCTTCGACGGGCGCCTTGCGCCAGCGGACGAGGTCGACGAGGTCGACGGATCCGAGGAAGTCCCAGAGGGCGAGGAACGCGGCCGAGTCGGCGGCGACGAGGTCGGCGATCGTGAGCACCGACTTGCCGGCCTCCTCTTTCACCGAATAGACGACGTAGCCGTCGGGTTCTCCACCTGCAGCGGGCACGTGGATCGCAGCGCGGGCGTGTTCGTCGGGCTTGCCGGTGCCGTAGTCGAGCCCGTTGTAGAGGTTGGCGTACTGCCCCTGCCGGTCGACCGAGCCGGGCGTCGTCTCGTGGAAGCGCGCGAAGACCCGGGGCCCGACGGCCGCGATGGCGCTGGCGGGGGCGAGCTCGACGCGTCCGGTCGGCTGCGAGAGCAGGGCGAACGGCGTCTCACGGTGGAGCACGACCGTGCGCTTGCGGGTAGCGGGCCCGAAGCCGAAGCGGCGGTAGATGGTCGATTCGCTGGCGGTCAGTGCCGCGAGTGCGTGGCCGGCGGCCGCTGCCGCTGCCAGGCGCTCGGTCATCAGGTGACGGAGCATGCCGCGACGCCGGTGGGTGGGCCTGACCGTGACGTCCGAGATCAGGTAGGTGTCGACGAGGCGGCCGCCGCCCACGTTGACGGTCTTCGTGTAGCCGGTGTAGGTCGCAACAGGCCAGGTCTCGTCGAGGGTGCCGGGCAGCGGGTGCCTGTTGTAGACGCCGGTGAAGGCGCGGCCGTCGTCGATCGCGCCGATCGCCGACTCACGGATGTTGTCCGCGCTCGAGTTCTCGTGGAATCCGATGCGAGTCGCACCGAGCCAGCCCGCTGTGGCGGCGTCGGGCACGCCGTCGTCGAGGGCTGGGGTGAAGGTGCGGACGGTGTAGTCATCGTCGAAGGAGGCCATCGTTCCAGCGTAGTCACCCGAATTCGAAGGAAAAACGCCCAGCCCCGAACGAGAAATCAAGGATCCGCCGCCCCCACCTCCCCGGATCTCCTTCAAATTCGGCAGGCGGCCCTTGCGTGCAGTGAATGTATGCGCTTACACTCGGGCACAGTTGAACCGACGGAGATGTCGAAGACGACCGCACAGAAAGCACGTGGCAAAGATGCACACGAATACCCCGAAACGCCGGCGCCGCCTCACGGCGGTCATCGCCGCACTCGCGACCTCGGCCCTCGTCCTCACCGGCTGCAGCATCGACATCAAGAGCGCGCCCGACCCGAGCCTCGGCGCCGACACCCTCTTGATCGCGGCCGACACGGGCAGCCCGTCGATGCAGCGGGTCTTCAACCCGTACCTGCCCAACACGCGCATCGGCAGCTGGAACATGTTCGAGCCGCTCGCGATCCTCAACGACCTCACAGGCGAAGACGTGCCGTGGCTCGCGTCGAAGACGACTATCCCCGATGCGCAGACCGTCGTCTTCACGATTCGCGAGGGTGTCAAGTGGTCTGACGGCCAGGCCTTCACGCCCGCCGACGTCGCATTCACCTTCGACCTCCTGAAGAAGAACCCGAGCCTCGACCTCAAGGGCGCGTGGCAGTACATGAAGAGCGTCGAGGTGAAGGGCGACGACGTCGTGGTGCACCTCAACGGCGACGATGTGCCGGCCGCGCAGGTCATCGAGCAGACGCAGATCGTGCCCGAGCACATCTGGTCGAAGGTGAAAGACCCGACGACCTTCACCAACCCCGACCCGGTCGGCACCGGCCCGTACACCCTCGGCAACTTCACGCCGCAGGAGTACGCGATGGACAAGAACAAGCTCTATTGGCAGGCCGACAAGGTCGAGGCCGAGCACCTCGTCTACCCGGCGAGCAACACGCAGCTCGACGTGGTGACGAAGGGCTACGACTGGGGCTTCTCGTTCATCACCGACGTCAAGGGCACGTGGGAGAAGGCGAACCCCTCGAACACCTACTGGTTCCCGCCGGGAGGCACGATCAGCCTGTTCCCGAACCTCACCGAGAAGCCGTTCGACGACGTGAACTTCCGCAAGGGTCTCAGCTACGCCCTCGACCGCAAGGCCGTCGGCGACGCAGCCGCCGAGGGCTACATGGAGCAGGCCGGCCAGACCGGCATGCTGCTTCCCAACCAGGACGCCCTGCTCAACCCCGCGATCCCCGACAAGGGCCTCATCACTCAGAACGACAAGACTGCGGCGAGCTACTTCGCCAAAGCCGGCTACACGACCAAGAACGGCAAACTCGTAGGATCCGACGGAAAGCCGCTCACCATCACGATCACGACGGCCAACGGGTATACCGACTGGCTCCGTGCCGTGCAGTCGATCACCAAGCAATGGGCCGCGGTCGGCATCACCGTCAAAGTCGCTCAGCCCCAACCGGCGGCGTATCAACTCGCCCTCCGCAACGGCGACTTCCAGCTCGCCATGGGCTCGGTCGGAGGCACCGGATCGGTGTACCAAGACTTCGCCAACAACCTGTCGAGCGAGTTCTACGCGCCGATCGGCAAGCAGGCGTCGGGCAACTTCGGCCGCTACAAGAGCTCGGAGGTCGACGCTCTTCTGACCCGGTTCAAGTCGACCACCGACGAGCAGGAGCAGAAAGAGCTGGGGTACCAGCTGCAGCAGATCTACTATGACGAGCTGCCCTCGATCGGGCTGTACTACGGCGGATCCTGGGGTCTCTTCTCCACCCAGAAGTTCACCGGCTGGCCCAGCGCGGAAGACCCGTACACCAGCCCGAAGACATACGTGTCGACGGCGCTGTCGATCCTCACCCACCTGAAGAAGTCGGAGGCGACCAAGTGAAGTACGCACTCCGCAAGGTCGGCCTGCTGATCCTCACCCTGTGGGCGGCCATCACACTGAACTTCTTCCTGCCGCGGCTCATGCCGGGCTCCCCGACCGATGCCGCGATCGCCAAGCTGTCGCAGAACGGCCCGGTCACGGCGGCGACGCGCAAGGCGATCGAGATCCAGCTCGGTGTGCCCGACGGCAACGTCCTCGAGCAGTACCTCCAGTACCTCAAGCAGGTCGTGACGCTGCAGTTCGGCATCAGCTACACCTTCTATCCGCAGCCGGTCGCCGAGCTCGTCAGCCAGGCGCTGCCGTACACGCTGATCCTGGTCGGTCTCGTGACCATCGTCGCCTTCGTCTGCGGCACCCTCCTCGGAGTGCTGGCGGCGTGGAAGCGCGGCACCTGGCTCGACGCCCTGCCGACTCTCGGCGGCTCGTTCGCCAGCGCGTTCCCGTACTTCTGGACTGCCCTGCTGCTCCTCTTCTTCCTCGGCTACGTCTTCAAGATCTTCCCGACGTCGGGCGCCTACGGGGTGACGAACACCCCGGGCCTCAACGCGGCGTTCCTGGGCTCGGCCGCCGTCCACGCGGTGCTTCCCGCGGTGACGATCCTGATCACGTCGCTGGGCGGCTGGATCCTGGGCATGCGCAACACGATGATCTCGACCCTCGGCGACGACTACGTGACCTTCGCCGAGGCCAACGGCCTGAAGCCCCGCACGGTGGCGCTCCGCTACGCCGCCCGCAACGCAATCCTGCCGAACCTCACCAGCTTCGGGCTCGCCCTCGGTGGCGTCGTCGGCGGCTCCGTGCTGGTCGAGACCGTCTTCGGCTATCCCGGCATCGGCTACCTGCTGCTCAAGGCCGTGACCAACCAGGACTACCCGCTCATGCAGGCCCTGTTCCTGATGATCACGGTGAGCGTGCTGCTCGCCAACTTCCTCGTCGACATCCTGTACGGCGTCCTCGACCCGCGAACCAGAAAGTAGAGGTGCGACGATGACGACGACACCGCTGAACCCGAGCGCCGAGACCGTTCCGGTCGACGACACGCTGCTCGCAGCCCCCGGCCCCTGGCAGGTGATCACCCGTGTGGCCTCGACCATCTGGTCGAATACCAAGGCCCGCATCGGCGTGATCATCCTGCTGCTCTTCGTGGTCGTGGCGATCTTCGCCCCGCTGCTCGCTCCCTACGACCCGAGCGCGACCACCTTCGCTCGCAGCCAGGACGCGAGTGCCGCCCACTGGCTCGGAACGACCGCGGCCGGCGAAGACGTGCTCAGTCAGCTCATCCAGGGCGCCCGAATCAGTGTCTTCGTGGGATTCGTGGCAGGCCTCCTCTCGACGGCCATCGCCGTGCTCATCGGCCTCAGCTGGGGCTACGTGAAGGGCTGGGGAGCCGACGTCATCAACTTCGTCGTCAACCTGTTCCTGGTCGTGCCCGGGCTGCCGCTCATGATCGTGATCGCCGCCTACCTGCAGAACGGCGGCATCGGCATGATCATCCTGGTGGTCGTGATCACCGGATGGGCCTGGGGTGCGCGCGTGCTGCGCAGCCAGACGCAGTCGCTCCGCGGTCGCGACTTCGTGACGGCGGCCGTGTTCAGCGGCGAGCGTCCGGCTCGCATCGTCTTCCGCGAGATCCTCCCTAACATGACCTCGCTCATCGTCGGTAACTTCTTCGGCGCCGCGACGAGCGCGATCCTCGCCGAGGCCGGCCTCGAGTTCTTGGGGCTCGGCGACCCGTCGACGGTCAGCTGGGGAACGATGCTCTTCTGGGCGCAGAACTCCAACGCCCTCCTCACCGGCCAGTGGGCGCTCCTGTTCGCCCCGGGTCTCTGCATCGCTCTGCTTGCGACGAGTCTCACCCTCATCAACTTCGGCGTCGACGGCCTCAGCAACCCGCGACTCCGCGAATCGCGAAAGGCCGCGAAATGAGCACCGAAGCCCCCGGTCCCGCCGCCCCCTCGGACGCACTCCTGTCGGTCCGCGACCTCAGCGTCGTCTACGAGCCCGCCGGCGCCGACCCGACGTTCGCCGTCGAGAACGTGTCGTTCGATCTCCGTCGCGGCGAATTCGTCGGGCTGGTCGGTGAATCAGGATCCGGCAAATCGACCCTGGGGTTCGCGCTGACCCGCCTGTCCAAGCCCCCGGCTCGGATCAGCCACGGCCGGATCCTCTTCGACGGGCGCGACATCGCCTCGATCGACTCCGAGGCTCTGCGTGAGCAGCGGCAGGGCGGTTTCGCAATGGTGCTGCAGTCGGGCATGAACGCGCTCAACCCGGTGCGATCGATCCGCAACCACTTTTTCGACGTGTTCGCGGCGCACGGGCACGTGCCGCACGACCGTCGCGAGCAGCGCGCCCGCGACCTGATCGGCAAGGTCGAGCTCCCTGCTGCGACGCTCGACCGCTTTCCGGGCGAGCTCTCGGGAGGCATGCGCCAGCGCGTCTCCATCGCCCTGGCTCTCTCGCTCGAGCCGCAGCTGATGGTCTTCGACGAGCCGACGACGGCCCTTGACGTGCTCGTGCAGCACGCCGTGATGAACACGATCCGCGACCTGCAGAAGTCCGAGGGATTCACCGCCGTGCTGATCAGCCACGATCTCGGCATCGTGCTGGAGGCCACCGAGCGAGTGCTGGTGATGCACGAGGGTGTCATCGTCGAAGACGGTCCGTCGTCTCAGATCCTCAGCAACCCCTCGGCCGACTACACGCGGATGCTGCTCAGCCACTACGCCGACCCGCGCGCCAAGATCGTCTCCCTCCCGGGCTTCGAAGACCGATCGATCCGCCGAGACCAGGGTGTCAGCCGCAGTGCTCTCGCATCGCCCGAGCATGCGCCGACCGTCGTGACGAGGTCGATCAGCACCGCGCAGGAGTCGATCGTCGTGAAGGGCGTCTCGAAGACCTACCCGCCGCCCCGCCGAGGCGAGCAGCCGGTCCGGGCGGTGCGCGACGTCTCGTTCACACTCGAGCCCGGCCAGTCGCTCGCGCTCGTCGGTCAGTCCGGATCGGGCAAGTCGACGATCGCGAAGATGATCACCGGCGTCGAGAAGCCCTCCGAGGGAAGCATCTCGTTCGGCGGCCTCGACGTGGCCAGGCTCCGCCGCGGCCAGCTCCGTGACCTTCACAGCAACGTGCAGATGGTCTTCCAAGACCCGTACGCCGCGCTCAACCCGCTGCACACCATCGAGTACACGCTGATGCGCCCCGTGGTGAACTTCACCGGACTGAAGGGCGACGACGCACGGCACCGCGTCCGCGAGCTGCTCGACACCGTCGGGCTCACGCCGGTCGAGCAGTTCGCCGCGAAGCTGCCGCACGAGCTCTCGGGCGGTCAGCGCCAGCGTGTCGTCATCGCTCGTGCCCTCGCCTCCGACCCCCAGGTGATCATCGCCGACGAGCCGGTCTCGATGCTCGACGTGTCGCTCCGGGCCGGCGTGCTCGCGCTGCTCGAAGACCTCCGCGAGAAGTGGGGCGTCAGCCTGCTCTACATCACGCACGACCTGCTCAGCGCGAGGCTCATCACCGACAACATCATGGTGCTGCACGACGGCGCCGTGGTCGAGCGCGGCGAGACCGCCGAAGTGCTGCAGCGACCGACCGACGCGTACACGGTCGCGCTGCTCGACGCCGTGCCGAACCCGGCGCGAGCGCACGGGGCCACGTGACTCTGTCGGATCCTCGTCTTCTTCCCGTTTCGTCCCCGAAAGGAGCACCCGTGCTCACCTTCCCCGATGGCTTCCTGTGGGGTGCCGCCACCGCGGCGCACCAGATCGAAGGCAACAACGTCAACAGCAACTGGTGGGTGCACGAGCACACACCGGGCACCTCGATCGTCGAGCCCTCGGGCGACGCGGCTGACAGCTACCACCGGTTCCGCGACGACATCCGCACCCTTGCGGAGCTCGGGCTGAACAGCTACCGGTTCAGCATCGAGTGGGCCCGCATCGAGCCCGAGCGCGGGTTCGTCTCGCGAGCCGAGCTCGATCACTACCGCCGCATGGTCGACACCTGCCGCGAGTTCGGCATCGAGCCGATCGTCACGCTCATGCACTTCACCGTGCCGCGCTGGTTCGAGCGCGACGGCTTCTGGCGCGCGAGCGACGCGGCCGACCTCTTCGCCCGCTACACGGAGGCCGCCCTGCCGGTCGTCTCCGAGGGTGTGCGCTACGTCTGCACCATCAACGAGCCCAACATCGCGGCCATGCTCGCCGGGGGAGAGGATGCGTCGAACCTCGTCGCTCACGGCCTGCCCGATCCCGACCTGCAGGTGGCCGACGCCCTCCTGGCCTCGCACAAGCGCTCGCGGGAGGTGCTGTCGCAGGTGTCCGGCCTGAAGACCGGCTGGACCGTCGCGACGCAGGCGTTCAAGGCCGTCGACGAGCCCGGCGCGGCCGAGAAGCTCCGCGAGTACGCCTACCCCCGCGACGACTGGTACCTCGAGAACGCCCGCGGAGACGACTTCGTCGGGGTGCAGGCCTATACGCAGACGTTCATCGGGCCGGAGGGCCCTCGCCCTGTCGCCGAGGGGCTTGAGACGACGCTGACCGGCTGGGAGTTCTATCCGCCCGCCGCCGCCGAGGGCATCCGCGCCGCCTGGGAGCTCAGTGAGCACGTGCCCGTCATGGTCACCGAGAACGGCATCGCCACGGCCGACGACGACCGTCGAATCGCCTACACGCAGGGAGCGCTCGAGGGCATTCACCAGACGATCGAGGAAGGTGTCGGCGTGCTCGGGTATCAGCACTGGAGTGCACTCGACAACTACGAGTGGGCGTCGGGATTCCGGCCGACGTTCGGGCTCATCGCGTGGAACAAAGAGACGTTCGAACGCACCCCGAAGCCGAGCGCGTACTGGTACGGCGAGGTGGCGAAGGCGAACGCGCTGGGCTGAGACCGAGCGGCGCGGACCTCCCAGTGTTTCGGCATTTAATATTTGTATTCTCTTCTCCGACCGTGCCCCGATCGCGAGGAGAATGCAGTGCCGAACCCCGCCCGCCCCACCAAGCTCGAACGCCGCGAAGCCGCCCGCGAGCGTGCCCGGGCCGCCATGGCGGCGCAAAAAAAGCGCGAACTTCGCCAGAAGCTGCTCGTCCGATCGGGCATTCTCGTCGGCATCGTGGCGTTCGTCGCCGTGGTCGCGCTCGTCATCGTGACCGGCATCAAGCCGGCGGGGCCCGGCCCGCGCAACATGGCGAGCGACGGCATCGTCATCGGCAAGGGGCTCGTGGCTGAGCGCACGGCAGCCCTCGACGCCGGTCAGGAGCCCACCCCGACGAAGACGCCGTCGACCGACAAGGTCGCGCACATCCGCCTCTACAGCGACTTCCTCTGCCCCAACTGCGGAGCGTTCGAGCAGCAGAACGGCTCGTACATCAAGGGCCTCGTGAAGTCGGGCGGGGCGACCATCGAGTACCACCCGATCGCGATCCTCGACCGGGCATCGATGGGCACCGACTACTCGACTCGAGCGGCGAACGCTGCCGCCGCGGTCGCCAACTACTCGCCCGACTCGTACTTCGCGTTCAACGAGGCTCTCTTCGCGGCCCAGCCGGCCGAAAACTCCGAGGGCCTCTCCGACGCTCGACTCAAGTCGATTGCCGGCGACGTCACGGGGATCGACAACCTTAAGAGCATCGAGAAGGCGATCGACGACCGCGAGTTCGCTGGTTGGGTGGCAGATGCCACCTCGCGCGCCGGCGACAACGCGATGCAGGGCAGCGACCTGAAGAAGTTCGTCGGCACCCCAACCGTGATCGTCAACGGCAAGGCCTGGGACGGCACGAAGCTCACCTTCACAGAGTTCGTCACCGTCGCGATCTCCGACACCACGAAGAACTAGCCGCCACCGCGGCACGCCCGCCCCTCGCTTCGATCCGCGTCACATTTGATGCCCCGCAAAACGTCTCGACGGGGGTGCCGCCTGCTGCGAGAACGGCAGTGACACCTGGCGCCGACCGACGTATTCCTCGGGTCGCTGAATGCCGCCAAATGGCGTCCGATAGGCAGCCCGCCGAGCATTTGGCGGCACTCGGCACTCGACACGCGGCGCCCAGCGCAGCCGGCCCGGCCGGCCCGGCCGGCCCAGCCAGCACCGACCCAGCGGCTCAGTCGATCGCGCGCTGCGTCGCGTGCACCCGAGTCATGAGCACCAGCCCGACAGTGAGCACGATGGCGATGCCGATCGCCCCGAACCGGGTGTCGCCGGTCAGCGTGACGAACAGCGTGAACAGGGCCGGCGCCAGAAAGCTGACGGCGCGGCCGGTCGTCGCGTAGAGCCCGAAGATCTCGCCTTCGCGTCCGGGCGGGGTCACCCGGGCCAAGAACGAGCGGCTCGACGACTGGGCCGGGCCCACGAACAGCGAGAGGAAGAGGCCGCAGGCCCAGAACCCCGCCTTGCCGTCACCGACGAAGAGGATCGCGACGGCCGCCACCACGAGACCTCCGACGCACACGACGATGATCGTCTTCGCGCCGAGGCGGTCGTCGAGGCGCCCGGCCAAGAAGGCCCCGGTGCCGGCGACCACGTTTGCGGCAACGGCGAAGTAGAGCACCTCGGTCGGCGTGAAGCCGAAGACCACCGCCGCGATGATCGCGCCGAACGTGAAGACGGCCGCGATGCCGTCGCGGTAGACGGCGGAGGCCGCCAGGAAGAGCAGCACCTGCGGGTTCTTGCGGTAGAGCTCGGCGATCGTCCGGCCGATGCGTCGGTACGAGCCGAGCACGCTCAGGCGCTCCCGGGCCGGGCCGGTCGGCGGCATCTCCGGAACGGCGAGAAAGAGCGGCACGGCGAACAGGGCGAACCAGGCCGCCGAGGCGAGGATCGCGAATCGCACCGTCCAGACCCCACCGGCGATCGACGAGTCGAGGCCGAGCAGTCCCGCGTGTCCCTCGACACCGAAGCTCTGGATGAACAGCACGAGCAGGATCACGAGCAGCACGATGCCGCCGAGGTAGCCGGCGCCCCATCCCCAGCTCGAGACGCGCCCGACGTTCTTCGGGGTCGAGACCTGCACGAGCATCGCGTTGTAGTTGACGTTCGCGAACTCGATCACGACGCTACCGAGAGCCAGCAGGCACGCCCCGAGCAGCAGGTACGAGGGAATCGGCGCCACGAACACCATCGCCGTCATGACCACGATCACGATGCCGGTGTTCACGCCCAGCCAGAGCTTCCGCTTGCCGGTTCCGTCGGAGCGCTGTCCGAGGAGAGGGGCGAGCAGCGCGATGAGCAGCCCCGCGACGGTCAGTGCCGTCGACACGACCGAGGCGTTGTGCGCTTTCGCGGCGACCAGGGCCGCGTTCGAGGCGTTAGAGCCTGCCGCCGCCACGATGTCGGGGGAGACGAACGAGTTGGAGGCGAGGTAGGTCGAGAAGACGAACGTGATGACGATCGTGTTGAATCCCGCCGACCCGGCGTCCCACAGGGCCCACGAGACGATGCGCCGGCGCGGAATGGGAGTGGTGTCAGCCAGCGTCGCCTGAGTCATGTCGCGACGATATCCCGTCGGGGAGCCAGGGCGCTACCGCGGCCGGATGAACGGTGTCGGCGACATCTCACCGGCGAAGAGGCACCCCGGCGTCATTCCTCGGGGATGGCGACGCGCGTCGTCGACTCCCCGTCGGAGGCGAGCACGGTGGCGACGGAGTCTCGGCCCTCGGGCAGGAGGCGTGCGACCACCCGGCCCGCGGTTGCCGCGTCGAGGTGCTCGACCACCACCGACTCGACGCGCTCGCGAACGCTCTCCGAGACCTCGGCCCCGTGACGGTCGTCGAGCAGCGACACGTCGATGCCGCGGGCGCGAGCCCGGGTCGCCGCGTCCGTCACGCGAGTCGTCGCCAGGTTGCTGGCCCGGAGCTGATCCCGCAGACCCGCTTCGACGAGGGCGAATGCCTGCCGATCGTCCTCGGTGATCCGCTCCGCCAAAAGGAGCCGTTCGAGCGCCGGCGTGGCCAGGTGTCGCAGCTGCTCGAGGCGGGTGTTCTGCTCCTCGAGGGCTGCGGTAGCCGCCGCTTCGGAGCGCACACGGCTGAGCTCGATTCGCTGCAGTCGCCGGATCGCCCTCCTGGTGCGACTGAGTAGGAGCGAGAACAGCCAGACGACGAGCACGAGGGCGGCGGAGCGGATCACGAAGCCGATACCGGCGGCCGCCCCTCGGCCGACCTCGACGCTCCAGACGATCGTCAGGCCGGTCATGATGCCGAAGCCGATCCAGGTCCATCCCGGCCGGCCCCTCAGGGTGAGCAGGAACAGTACGAACGACACCGCGCCCCAGTGCCAGGTCGCCCAGCCCGGCCAGCCCCGGTCCGGCAGGTTCCAGGCGTTGAGCGAGCCGAGCGTCGTCAGGCCGACCACGACGAGGGTGAGTCGCAGCGGGAAGGGCTCTTCGGCCGGCAGCGTGACGAGATAGCCCGCGAGCAGAATGCACGCGAGGGCGACCAGCGTCAGGGCCGGCACGGTGTCCTGCGGCAGACCGTAGAGAGCCACTGCGATGTGGGTCACCGCGAACAGGCCGAACAGGAGGGTTGTCGCGGCCCCGGTGAGGCGGAGGAACGACGGGGCGCTGGACGTCACGAGGTCATCTCCGACCGCCAGCCGATCGTCACGCGGGTGCCGCTGCCGCGCCCGCTGTCGACGTCGGCATAGCCGCCGGGCAGAGTGGACATGCGGTTCAGGATGCTGACACGCACCCCGAGGCGCTCCGGCGGGATCCTTCGGCTGTTGAATCCGACGCCGTCGTCCGTCACGCCGATCTCGATGCCCGAGGTCGCCGTTCGCACGCTGACCCGTCGTGTGACCTCCGCGCGCCCCTGCCCCGCATGCCGGAGGGAGTTGCGAAGGGCTTCCGCAGTCGCCTCAAGAAGCGCCTGAGCGATATCGGAGGGAATCCGTGCCTCGTCGACCGACATCTCGAACTCGATTCCACTCGACTGCGACGAGACCGACGATCGAAGTCGCCCGACGAACTCGTCGCCGCTCAGCAGCTCGCTCGGCGGGAGGGCGTCTTCGCTCAGGGTCGCGAGCGTGGTCGCGGCGAGAGTGCGGAGCGCCGGGGTCGGCACGTCGTCGGCGCGAGAGGCGATGAGCAGGGCCGACAGCACGTGATCGTGCACGAGAGCATCGATGCGGATCCGCTGCTGCACTCGGGCGGTCGTCTCCGCCTCCCGAGAGGTCTTGATCTGCGCGGCGGCGGCGGCCTCGTCCAATCGGCGCGCGCTCGATCGGCTGACCAGGGTGATCGCGACGAAGACCGTGTCGAAGAACGTGTTGTAGAGAAGGTCGAGCCCCGCGACCGCGAGCCCCTCGTCGGGCGCCGTGAGGGAGCGGATCACGCCGGAGGTGATGCCGGTCACGACGACGTACGGCCAGATCGTCCGTTGGCGCGCCCCGATGGCGAGGGCGATTGCGGGAATCGCCATGAGGTCGTTGGTCCAGGGCGACCCGTTGTCGGGGAGGGGTGGCCGCGCGAAGAGGGGAAAGGTGACCATCACGGCCAGGAACACGAGCGCGTACGCGCCGGCGATCCGATTCAGGATCCGAAGCGGCAACCAGAGAGACGTCGTCGCGAGCACGACCGGGCCGCCAGCCGCGAGCAGGTAGGCGACGAGGGCCCACCCGTGCTCCATGGCTTCGATCTGAGCCGCCGCTTTGCCGAAGCCGACGCCGAGATACACCAACCCCCCGATGCCGATGGAGAGGTAGATGATGCGGAGGACGCGGCGTTCCGCTTCGCCCGCGTCGTCGAGGGCCGATCCGCCGCGAGGTGCCGGGGTCGTCACTGTCGGCGCGCGGGCAGGTCGCCGCCGATGAGGCCGTCCTCGGCGGCGCGCCGGTGCAGATCGACTTTGGTGTGGGCGGGGCGCCCGGCGTTGGCGTACTTCGCCCGGATCCTCGAGACGTAGTTGGCGACCGTCGACTTCGAGAGGCCGGTCAGATACGCCACCGACTGCGCTTTCTCGCCGGAGGCGTAGAGCGCGAGGATCTCCTGCTCGCGGGCGCTGAGCCCGGCATCGGCGAGCCCCGCGTCGCCGTCGATCGCGGCGGCCCAGTCGAGGCCGGCGACCGTCTCGCCGCTCGCGGCCGCGCGGATCGCTTCGACCAGTTCGTCGACGGGCTGCGACTTGCGGACGATCCCGAGCACTCCCGCCTTCGCGGCGTCGCGGATGGCCTGCGGGTCTTCCGCCGCGGTGAGGATCAGCACGTCGATCCCCGCCGAGGCGAGCTGCCGGATGTTGTCGGTGGCGCTCGAGCCGTCGCCGAGCCGGAGGTCGAGTACGACCAGGTCGACCGGGGCGGCCACGAAATCGAGTTCGCGGACGGTCGCGGCCACGGTCACCACGTCGATGTCGGCGTACTGTCGCAGAAGTTCGGCGAAGCCGACGGCCACGATCTCGTGGTCTTCGACCAGGGCGACGCGCAGCACGGGAAGGCGCAGGCTGTCGGCGATTTCGGTGCGGTCGGCGGGCATCGGGTTGCTCATCGGTCCTCCTGCACGAAGTCTAGGGTTCGTCGATTTCGGAGAAAACCCCCAGCTCGGTGGGCATACCCCCCGTTCGGGTGCCAGCACATGTGATTCTGTCGAACTGAATGGGTTGGTGCGATTCTGATGTCGTCGGAAGAGACGCCGACCTCGATGCCCGAATCATCGAGACGCTCAGAGGGGCTGCCGCGCCAACTGGGGGGAAACCGATCGACCGGCCGGGGGGCCACGGTCCGGATCCCTTCGTCGCGGCAGCCCTCACCCGTCTCTCGGCAGACCGCCGGGAAGCCTCGTCGGCTAGGCCAGACTCGTCGCCAGCTCGTCTAGGACCGACCCGAGGGGTCGCCCTAACGACTCGACGAAGGATCCGTCGTAGGTCGCCTCGGAATCGTCTGCCCTCGCCCGCTCGCAGGCTTCGACCACTGCCGCGCCGAGGTCGCTCGGGTCGCTCGGCGCCGCGATCAGCCTCGGGCTCAGGTGGCCCCGCGTGCCGCCGAGCTCGTTCGTGACGGCCCTCCCGCCCGAGGCGACTGCGTCGAGTGGGGGGTGGGACGGGTGCGGCGTCAGTTGCAGGCTCAGGAGCACGTCGGTCTCGGCGAGGAAGTCGAACCAGCCCTGCCAGGAGAGCTGACCTCGACTGCGGAGCAGAGTGCCGCCGCCGAGGTCGATGGTGGCGTGGCGCTGGCCGACCGACGTGTAGTCGATCGCACCGGTCTTCTGCTGTCGGTTGGCGACCCGGAGGGCCGCGACCCCCAGGGAGAAGGCGTTGCGGGGCTTGCCGGGTCGCCCGTAGAAGGCCACTCTTGCCGTGCCGGTGCGAGAGCGTCTCTCGGCTGCTGCACGCAGGCGGGCCACGTCGAGCTCGGGGCGGAAGATCGCGGCGTCGTCGGCGAGGGAGCCGATCTGCGTCTGGAGGAAGGCGTGGAGCGGGCGCGAGTTGACCACGAGCCGGAATCCCGCTTCGTAGGTCGCCGCTGCCAGGCTCGCCTCGGTCGAGTTGGGGAGGAAGTCGGGTTCGTAGTCCTGCACGAGGTACGCGACTCGGGCGGGGTCGATCGTGCCGACCCGGCAGGCGACGTCGACGGCGTGTGCCGTGCTCCAGTAGGTCGGCACCCAGATGTCGCGGGTGGAGAAGTCGGTGCCGGAGAGGGTCCAGCCGCCGCGGAACGAGACTCGCTCTCGGGCGAGATCCGTCTCGGTATGTACGAGGTTCGTCACGGCCGCGCGCGTGTGGCGAGAGGGATCGGGTGCGAAGGTGATGATCCGGAGGTCGAGCCCGAGGCGGTGGGCGAGGCCGGCACTGGCGACGACGGCCGTTCTCACTCCGGCGAAGACCGAAGCCGACGTGAGCGGCGGCAGAAGGAGGTGAACGGTCGTGGCGGCGCGCTCGACTCCGCGACAGCCGACCAGTGCGGCGCTGGTGGGCAGCAGTCCGCGGAAGTCGCTCCAGGCCCCCGGCTCGAGAAGGTCGAGGTGGCGCTCGTGCTGGAGTCGGAGGAGTCGGTTGGAGACCCGATGGGCGAGATCGCCCACGTGTCGGTGGGCCTGGTGCAGGGGAGTCATGTCGTCCTCGGGATCGGGCGCAGAGCATCGAGCATGCTCGCATAGAAATGTAATATTTGCTTTCCTTGATGTCAAGCAGGGGGCTTTCCTTGGAGTTGAGTCTGTGTTGCTCAAGTTTTGACGCTTCGACTTGACGCGGAGAAGTCGATGCGTAAACTTGAGCCAGTCGGACTCAACCCCGATCCTCAGATTTGTTCGGCTGCCTTGCGCAGCACCCGCACGACGAAGGAGAACAGCCACATGGCACGTGCAGTAGGAATCGACCTCGGTACCACCAACTCGGTGGTGGCCGTCCTCGAAGGTGGCGAGCCCACCGTTATCGCCAACGCCGAGGGTCTTCGCACGACCCCCTCGGTCGTCGCGTTCACCAAAGACGGCGAGGTGCTGGTCGGCGAGACCGCCAAGCGCCAGAACGTCACCAACGTCGACCGCACCATCGCGTCGGTCAAGCGTCACGTCGGCACCGACTGGAAGGTCGAGATCGACGACAAGAAGTACACCCCGCAAGAGATCTCGGCGCGCATCCTCGGCAAGCTCAAGCGCGACGCCGAGCAGTACCTCGGCGAAGACGTGACCGACGCGGTCATCACCGTCCCGGCCTACTTCAACGACTCCGAGCGTCAGGCGACGAAGGAGGCCGGCGAGATCGCGGGCCTCAACGTGCTCCGCATCATCAACGAGCCGACCGCCGCCGCTCTCGCCTACGGCCTCGACAAGGGCAAAGAAGACGAGCTCATCCTGGTCTTCGACCTCGGTGGCGGAACCTTTGACGTCTCCCTCCTCGAGGTGGGCAAAGACGACGACTTCTCGACCATCCAGGTGCGCTCGACCTCGGGCGACAACCGCCTCGGCGGCGACGACTGGGACAACCGCATCGTCGAGCACCTCATCAAGAAGTTCAAAGACGCGAACGGTGTCGACCTCTCGACCGACAAGATCGCCAAGCAGCGCCTCAAAGAGGCCGCGGAGCAGGCGAAGAAGGAGCTCAGCTCCTCGACCTCGACGAGCATTCAGCTCCCGTACCTCACGCTGACGGCAGAGGGCCCGCTCAACCTCGACGAGACGATCTCGCGCTCGCAGTTCGAGCAGTGGACCTCCGACCTCCTCGACCGCACCAAGAAGCCGTTCAACGACGTCATCAAGGAGGCCGGCGTCAAGGTCTCCGACATCTCGCACGTCGTGCTCGTGGGTGGTTCCACCCGCATGCCCGCCGTGACCGAGGTCGTCAAGCAGCTGACCGGTGGCCAGGAGCCCAACAAGGGCGTCAACCCCGACGAGGTCGTCGCCGTCGGAGCAGCCCTTCAGGCCGGCGTCCTCAAGGGAGAGCGCAAAGACGTCCTCCTCATCGACGTCACGCCCCTGTCGCTCGGCATCGAGACCAAGGGTGGCGCGATGACCAAGCTCATCGAGCGCAACACGGCCATCCCGACCAAGCGCAGCGAGACCTTCACCACGGCCGACGACAACCAGCCGTCCGTCGCGATCCAGGTCTTCCAGGGCGAGCGCGAGTTCACCCGCGACAACAAGAACCTCGGCACCTTCGAGCTCACGGGTATCGCTCCGGCGCCCCGCGGTATCCCGCAGGTCGAGGTCACCTTCGACATCGACGCCAACGGCATCGTGCACGTGTCGGCGAAAGACAAGGGCACCGGCAAAGAGCAGTCGATGGTCATCTCGGGCGGCTCGTCGCTGTCGAAGGACGACATCGACCGCATGGTCCGCGAGGCCGAAGAGCACGCCGCCGAAGACAAGGCTCGCCGCGAGGCGAACGAGGTCCGCAACAACGGCGAGCAGATGGTCTACTCCATCGAGAAGCTCCTCAAGGAGAACGACGAGAAGCTTCCCGCCGATGTGAAGACCGAGGTCCAGGCCGACGTCGACGCGCTCAAGACGGCTCTCGCCGGCGACGACGAGGCGGCCATCAAGCCGGCCGTCGACAAGCTCTCCGAGTCGCAGCAGAAGATCGGTCAGGCGCTCTACGCGTCCGACCAGGCTTCCGCTTCGGCACCGACCGACGAGCAGCCGGCTGACGGCCAGGCTCAGGGCGACGACGAAGACATCGTCGACGCCGAGGTCGTCGACGACGAAGACGACAAGAAGTAGCCGATGGTTGACGAGAAGAACGGCGCTCCCGACGAGGAGCCCACCGTGCCCGCCGCCGACCAGCCGCAGCCCGGTGAGGCGACTCCCTCCGAAGACGGCGGCACCGCCGACGTCGACGGCGCGGAGGAGCTCATCGAGGCCGAGGGCCCTGATGTCGAACTGAGCACCGAAGACGAGGCCATCCTCGATCAGGCGTCGGTCGACCTCGTGGCCGACATGCGCCAAGACATGCTACGTGCTCAGGCCGAGCTGGTGAACTTCCGCAAGCGCGTCGAGCGTGACCGCGAAGCCAACCGCGACGCCGTGATCGCCGAGGTCGTCCGGGCGGTTCTGCCGGCCCTCGACGACCTCAGCCGTGCCGAGCAGCACGGCGACCTCGCCGATGGGCCCATGGTGGTCATCGCGCAGAAGCTCCGTGGCGGTTTCGACCGCTTCGGGCTGACGCAGATCGGTGCCAAGGGCGACGTATTCGACCCGAAGATCCACGAGGCGATCGTCCAGCTCCCGACGGCCGACGTCACGGTCAACACCGTGGCCGACGTCATCGAGCCGGGCTACACCCTCGGTGACCGAGTCCTTCGGGCGGCCAAGGTCGCCGTCTCGGTCCCGGCCTAGCACCACCAGCACTACCGGCGGCGGGTCCCCTCGGGGGCCCGCCGCCCATACTTGGAACCAGCAGACTTCTGAAACACACGAAAGGCGGCGCCCCTTGGCCAGCCAGGATTGGTTCGACAAAGACTTCTACGCCGTTCTCGGCGTCTCGAAAGACGTCACCCCGGCCGAGCTCAAGAAGGTCTACCGCAAGCTCGCCCGCAAGTATCACCCCGACTCGAACCCGGGCGACGCGGCGGCCGAAGCGAAGTTCAAAGAGATCTCCGAGGCCCACTCCGTGCTCTCCGACGCGGAGCAACGCAAAGAATACGACCAGATCCGCGCCATGGGGTCGGGGGCCCGATTCACGGCCGGGTCAGGCGCTCAGGGTGGTGGCGGAGGCGGTTTCGAAGACGTCTTCGGCGGCATGTTCGGCCAGCAGGGCGGCGGCCGACGCACCTCGGGTGGCGGTGGTGGCGGCTTCGAAGACATCTTCAGCGGGATGTTCGGCGGCGGCGGCTTCGGGCAGACCTCGGGCGGCTACCGCGGCTACGGCGGGCCCACCAAGGGTCGCGACATCGTTGCCTCCACGACGCTCGACTTCCGCACCGCCATCGGCGGCGACACGATCACTCTCACGCAGGCGCAGGGCAAGCCGATCAAGGTGCGCATCCCCGCGGGCGTGCACGACGGCCAGAAGATCCGCCTCCGTGGCCGCGGAGAGCCGAGTGCCGACGGCGGTGAATCCGGCGACATCGTTCTGACGGTGGCTGTGCGACCGCACCCGATCTTCGAGCGCGATGGCCTCAACCTCCGTCTCGACGTTCCCGTGACCTTCGCCGAGGCGGCGCTCGGGGCGACCATCGAGGTTCCGACGCTCGGTGGCGAGCCGGTCCGGCTGCGCGTTGCTCCGGGCACCCCGAGCGGGCGCGTCTTGCGAGTGAAGGGGCGCGGCGTCGACGCGAAAGACGGCAAGGGAGACCTGCTGGCAACCGTGCAGGTCGCGGTTCCCTCGCACCTCAGCGACCGGGCTCGCGAGGCCGTCCAGGCCCTGGCCGAGGCGCTTCCCGGCGAGAACCCCCGGAGCGACCTGCTCGATCGAGCGCGTCAGTAGCGACCACTTCTGCAGCAGACGTCCACCGAACCGATGCGGAGGCCCGCCATGGATGAACACTCCCCGATCTTCGCGATCGCGGTCGCGGCCGAGCTCGCCGAGATGCATCCGCAAACTCTGCGGCAGTACGACCGGCTGGGGCTCGTCACCCCGACCCGAACGGCCGGCAAGTCTCGGCGGTATTCGATGCGCGACGTCAATCAGCTGCGGGAGATCTCACGGCTGAGCGGCGAGGGTGTCAGCCTGGAAGGAATCAAGAGGATCCTCGAGCTCGAGAATCAGGTCACCGCACTTCAGTCGCGGGTCCGCGAGCTCGAATCAGCTTTGGCCGACGAATTGCTCAACCGTCCAGGGTCGCGTGTCTTCGCCGCATCGCAACACGGCGGCGCCGTGCCTCTTCGGCACGGCGCGCGGCCTCAGCGCCCGACGGCCGTCGTGCTCTGGCGGCCACACAACTAACCCTTCTGCACGCCCTCGAAATCTGATATTCTTCATAGAATAATCGTCAGGTAATTCGAGGGGGTGTCGAATGGCAACGCAGATTGGCTCTGCCGAGCGCGTGGTCACACGCGCCAACAGCTTCGACGCCCTCAGGCTCTTCGCGGCCCTCGTCGTCGTCTTCCAGCACGGCCACGCCGGTCTCGGCTTCGGAGAGGGCTTCCATATTTCGGCGCTCTTCGACGGGGTCGCGATCTTTTTCGTGCTTTCCGGTCTACTCGTCTACTCGTCCGCCCAGAGTCTGGCGAGTCGGGGCATCGGCTGGAAGACGTTCTTCATCAACCGGTATCTCCGCATCGCGCCCGCGCTTCTCGCCTTCGCCGTGTTGGCCCCGGTGCTCTTCCTCCTCGTCGGCGCCGTCTCGGCGAAGCAGTTGCTGACGTTCCCCCTGGTGGTGTGGTTCGGAGCCTTCCTCGCCCTTCTGCCGAACTACCACCCGCCGTTCTTCGAGGGCATCGGCAGCGGTGTCATCAACGGCCCGCTCTATACGATCCCTGCCGAGTGCAGCTTCTACCTGATCGTGCCCTTGCTGGTCGTGGCCATCCGCCGCTGGGGCCTCGCAAAAGTGCTCGTGCCGTACTTCGTCGTCACGGTCGGGTGCGGCGTGATCTCGGGGGCGATGGGTGGCCTTGTCGGCAATGTGCTCCATCACACGTTCCTCGAGCGCGGTTCGTATTTCGGTGTGGGCATCCTGCTCGCGCACTACGGCAGTCGCATCCCGCTCAAGCGCGGCTTCGCCCTCCTGGCGGCGGCGATCTACTTCGGCTTGGTCACGTTCGGCCCGATGCCGGCTGTCGAGTCGGTCTATGGCCTGTTCAAGTCCGCCCTCGTCGCGGCGCCCCTCGGCTATCTCATCCTCTTTGTCGGGCTCAAGGCCCCCGCGGTGTTTCGGGGTATCAGCAACAAAATCGGCGACCTCAGCTACGGCATCTACATCTGGCACTCCTTCGTGATCGCCCTGCTGGCCTGGGCGGGCCTCTCGGGCGAGTGGTTCGTGATGCTCCTCCTCGTTACGATCACTCTCGTGTTGGCCCTCGGCTCGTGGTTCGTCGTCGAGAAACCCGCTCTCGGTCTGAAGCGAGTGAGTGTCAGAGGTCTCCGCCCATCGACTCCGGCTCGCGTCTAGCCGTTCCTCTCCGCTCGCGCGCTTGGAGAGCCGGGCTCGGCCTGCAAGCATGGTGTGGTGAAGATAGCTCAGCTGCCACGGGGCCCCGTTCCGGTGCCACCCCGGGTTGAGGCACTCGCGGCCGGCGCCGAGATCACTCCGGTCTGGCTCAACGAGGTGGGTGGCCTGACCTTCCAACTCGGGCACGGCGAAACGCGTCGCTTCGCGAAGTGGGCACCTCGCGGTCGCGGTCTCGACCTGCGCGCCGAAGAGGAGCGCCTGCGATGGGCGCGTTCGTTCACGCCGGTGCCGACGGTGCTCGCCTCGGGCCGAGACCCCGATGCCGACTGGCTCGTCACGCAGGGGCTCCCGGGCCGCAGCGCGGTCGATGCACGGTGGCGTGCCGAGCCGGAGCGCGCGGTCGCGGCGTTGGGCACGGGCCTGCGGCGGTTGCACGACGCCCTGCCGGTCGACGAGTGCCCGTTCGACTGGTCGGTCGAGACGCGACTGGCGCGGTCTGAGAAGGCGACCACGAAGGATCCTGCGCTTCTCCCGTTCGGCCCCGTCCCTTCCGTCGATCGTCTGGTGGTCTGTCACGGCGACCCGTGCGCCCCCAATACCCTCATCACCGACGATGGGAGCTGGGCAGGCCATGTCGATCTGGATGCGCTGGGGGTCGCTGATCGCTGGGCCGACATCGCGGTGGCGACGATGAGTCTCGGGTGGAACTATGGGCCGGGTTGGGACGATGTCTTTCTGCAGGCCTATGGTGTGAAGCCCGATGCGCAGAGAACAGCGTTCTATCGGTCGCTCTGGAATGGGACCTGAGATCGACTCGGAAATCAGCCAAGGGTATGAAAATTCGAAATACCTGTCGGCCTAGGATCAAAGCATGCCCTTCACGCAGTCACAGCCCGTGGTTCACGACGGCCTCGCGGGCCACCAGGGGACCACGACCCGGCAGAATGGCCCGACCCGTCGCCTTGCCAAGGTCGTGTCGCACGTGTACTTCGCCGCGAACGTCATTGGCTGGGTCGCGCTGTGCGTTCTGGCAATTACGGGCATCCTCGTCGTCCGTCAGCCGCTCGACCCGATCGATGTCGTCGTCGCCGTTCCGCTCGGGCTCGGCATCGGAACGGTCTGGTTGGGTGGGCTGCGCGCCTATGCGTTCTTCCTCGCTCGGCGGCCGCTTCGCCGGGCGCGAGCCGCCTCCGTTCCCGAGTCGTCGGCGTCGTCCTCCCGGGTCGCGCTGCTTTACTGCACGGCCGACGACGTCAACCCCGAGGCCCTGCGTCAGTCCGCTCGGCAGACGCACGCCGATGTGACGGTGGTGATTCTCGACGATTCGTCGTCGGTCGAGGCGCGGGCGACCGTCGACCTCCTCGCAGTCGAGCTGGATGCCCTCGTCGTGCGGCGCGAGGCCAAACGTGGCTTCAAGGCGGGCAACCTCAACAACTTCTTCCGGTCGGGCCCTCGATTCGACCACTACGCGATCCTCGACAGCGACGAGATTCTGCAGCCGACCTTCGTCGAGCGAGCACTCGACCACTTCGCTGCGGGCGGGCCCGGCGATCCGATCGGCGTCGTCCAGGGGCGCCACGAGGCGAAGTCGGGAGAGACCCAGTTCACCAGCGAGTTCGCGCCGATGCTCGGCACCCACGTCGCCACGAACCAGCTCTCGCGCTCCGCTGTCGGCTTCTCGATGTTCATGGGTCGCGGGGCCCTGCTGAACGATGCCGTGATCCGAGCTACCGGAGGGTTCCCCGAGGTCGTGGCCGAAGACGTGGCTTTCACGATCCGAGCGCGCGAGGCCGGATTCCGCGTGCAGTACGCCCCCGACATCGTCAGCGTCGAAGACTTTCCCATCGACTACCACGCCTTCAAAAAGCAGCACGGCAAGATGGTTCAGGGGGCAACCGAGCTGATTCGCCTGTTCGCCCTTCCCGCCCTGCGGTCGCGCATGACTCCGGCCGAGAAGCTCGATCTCCTCGTCGAGCTCGTCATGATCCCCCTCGGCTCGCTTCTCGGGCTCTTCTTGTTTGCCACGTCGCTCGTGACGTCGTCGCTCGGTGTTCCGCTCTTCTCGATGTGGGTCGGGTTCGGGCTGGCCGCGAGTGGTCTGGCGCCGCTGATACCCGAGGCCCTGCGGCGCACGAGCCGGGCGACGCCCTGGGCCGGCGCCATCTTCCTGGGGCGTGCCTTCGCGCTCTACAGTTCGATGTTCTGGACCACCCTGCGTTCGGTCGTCCGGGTCGTCATCGGACGCCGTGCCCTTTTCGTCATCACGCCGAAGCACCGGTCGAAGGCAGGCTGGCGGGCCACGGTCTTGGCCGATCTGATCGTCGCGGTGGTGGCGCTCGCGGTGTCGTTCGCCCTGTCGGGGTCGTTTGCGCCCGCGATGACAGCCGTGGCCGCAGCGGCCGCGGCGATCTACCTCACGCGCTTCGGCGGGAGAGCGGTCGTTCCGAGCTGACGGGCTCGTGCTCGGGAGTCTCGACGGGCAGCTGATGCAAGCGCTCGGCAGCGAGCTCGGCGGCGATCGCGTCGCCGGCCTCGACGGCGGATCGGAGGTCGCGGAACGACTGCGTCAGATCGGGCCAGTTGAAGATGCGCACCAGGTTGGGCAGCCGCAGCTTGAAGGCCAGCCCGGCACTCGTGTCGTGGCTCAGCTTGATCAGGTGGCTGTTGCCGCACTGCTCGACGAAGAGGTCGAACGTGGCGAGAGCGTGCACGTTGAGCGCGGGAACATCGCGTCGCTCGAGGTCGACGAGGCACGAATCGATCGAACCCAGGATCCGCGCCCGCACGTCATCCGCGAGAAGTGGCGTGGCGAGACGCACGGCCCCGCCGAAGATCACCCCGAGCGTCTGAACAACCTCGAATGCCTCCTCGGCTCGCGGTGTGGCGACCCGGGTGTAGCGGTTCGGCATGACCTCGACCAGGCCGGCGTGCTCGAGATCGTTGAGGGCCTCCCGGATGGGTGTGCGCGAGCACCCGAGCCACTCGGCGAGCTCGTCGTCGGACAGGCGCTCGCCGGGAGTGAAGGTGCCATCGAGAATCGCGCGACGGATCTCCTGCCGGATCTTGTCGCGCATGAGCATGCGCGGGCTGGACGGGGAGCTGACGATCGGGACAGGCATGGATCTCTCCTGAGAAAGGTGCGGATGGTCCGTTAACTCTTCTAGGCGTCTGATTATCTGTCAAGTACTTCATTGAAAATGCAGAGTTCCGCATTGCGGCCGCTCCGCTTCTTCGGCTCGTGCGCGGAACCCCTCGACAGGGCGGCGGTGCACTCCTAGAGTTCGTCCATGAAGAAGCTGTCAGGGGCTGTCTCTCATCCTCTCGTCGTCGAAGAGCCGCTCGTCCTCACCGGCACGGCACTCCGGGGTGCGCTCGTCTGCGACGGAGGGTCGCTCGATCTGCGTGGCGCCGTCGCCGATAAGCTCACGATCGAACCGGGCGGGTATGTGCTTCTCAGTGGCACCTGCACGGGCTTGATCGTCGTCCACCCCGGTGCTCTGCTCGAGATCTCCGGCACGGTCACCGGCCAGATCTCCCGTAATGACGGCGAGGTGTGGGCGATGGCCGGGGCGACGATCGGGGGCCGCATGGTCGGCAGCGGCGGTTTCTTCGTCGAACCCGATCCCTCTGCGCCCCGGGCCGTCGATCCACCACGATTCCGGATCGCCGGGCAGGGGCCCCTCGTCGACGTCGTCGCCTGAGTCGGGCGCCGCCCGGCCGCCCCCTAGGGTTGAATCATGCCTTTCGACTTCGCCGACCTCCGCCGCCGCCCCGATTTCGAAGCCGCGAACCTCGTCGCCGTCGACGCGACCGACCGTCTCCTCCTCGACGAGGCTGCAACGGCGCTCGGCGCGGCCTCCGCAGGCCAGGTCGTCGTCATCGGCGACCACTACGGTGCCCTGACTCTCGGTACGGCGGCCCTCCACGGCCTGACCGGCATTCGCGTGCACCAGGATCCCCTCGTCAGCGAACTCGCGCTCGGCCTCAACGCCGACGAGGCGGGTCTTGCCGGCACCTACACCCAGCACGCGCTCGACGAGAGCCTGGTGGCGGGCGCCCGGGTCGTGCTCCTGCAGCTGCCGCGCAGCCTCGCCGCTCTCGACGAGATCGCCGGCCTCATCGCCCGTCACGCCGACCCCGAGGTCGTCGTCTTCGCGGGCGGCCGTCTCAAGCACATGGCCACGACGATGAACGACGTGCTCCGTGAGCACTTCGAGGTGCTCTACGCCGGCTTGGCCCGCCAGAAGTCGCGGGTCCTGACGGCGTCCCAACCCGTCTCGCCGCCCGTCGTCTCGACCTGGCCGCGCACTCAGCGCCACGACGACCTCGGGCTCGAGATCAGAGCGTTCGGCGGCACGTTCGCCGGCGCGAAGATCGACATCGGCACCCGGGCGCTGCTCGAGGTGCTGCCGCAGGCGGTGCCCGGGGCGGAGACGATCGTCGACCTCGGGTGCGGGTCGGGTGTGCTCGCCGTGGCCGCGGCGGTCGCGCGGCCGTCGGCGCAGATTGTGGCAAGCGACCAGTCGGCAGCGGCGGTGGCGTCGACGCGAGCCACTGCCGAGGCCAATGGAGTGGCCGAGCGGGTGACCGTGGTGCGTGACGATGCGCTGGCGAGTCAGCCCGGCGGATCCTTCGATTTGGTTCTGCTCAACCCGCCGTTCCACGTCGACGCCGCGGTCGAGCCGGGTGTCGCGGTGAAGCTCTTCGAGGCCGCCGCGCGCGTACTCAAGCCGGGCGGCGAGCTGTGGACGGTCTACAACTCGCACCTCAAGCACCGCGACACCCTCCAGGAGGTCGTCGGCGAGACGCGTCAGGTGACGCGCAACCCGAAGTTCACGGTCACGGCGTCGGTTCGTCGGGGCTGATCTCGAGGCTCGACTTGATGTAGTCGAGCAGGGCGAGGGCGTAGGCGCTTTCGGCGTCGGTCGCCGAGTAGCTGTCGAGCCGGGTCTCGACGGTGAAGTCGGTGCCGTGGTGCGTGAGCGAGCGGAACGACGGGCCCAGAAGGATCCGCAGCTGGTCTTCTCGAGGAAGCCAGAGTGAGTCATCGGCCGCCACCGAGTCGAGCGCCCACTCGGTGGTGCCGTTGAAGCCGAGCACGGTACCGCCGGAGTAGTCGTGTGCCTCGATGGTCATCTCGCTGATGGTGAAGACCTCGTCGGCGAATTCGTCGCCGTCGATGGCGAATCGGTCGCCGGGCGTGGGGCGCCAGCGGAGACCCGCGTCGCGGAGGGCCCGGGCGAGAGCGGCTGTGATCATCGGTTCATTGTGCTCTGGAACGCTGAAGGACGCCTCCCGGGGGAGGCGCCCTTGTGACGCGGTGTGTGGCGGTGCTATTTGGCGACTGCCGAGTTCGTGCCGACGGATTCGCCGGCCTCGATAATTTCTGGAGCCTCGCCGGTGTACGTGACGGTGTTACCGTGCCCTTCGAAGACGAGCTTCTTCGTAGGGCCCAGGTCGATGGTGGCGTCTTCGGTTTGCACGAAGACGGTGTCGCATCCGTCGGGGAGCGAGGCTGTCTTCTGCGTCGTGTTGATGAGGGCTTGCCCGTCGACGCAGGTGTTGATGTTGGACGGCAGCTCGACCTCGGGGGTTGCAGTTGCGGGCGGTGTTGTCCTTGCAGTGCTGGTCGGGCCGGTCGGGCTAGATGTGCTGGCCGGGATGTCGGCTGCGGTGGGGGCGGACGTGGTGCAGCCGGTGAGTGTGGCGAGCAGGGCGAGGCCCGCGAGGGAGGCCGCGATCGGGGTCTGTGGCATGAGGTGCTTCCTGCGAGTGACGGGCCCGCCGGGCGAAGCCTGGTGGCTCCGCCCGGCGGGGTGGGTGGTGCGGTGGGGTGTCGCCGGTGTTACTTGGCGGGGGCGGCGATGGTGGCGGTGAAAGGGGTCACCGTGGTCGTGCCACCGAGGGTGTAGCGGACTTCGAGGTTCCAGGTCCAGTTGCTGATACCGCCGGTGGCCTGCCAGTTGCCGTCGCTATCGACGTCTGCCATAGCGACGAGGCGGTCGCTTGCCATGTTGCCGGTGGTCCAGATCTCGACGTGACCGCCGGTCGTTCCGAGCCCCTTAAAGGTGGCGAGGTTGGTGCCGTTCTGCACGAACGAGTCGACGTGTCCGTCTGCTCCGGGGGTGGTCAGCTCGAAGTCCTGGATGGTGCCGACGGCCTCGTTGACCGTGACGGTGAAGAACACGTTCTGGACGGCGCCGTTGGTGTTGACCTTGGCGCGGAGCATCTGGGCGCCGACGGGGAGCTTGGCGCCCTTCGCCGTCCAGGTCTCGGTGTCGCCGGTGAGACCGGTCGCGACGACAGAACCACCGGACCAGATCTCGATGGAGGTGTTCTTCGATGCTTTACCGGTGAAGTCGACGAGACCGTTCACCTGGGTGACTTCGCCGCCGTCTTTCGGGTTCGTCAACTCGAACGTCACGCCCTGTTCGGCTTTCACCGTGACGGTGAAGAACACGTTCTGCATGACGCCGTTGGTGTTGACCTTCGCGCGGAGCAGGTGGGAGCCGACGGAAAGGTTGGCGCCCTTTGCCGTCCAGGTCTCGGTGTCGCCGGTGAGGCCGGTCGCGACGACGGTGCCGCCGGACCAGATCTCGACGGAGGTGTTCTTCTTCGCCTTGCCGGTGAAGTCGACGAGTCCGTTCACCCGGGTGACTTCGCCGCCGTCTTTCGGGTTCGTCAGCTCGAATGTGACGCCCTCTTCGGCTTTGACGGTGATGGTGAAGAAGACGTTCTGGATGACGCCGTTGGTGTTGACTTTGGCGCGGACCAGCTGGGTGCCGACGGGGAGGCTGGCGCCCTTTGCCGTCCAGGTCTCGGTGTCGCCGGTGAGGCCGGTCGCGACGGCTTTGCCGCCGGCCCAGATCTCGACGGAGGTGTTCTTCTTCGCCTTGCCGGTGAAGTCGACGAGTCCGTTGACCTGGGTGATTTCGCCGCCGTCTTTCGGGTTCGTCAGTTCGAACGAGGTGCCCTCTTCGGCCTTGACGGTGATCGTGCGGTAGTGGTTCTCGACTGGCTGCCCGGCGGCGGTGACTTTGAAGCGGACGTTGTGGGTGCCGGTGGGGAGTGCGGCGAGAGTCTGCCAGGTGTTGGTGTCGCTGGCGGTGGCGCTACCGACGACGTTGCCGCCGAAGATCACCTGCACGTCGGCGCCCGCTCGTGCGGTGCCTTCGAGGGAGGCCTTGCCGTCGGCCAGGGTGACGTCTTCGCCGTCTTTCGGGTTCGTCAGGTCGAACTTCGCGGCCTCGGCCTCTTCGGGCTTGTCGGGGTTGACGGTGATGGTCTCTTCGGTGGTCAGGTTGCCCTTCGAGAGCATGCGCGCGGTGTAGGTGTGCTTGTAGTCACCCTTGACGCCGGTGATGTCGTGGCTCCAGTTGCCGGAGTTCAGGGCCTGGAAGGAGGCGAGGCGGGTGCCGTTTTCGTAGAGGCCGATGTTCGCGAGCGACTGGCCTTCTCCGGTGAAGTGGAGGGTGCCGCCGTCGGTGTCGGTGTTGTCGCGGGGGGTCAGGATCTCGACCGGGTTGCCGTAGTTGACGTCGACTTCGCGGACGAGGCTGTTGGCGTCGCCGATGGTCTGGAAGACCTCGAACGTCTGGATGCCGGCGCCGGGGGCCTTAACCGGGGTCGACCAGTTGCCGCGCGGGTCGGCGTCGGTCTCGGTCTTGTCACCGTTCTCGTCGAGGACGGTGATGTGCGCGGCGCTCTCGGCCTTGCCGGAGAGAATGACGTCTTCGTTGTTGTTCGCGCCGAAGGCGGCGTCGACGGTGAGGTCGGCGATCGTCATCATGATGGTGAACGTCTGCGGGCCGCCGACCGACTTCGAGTCAAGCCACTGCTCGAAGGTGACGTCGTTGCCTCCGAGGGCGAGGCCTCGGACGGTGGCGGTCGCGGTGCCGGTGCGGCCGAGGGAGATCTCGGTGCCCTGGTATTCGACGGTGGCGCCGGGGGTTCCGGTGATCTCGACGTCGGCGCTGTTGTTCTTGATGCTGGTGGCGGTGACTTTGAAGCTGAGGGGGGTGGTCTTCACGTCGACGGTGAACGACGACTTGCCGAGCGATTCGGTGCCGTCGAACTGTTCCATCTCGAACGTGTTCTCACCGATCTCGAGGTTCCGAACGGTGGTCGTCCACTCACCGGTCTCGGCGTTCGCGATGATCTCCTTGTTCCCAATCACCACACGCGCACCCGGACTTGCGTGACCCGTAATGGCGGCGGTGCGGTTATAGACGTCGATGCTCGTCGCCTCCGCTGTGAAAAGCTGAAGCTTCGCCTCCGGATCAGTCGCAGAGGGAGTGCCTACCGAGCCCAAATACTCGCGACCAGATGTCGCCAGAAAGCGTTTCGCTGGCTTGGCCGGGTCGAGCAGCGAGCCGTCCGACAGAACCGCGAAGTTGTTTGAAATTCCAGTCAAGGTCGCGGATCGGCACCATACGTCGGAAATCGATATGAGTTGAGCGTAAGAGTTGTAGAAGAAAAGGCATTTAGTGCCGTCTTCAGTAACGACCTTGCCCTCAGATCCAGGCTTGGGGAACTGGAAAACCCCCGCATCTGCGGCGGCCTCGGCATACGTGTCAAAGTAAGCGGTTCGTTTGCCGTATTTGCCATCGTTAACGCCTCCCCAATACTTTCCATCGGGGTTCTTGGCGACGAGCGGAGCCAGGTAGTGGTCGGGCAGCAACTCATTTGAGCCCTGTTCCGCGGCAGGAGCGGCGGGCGCGGCGGTGGCAGCAGCCCCGAGGGAGAGTGACGACGCGAGCGTCAGTGCGGCGAGGCCGAATGCGGCCCCGGTCTTGGCGATATTCATGGAGGGTATGTGTCTTTCTGGTCGGCCAGCAGAGCGCGGGCGAAGAGGACAGATCAATTAAATATTACATCTACACTCCAAATATCGCAAACGAAGCCAAAAAGCACGGTGGCGCGCCGGGCCTCCGATGAATAAACTTGAGTCAGATCAACTCAACTTCGAAAGGTGACTCATGGCGAACATGCAAGGCGCGCCGGCCTCCGACGAGAAGCAGAAGAGCGCCCTAGAGCAATACGGCGTCGACCTGACGGCGATCGCGGCGAGCGGCAAGCTCGACCCGGTGATCGGGCGAGACACGGAGATTCGGCGCGTCAGCCAGGTGCTCACCAGGCGCACAAAGAACAATCCCGTGCTCATCGGCGAGCCGGGCGTCGGCAAGACGGCGGTCGTAGAGGGCCTGGCACAGCGGATCATCGCCGGCGATGTGGCCGACTCGCTCAAGGGCAAGCGGCTCATCTCTCTCGACATCTCGGCGCTCGTGGCCGGCGCCATGTATCGCGGCCAGTTCGAAGAGCGCCTCAAAGCCGTGCTCAAAGAGATCACCGAATCCGACGGCCAGGTGATCACGTTCATCGACGAGCTCCACACGCTCATGGGGGCAGGCGGCGGCGAGGGATCGGTGGCAGCGGCGAACATGCTCAAGCCGATGCTGGCCCGCGGCGAGCTGCGGCTGATCGGCGCGACGACGCTCGACGAGTACCGCCAGTACATCGAGAAAGACGCCGCTCTCGAGCGCCGGTTCCAGCAGGTCTACGTCGGCGAGCCCAGCGTCGAAGACACGATCGCCATTCTCCGCGGCCTGAAAGAGCGCTACGAGGCGCACCACGGCATCACGATCGCCGACAGCGCGCTCGTCGCGGCGGCCTCGCTCAGCAACCGCTACATCTCGGGTCGGCAACTGCCCGACAAGGCGATCGACCTGGTCGACGAGGCCGGATCCCGCCTCAAAATGGAGATCGACTCATCCCCCCTCGAACTCGACGAGCTCTACCGCTCTCTGGCGCGGATGCAGGTCGAAGAACTGGCGCTCAAAAAAGAGAAGGATCCCGCGAGCCGAGCCCGACTCGACGCCCTGCGCGACGAGATGACCGCTCGACAGCAGACCTACGCCGACCTCAATCGTCGGTGGCAGGCCGAGAAAGCCGCTCTCCAGGGCGTGGGTGAGCTCAAGGGGCAGCTGAACGACGCCCGCATCGAGCTCGATCGGGCCATGCGCGAGGGGCGCTACCAAGACGCCTCGAAGATCAACTACGAGACGATCCCCGAGATCGAGAAGAGCATCGCCGACGCCGAGAGCATCGAGGAGTCGGGTGACCGAATGGTCAACGACCAGGTCACCGACGCCGACATCGCCGAGGTCGTCGCGGCGTGGACGGGCATTCCGGTCGGACGGCTGCTCGCGGCCGAGACCGAGAAACTGCTGCACCTCGAAAACGAGCTGGGGCGGAGGATCATCGGGCAGCGAGAGGCCGTGACGGCGGTGAGTGAGGCCGTGCGGCGGACCAGGGCCGGGATCTCGGATCCTGATCGCCCGACGGGCTCGTTCCTGTTTCTCGGGCCGACCGGCGTCGGCAAGACCGAGTTGGCGCGCGCGCTCGCGGAGTTCCTGTTCGACGACGAGAAGGCGATGATCCGCATCGACATGTCGGAGTACGGAGAGGCACACACGGTGTCGCGGCTGGTCGGAGCGCCTCCCGGGTACGTCGGCTACGAGGCCGGCGGACAGCTGACCGAAGCGGTGCGGCGGCGACCGTACAGCGTCGTGTTGCTCGACGAGGTGGAGAAGGCGCACCCCGATGTCTTCGACATTCTGCTGCAGGTGCTCGATGACGGACGCCTCACCGATGGTCAGGGGCGGACGGTCGACTTCCGTAACGTGATCCTCGTGCTGACCTCGAACATCGGCAGCCAGTTCTTGATCGACCCGGTGCTGACGCAGGAGCAGAAAGAGGAGGCCGTCCAGGCGACACTGCGGCAGGCCTTCAAGCCGGAGTTCTTGAACCGACTCGACGACATCGTGCTGTTCACGACACTGTCGCAAGACGACCTCGGGCAGATCGTGTCGCTGTACGTCGACCGACTGGCCCGGAGGCTCTCGGATCGTCGTCTCGAGCTGGCAGTGACACCGGACGCCCGGGCGTGGTTGGCTGAGCGCGGCTACGACCCGATCTACGGGGCCCGCCCGCTGCGCCGACTCATGCAGCGGCAGATCGACGACAATCTCGCCCGGGCGCTACTCGGCGGTGTGATCGTCGACGGCGACACCGTTCTGGTCGACGTGGCCGAAGGCGGCGAATCGCTGACCGTCGTCAAGTCGGAGCCGACCGATCTGACATCACCGGCGCCGCAGCCGGCCGACCCGGCCTCGGAGTGACAGAAGGGCCCGGGCACCATACGGTGCCCGGGCCCTCGTCTCGGGCGATCTAGCCGAGATCAGTCGCGGCGCAGCACCAATTCGTCGAGCTCGAGGCGCGTGCGGGGGAGCGTCTCGCGCTCGGCCAGCTTCTCGGGAAGCTGGTCGGCGGGGGCGACGACTCCGACCGCGCTCACGGTGACGGGCAGAAGACGAGCGGGCAGATCGAAGGCCGATCGGAGGCCGTCGACCTCGATGCCGGCCATCTGGTGCACGTGCAGGCCCTCGGCGTGGGCCTGAACGGTCAGCGCTGATACAGCGAGCCCGAGGTCGTACTGGGCCCCGGCGCGAGCCTCGCCCTCTTCGGACTCGGTCTCGGCGATGGCCACGACGAGCGCGGCGGCGTTGCCCGCCCACAGCGTGTTAAAGCCCATCAGATTGGCGAGGATCGTGTCGAAGGTCGCGGTTCCGCGGCGCCCGACGATGAAGCGTCGCGGCTGCAGGTTCAGGGCCGACGGCGCCCAGCGCGCGGCCTCGAGCAGGGCCGTCACCTGCTCGTCAGAGACGGTGGCGGTCGGGTCGAACGAGCGGGGGCTCCAGCGCTCATCGAGAAGATCGACGAGAGGCACCGAGGTCTCAGAGGTGCGAACCGTGGTGGCGGACTGGTCTGTGGTGGTCATAGCTGCTCCTGGATTAGTGAAGTCTGACTCCGCACCGTCGAGGAGAACTCGTCTGCTGAACACCCTAGGCGCAGTATCTATGCCCGCGCATGCTTATGTCGTGACGCGGCACCCTCAGCCACCGAGGTGCGAGACGACCGCCGAATCGATCATCTGCTGGGTGACCGAGTAGAGCGCCACGACGAGGATCGCGGCCACCACGGGCAACCAGAAGGCGAGAATGCGCCGCGCGACGAAGAGCCCGGCGAACACCGACGCGAAGACGGCAAGACCGATCGGGGCGAACTCGGCGAGGACGTTCGCGAGGGCGGCGCCCGGCACCGACCCCTCCGTTGAGTCGGCACGATTCAGAGCTTCGACGACATAGACCGCCACCAGGATGTACAGGATCGCCGTGAAGATCGCTGTGATTGCCACGTCGCCCGTGCGGAGGGGGCGTCGTTTCGGCTTGGCCGGACGCCCCGGGGCGACGGCCCCCGCGGGAAGCCCGGGGCGAGACGTGCCAGGGCTGGTGGCCGGCACAGGGATGCCCGAAGGATCCGACGGCTCGGTCACGAGAGCACGCCCAGTTCGCGACGGATCGACGCCACGAGTGAGTCGACGTCGTCAGTCGTCGTATCAAATGAGCACATCAGTCGCACCTCGCCCGTCTCTCTGTTCCAGTCGTAGAACCGGTGTTCGGCGCGGACCGTCTCGATGATCGGTTTCGGGAGGACCACGAAGACGGCGTTGGCTTCGACCGCCTGCGTGATCGTGACGCCGGGGAGGTCGAGGAGCGCGTCGCGAAGGCGGAGCGCGAGGCTGTTGGCGTGCTGCGCCGAACGGAGCCAGAGATCGCCCTCGAGGAGTGCCACGAACTGGGCCGAAACGAAGCGCATCTTCGAGGGGAGCTGCGCGTCCATCTTGCGGATGTACGTGATGCCCTCGAGACCTGCGTCGCTCAGCGAGACGACCGACTCGCCGAAGAGGAGTCCGTTTTTGGTGCCGCCGAACGAGACCGCGTCGACTCCGGCGTCGCGCGTCATCTGCTGGAGCGTGGCCCCCGTGCTCGCTGCGGCGTTGGCGATGCGTGCACCGTCGAGGTGCACCGTCATGCCGAGGGAGTGCGCGTGTTGCGTGATCGCCCGGATCTCGGAGACCGAGTAGGCCGTTCCCATCTCGGTCGTCTGCGTGATCGAGACGGCGAGGGGCTGCGGGCGCTGCTGGTCGCCCCACCCGTAGGCTTGCCGGTCGATCAGATCGGGTGTCAGCTTGCCGTCGGGGGTCGGAACGGAGAGGAGCTTCAGTCCGCCCAGGCGCTCGGGAGCCCCGCCCTCGTCGGTGTAGATGTGCGCGGTCGATGCGCAGATGACGGCGCCCCAGCGCGGAACGAGCGCCTGGAGGGCGGCCACGTTGGCGCCGGTGCCGGTGAGGACGGGGTAGACGGTCGAGCCGGCGCCGAAGTGCTGCTCGACGAGTTCGCTGAATCGCGCCGTGTAGGGGTCGGCGCCGTAGGAGGCGACGTGGCCGCCGTTCGCGTCGGCCAGCGCCTGAATGACCTCGGGGTGGGCGCCCGAGTAGTTGTCGGAGGCGAACGAGTGAAGTGCGGGATCGTGCAGAGGAGTCACCTGCCCAGTCTCTCTCACGAAGAGAGGGCCGACCTACTCGTTGCCCGGCGGGGTGGGCGCGGGCGCGGTGGGGGCCGGCTCGGTGCCTGACGTCGGCGGGGCAGCCGGCTCGTCGTTCTGAGGCGCCGGTGCAGTGCCGTTGCTGTCGTCGTTACCGTCGCCGGTTTTATCTGGCTCGCCGTCGGGCTCACCCTCGGTCTCGTCGTCGCCGAGCGGCAGCGGGGTGGTGCGGGGACGGTATTCGGGCGCCGCTGCCGCGAAGGCGTCTCCGCCGTAGGCGGCGTTGATGGCCGACTGCAGGCCGCGCCAGATGTTCAGCCGCTGCACGTTCATCGCGCCGTAGGTGCCGTAGATGCGGTACTGGTTTTGGTGGCCCTCGATGTTGCCGACCCAGGAGGCCGTGACGACCTTCGACGAGCCGCCGACGAGCCAGGTCTGTTCGGCATGATCGGTCGTTCCGGTCTTGCCGAGGATCGGCACGCCGTCGCGCGGGTTGGCGGAGGTCGCCGTGCCCGATGCGAAGACCCCCTGCATTGCCACCGCGGCCTTGGCCACGACGCCGGCGTCGATGACCTGCTCGCACTTCGTCGTCTGGCCGGGAAGGGTCGTGCCGGCGTCGTCGACGATCGAGTCGATGAACGTCGGTTCGCAGTAGGTGCCGCCGTTGGCGATGGTGGCAAAGGCCGCTGCCATAGTGAGCGGAGCGACGGTGTTGCCGGAGCCGATGACGGACGACGGATAGGCGGAAAGCTCGCCGCCGTCGGCGGGGTGGACGCCGAGCGACTTGGCGGTGTCGCGGATATCGCAGAGGTCGAGCTTCTGGGCCATCGCCGCGTAGCCCGTGTTGATCGAGCGGATCGTGGCCTGGAGGGCTGTGACCGTGCCCGGGTTGCCGAAGTCGTCGTTCTTGGGGTCGAAGCGGGTGTAGTCGGGAGCCCCGCAGGCGGTCATCGGGCTGAAGTCGCGCGGAGTCGCATTGACCGTGTCGTACAGGCTGTGGCCCTTCTTCAGCCAGTCGAGAAGTGTGAAGGGTTTGTAGGTCGACCCGGGTTGAAAGCCGGTTGAGCTGCCCCACTTCTCGTCGACGGCGTAGTTGACCGCGGTCGTGCCGGGCCCGCCGCCCCGGAGGGTGTCGTCGAAGTCTTTGTTCTGGGCCATCACGATGACGCGCCCGGTGCCCGCCTCGACGGAGGTGGCCACGGCACCCAGCGCGTATCGAGTCTCGGTTTTGGGGGCGTAGGTGTCGACCAGCTCTTTCGCCTTCGCCGTGAGGTCGAGATCGAGTGAGGTGTGGATCTCGTATCCGCCGAGTCGCCAGTTGCGGTCGCGGTCGGCGGCCGTCTTGCCTAGGGCCGGAAGCGTCTTCACGACGCGGCGGATCAGGTCGCACCACTGCTGGGCTCCGGCCTCCGTCACCGCCATGCAGCCCTGCGTCGCGGGGGTGAGGTGGACGTATGAACCGATGCGCGCCTTCAGGGCCTTTGTGAGTGACGCCTTCGACATCATCTTCTCGTTCGCCATCGACCGGAGGATCACGTCGCGCCGAGCCTTGTTGGCCTTGTAGTGCTTCGGTGAGGAGAGGTTACGGCTTTCGGGGTACTGGACGGTCGCGATGAGACTGGCCGCCTCGGCCGGCGTCAGCGTCTTGGAGCTCTTGCCGAGGTAGTGCTGGGCCGCCGCCTCGACGCCGTACGCCTGATCGCCGAAATAGGCGATGTTGAGGTAGGCGAGCAGGATCTCTTTCTTGCTGTATTTCTTCTCGAGGCCGATCGCGAGCTTCATCTCGGCGATCTTGCGAGCCGTCGACTTCTCGGTGGCTTTCGCATAGGCCTGTTGACGGGCTTTCTCCGTGTCGAGCGACATGGCCTTCGCCACGAGGATGTTGCGCACCAGTTGCATCGACAGGGTCGAGCCGCCACCCGCCGACCCAATCTCTTTCGTCGCCAGGCTGCCGACACCCGCCCGGACGAGGGAGTTGAGATCGACGGCACCGTGCTCGAAGAAGCGCCGGTCTTCACCCGCGACCGCGGCGTTCTTCAGGTTTTTGGAGACGTCGTTCCACCCGACCGTCACGCGGTTCTCGCTGTAGAGGGTGGCCAGCGGTACCTCCTGGCCACCCTTGTGGGCGTAGACGACGTTGCGCTGCTGCAGTTTGCCGATCTCGATGTACTCGGGGATCTGATCGAAGGCGCTAATCGCACCCGAGGCTGCTTGACCGGCCACCGCAACGCCGGGCGTGATTGCGACGCTGACGAGGAGGCCGGCCACAGTGCTGAGGGCACCAATGCCGAGCAGGGCTGTGAGGGCGCGACGTGGTTGCGAGGTGGTGACTGCCATAGACAACATGGTATGTCACACCTCAGACATCCAGACTAGAGCTGTCGAGATTCGAGCCAGGTGTTCAGGATCCTGACGAATTCGTCGGGGCGCTCGACGCTCGGCAAGTGTGCCGAGTCGGGAAACCGTGCCCCCGACGAGTCGGGGACGGTCGAGAGGAGGTACTCGGTCGCGGCCAACTCGCCCGAGAGGTCGTGCTCGCCGACGACGATGAGCGCGGGCAGCTCGATGTCGACGGTGCGGTAGTAGGCCGGAGACTCGAGGGGGACGGGCTTGGGCGCCTCGGTCAGGTGCGGCAGATTGGCCGCATTGAGTGCGTAGGCCTGCTCGAGGAACGCCGGTTCGAGTTCGAGCAGGTCTCGCGTCGGCCCCGCGGCCCAGAGCTCGGCCTCGACGCGGTTGAGTTGCGTGTGGTCTCCCGCTGCCAGCAGGGCGTCGAGTTCGTCGAACAGCTCGTTCTCGCGCTCGGTCATCTCGACCTCCGGAAATCCGCTCGGCACCGACCCGACGGTGACGAGGCCGGTGAAGCGGTCGGGGTGCTCGACGACGGCGTCGATCGCGATCCGGCCCCCGCGGGAGGCGCCGATGAGGGTGGCCCGGTCGATGCCCGCGGCGCCCATCACAGCGAGAAGATCATCGACCTCGGAGAAGTGCACGTCGTCGGTTGCCGTGTCACCGAAACCCCGGGTGTCGTAGTGCAGGATCCTGTGGTTCTGGGCCAGGCCCGGCACGATCGGATCCCACATCCGCCGCGTCGCCACCCCCGCGTGGATCAGCACCAGAGCCGGAGCGCTCGGCTCTCCGTCGAGCTCGTAGGCGAATGTGCCCCCGTTGAAAACAGTCTCAGCCATGGCTCGAGGCTAACGCCGCAGCCACCAGACTGGGGAGTATGGCTGGAGTTCTGATCGGGTTCGCAATCATCGGCGCGGTCATTCTGATCGGGTACGTCGTCGGGCGCATCGATCTGCTCGGACCGCAGGGGCACCGCGTGCTCAGCCAACTCGTCTTCTTCGTGCTCACCCCGTGCCTGCTCTTCACGACCATCTCGAAGGCCGACGTGCACGTGCTGTTCTCGCCCATCTTGATCGTGTCGACCCTCGCGGCACTCGCCGCGGCGGCGATCTCGGTAGTGGTGCTGCGGCTCGTGCTTCGTCGCTCGGTGCCCGAGACCACCATGGGCACGATGGCGGGTGCCTACGTCAACGCGAACAACATCGGCATCCCCGTCGCTGTCTACGTCTTGGGGAGTGCCACCTATGTGGCGCCGGTCCTCCTCTTTCAGCTGCTGATTCTGACGCCGGTCGTGCTGACGATCATGGACGTGTCGATGAACCGAGGATCCGGCAGCAGCCGCTTGGCCACCGTCACGCGCCCGTTCCGCAATCCCCTCCTCATCGCCTCTCTCCTCGGCGTGCTCGTCTCGGTGTTCGACATCCGCATTCCCACCGACGTGCTCGAACCATTCGCGTTGGTCGGTGCCGCCGCCGTGCCTGTCGTGCTGATCTCGTTCGGCATGTCGCTGCACGGGCAGAAGCCGCTGCAGGCGGGGAGCGCGCGGGTGGACGTGCTCGTCGAAAGCGCACTCAAGGTCGTGGTGATGCCCGTTGTGGCGTGGATCCTCGGCGCTTTCGTGTTCGACTTCGGGCACGACGAGCTCTTCGTGACGGTGGTGCTCGCCGGGCTGCCGAGTGCGCAGAACGCCTTCAACTACGCGCAGCGGTATCAGACGGGGGTGGTCGTTGCGCGAGACACGGTCCTGATCACGACGATCGCCGCGGTGCCTGTGCTGGTCGTCGTCGCGGCCCTCTTGAAGTAGGGGCGCCCGCTCCCTCGCAGACGTGGTGCGGACTAGCCGCTCCGCCGCGGCGCGTCTCCTAGTCCGCAGAACGTCTGCCAGTTGCCTACCCTCGTAGCCGCCGCGCAGCGCCGAATCGCGCTCGCCGTGGCACACGTCGGTGTGACGATTCCGGCCGCCCGGATCATGAATTCGCCGGAGTTACTCCCGTGTGCAGATTCCGACAGCGTGATCGTCTTTGGCTCTGCAGGCATCTCCGTCGAATTCATAGCCCCCAAGGATTCAGAAGATCATAGGCCGATCGTCGTCATCACCCGGGTCGACATCGAGGTCGACGACGACGGGCACGTGGTCGCTCGGGGCATCGCCCTTGCGCTCGTTGCGGTCGATGCGGGCACTCGTGACGAGGTCGGCGAACGGCTTCGAGCCGAGGATGAAGTCGATCCGCATCCCCTCGTTGCGCGGAAAACGAAGCTGCTTGTAATCCCAGTAGGTGTAGCCCTCGGGGAGGCGCGGCCGAACGACGTCGGTCAGCAGCCCCTTCGTCTGGAAGGCGGCGAATGCGTCGCGCTCGGCCGGGCTGGTGTGGGTGTGGCCTTCGAAGACCGCGGGATCCCACACGTCGGTGTCGAGCGGCGCCACATTCCAGTCGCCCATCAGCGCGAGCGGCTGCTCGGGGTTGGCCTTGATCCAGCCCTCGGTCTCATCACGGAGCTTCGCCAGCCAGTCGAGCTTGTAGACGTAGTGCGGGTCGTCGAGTTCGCGACCGTTCGGCACATACAGGCTCCAGAGTCGGACGCCGTCGACGGTGACGCCGATGGCCCGGGCCTCTTTGGGTGCCTCGGACGACTCGACGCCCTTGGCGAAGCCGGGCTGCGACGGGAAGGTGATCTCGACGTCGTCCATCGGCAGGCGGCTGGCGAAGCCGACGCCGTTCCACTGCGACAGGCCGTGCAGCTCGACGTCGTACCCGGCCTCCTGGAAGACGTCGTACGGAAACTGCTCGGGTTTGCACTTCAGCTCTTGCATGCCGAGCACGTCGATGTCTTCGCGCACGAGCCAATCGACGACGCGGCCCGCACGGGCTCGAATGGAGTTGACGTTCCAGGTGGCGACTCGCATGCACCCACGCTACTAAGACCCGGCGACACCGGTGTCCAGCCGCCCCGCGAACGGGGCGTGAGGCCGTGGAGAGGGGCCGGGTACCATGTGGGCGTGACCGACGTACGCCAGAAGCTCATCGACTACATCAGCGAACTCGCCGTTTTCCACGGAGACTTCACGCTGACCAGCGGCAAGAAGGCGTCGTACTACGTCGATCTGCGCAAGGTCAGCCTCGATCACCGGGTGGCCCCGTTGATCGGCCAGGTGATGGTCGACCTCATCGACGAGGTGCCCGACGTCTTCGCCGTGGGCGGTCTCACCATGGGCGCCGACCCCATCGCCACCGCGGTTCTGCACCAGGGCGCCGCCGCCGGCAAAGACTACGACGCCTTCGTCGTACGCAAAGAGCCCAAAGACCACGGTCGCGGTCGCCAGGTCGAAGGTCCCGAGCTCGACGGCAAGCGCGTGATCGTGCTCGAAGACACCTCGACGACCGGCGGCTCGCCGTTGAAGGCGATCGAGGCGCTCGAGAAGGTCGGCGCAGTCGTCGTCGGAGTCGCGGTCGTCGTCGATCGATCCACCGGTGCCCGAGAGGTGATCGAGGCGGCCGGCTACCCGTACTTCGCGGCGATCAATCTGGACGACCTCGGGTTGGAGCCGTGAGCGACGAGCGTCGCCCGGGCGACGATCCCGAGGCGGAGAGCGCAGGATCCGCGACGCCGCCCCCGGCAGCACGCGAATCCGCTGCTCCCGCCACCCCGACCGAGCCCGACGCCTCGCAAACCGTTCCGATCGTTCCGCGTCGGCTGCCGAGCGCCGAGGCCTTCTTCGGCGAGCCGCGTCCGCCTCGGCATTCCGCTCGGGTCGAACCGCCCGCGACCCCCGCGGCACCTCCGCCTGCCCCTCCCGCGGCCGCCCCACCCGCGTCTCCCGAGTCGCCCCACCCGATGTCGCTCGATCTCTCGGCCCTGCGCGGCCAGCGCGATGACGCGCTCGACGAAGACCGATCCGCCGACGCCCCCGAGCCCTGGAGTCTCTCAACCCCGACCGTTGCCGAACCCCTCGACACGTCGGCACTGCCGGCGCACGACGGCCGCGGCGAGACGCCCACCTCCGACTTCGGCGCGGTCTTCGGGGCGACCCCGACCGCTCCCGTTCACATCGTTCCCCAGCAGGATCCCGCTCCCGCGAGTCCCGAATCCCCGCCCGCTCGTGCTGCCTCGTTCACCGAGCTCATCTCGGTGCCCCCGGCCGACGCGGCGACGTCGAGCGAGCCCTCCCGCTTCGATTGGACGGATCTGCCGCCCGTCGAACCGGCCTCGCGTGAGCCTGAGCCTCTCATGCCTGAGCCCGTCGCGTCTGAGCCCGTGACGTCGGTGCCTGATGCCGTGTCGAGGGACGAAACGCCGACGGTCGCCGCCCCGGTCGTGTGGTCGCTCGACGACCTCGACCCCGAGCCGGCTGCGACCCCGACCGTCTCCACCGCTGCAGCTGCGCCTGACCGCGACGAGCTGCCAGAGCCGGTTCGTCCCTACGCCGAACAGCCGGGTGCCGCAACGCCCAGCGCCCACCAGTCCAGCGCCGACCAGCCCGGTGCCGAGCCCCTCGACCCGGCCGACGACGTCGATGCCGTGGCTGCGCTGTTCGGGGAGGACGCCCGCCCCGAGGTCGCCGACCCCGCCGCAGGCGATCTGCCGCCGGGCGGACCGGACGGTGCCTGGGCGGACGAGCCGGTGGATCCTGAGCTTCCTGTCACGCAGGCGATGTCGGCCGTACCGGCAGAGACCGACGCCGCTTTCGCCCGGCCCGACCCGGCTTCGAGTGAGGCCCCGACCGTCGCCTTCGTTCCGCCCGTGGTGCCTGCGACCCCCGCGACGCCCGTGGTGCCTGTCACGCCCGTGTCGACCGTCTCGCCCGATGCGCCGACGCGCGTGGTGCCGGTGACGCCGACGGAGCGTCCCCTGCCGTTCGGAGGAGCCAGCTCGCGGACCATCACGCCGATCGACGTTTCGAAGGCGCCCGCGGCCTGGGCTTCGGCCGCGCCCGTAGCGCCGACCGCATCGACGGCGACGCCGGCCGCGGTCCGCCCGCGCGCGCAGGGGGGTGGGGGATCGGATGCCGGCCGCCGCCGGATCCTACTCTTCGTCGGAATCGCCGTCGCCTTCATCGTCGTGCTCGCAGCGCTCTTCTTCTTCGGGCGGGTTCTGGCCGGGGGGTCCGACTCGACGGCCGCACCGATCGCCACGGCCACTCCGAAGGCGACCGCGACCAGCACGTCGACAGCCACACCGAAGGCGAGCAGCACGCCTACTCCGAAGGCGACCGCGGCTTCGGGCCTCGCGGCGCCCGGCGTGCATCCCTACACCGAACTCGGTGGCGGTGAGTGCCTGTCGGCGTTCACCGACGCCTGGCAGTCGAGCTACACCGTCGTCGACTGCGGCACGCCCCACGTCGCCCAGCTCGTCTACGTCGGAGCGCTCGACGGGGCCGCCGGGTCGACCTACCCGGGCGCCGCGGCTCTCGAGGCGCAGGTCTCGCCTCAGTGCCAGTCCGACAAGGCCATCAATCTCAGCGCCGCGCAGGCCTACACCGACGTGCAGGTGTCAGACAGCTTCCCGTCGACCGCGGAGGAGTGGGCGGCGGGTTCGCGGACGTTCTACTGCTTCGTGAACCGCACCGGCGGCGAGCAACTGTCGAGCAGTCTGGCGCCCTAGGGCCTGACTACAGGTTGCCCTCGGCATCGCCGAGATCGTAGGCGACCGGCTCCGAGCGCACGAGCTCGTGCACGCCGTTCAGCACCTCGGTGGGGCGGAACGGGTAGCGGTCGATCTCGGCGCGGTCGCTGATGCCCGTAAGCACGAGGATCGTGTGGAGCCCCGCTTCGATACCGGCGATGATGTCGGTGTCCATGCGGTCGCCGATCATGGCGGTGTTCTCGGAGTGGGCGCCGATCCTGTTCATTGCCGAACGGAACATCATCGGGTTCGGCTTGCCCACGATGTAAGGCTCTTTGCCGGTGACCTTGGTGATCATGGCGGCGATGGCTCCCGTGGCGGGCAGGATCCCCTCGGCGCTGGGGCCGGTTGCATCGGGGTTCGTCACGATGAAGCGGGCCCCGCCCATGATCAGCCGGGCCGCCTTCGTGATCGCCTCGAACGAGTAGTTGCGCGTCTCGCCCACGACGACGTAGTCGGGTGCCGTCTCGGTCATGATGAACCCCGCCTCGTGCAGGGCCGTCGTCATGCCGGCCTCGCCGATGACGAACGCGGAGCCCCCCGGCATCTGCGAGCGGCAGAAGTCGGCGGTGGCCAGGGCGCTGGTCCAGATCCGATCTTCGGGCACCTCGAGACCGGAGGCGCGAAGGCGAGCGGACAGATCGCGCGGCGTGAAGATCGAGTTATTCGTCAAGACGAGATAGGGCGTTCCCTCGTTCTGCCACTGCTGGATCAGCTCAGAGGCACCCGGAAGGGCCTGGTTCTCGTGGACGAGCACGCCGTCCATGTCGGTCAGCCAGCATTCCACTTCGTCACGAGTCGCCATGGGCTCACAGTAGCGGCCTGCCGTGGGCGGACGGCCTGGAAGACTGGACTCCGTGACCGACGAACCCGCAACGAGCCCCGAGCAGACCACCCACGGCGTCGGGCCGTGGCCGGGCGGCGAACAGGGCTGGCCGCGCGACGAGCACTACGACCCCGACCTCCTCCGGGGCGGTGACACCCGGAACGTCATCGACCGATACCGCTACTGGTCGATGGAGGCGATCGTCGCCGATCTCGACGAGCACCGGCACCCCTTTCACGTCGCCATCGAGAACTGGCAGCACGACATGAACATCGGCTCGATCGTGCGCAGCGCCAACGCGTTCGGTGCCGACACGGTCCACATCATCGGTCGGCGTCGCTGGAACAAGCGCGGTGCCATGGTGACCGACCGCTACCAGCACGTCATCAACCACCCCGACGTTGAGACCTTCATCGCCTGGGCGAAAGAGCGCAGGATCCCGGTGCTCGCCATAGACAACGTCGAAGGCTCCGTCCCCATCGAGACGTTCGATCTGCCCGAGACGTGCGTCCTGCTCTTCGGGCAGGAGGGCCCCGGTCTCTCACCCGAGGCGATCGCGGCGGCCGACGCGATCCTCGAGATCGTGCAGTTCGGGTCAACGCGAAGCATCAACGCCTCGGCCGCTGCCGCGGTCGTCATGCACGCCTGGGTGCTGCAGCACGTGAGCTTTCCGCGACCCGCGGCAGGCTGAGCCGCCACGAGCTCAAGGGGCTGCGACCGCGCGGCCCAGGAGGCTGGCGAGCGTCTCGACAGCTGGCTCGATCTCGGCGACCGCTTGGCGATAGACCGCGTCGGAGAGTCCAAACGGGTCGACGACGTCGTCGAACTCGGGTGTGGGTGGCGGTGCGACGGAGCCTCGCAGAGCGAGGACCGTGCGGGTCACCCCGCGGAGCCGCTCTGCCGGATCGTTGCCGGATCGCACGTCGAGATCTCGGATGTCGTCGTCCGTGACGGCCTGCGCGAGACGGCCGAACTCGCGCAGCGTCACGGTGTAGCGGTTCGTCCGTGGAGCCATTGAGACGACCCGGCCGCGGTTGTGGCGGTCGAGCGCGATGATCAGGTCGGCCCCGAGGAGTGCGCCCGCGGTGGCCTGGGTGCCTCGGTGGTGACCGGGTATCAGCCCGCGCGCCGTTGCCAGAGCGATCATTGGCTCGGGTATCGGCGCGCCCTCGGCCGCGCTGGTGCCGAGGCTTGCAACGGCGACGAAGGGCGGGCTGCCCAGGCGCTCGCGGAGCAGGAGCTCGGCGTAGGGCGACCGGCAGATGTTGCCCGTGCAGACGAAGAGTAATTGGAAGGGTGCTTGCATACCGGTGCTTTCGTGGTGAAGGCGGGGTGGACAGCTGACGGGGGAGTTCGGATTGTCGGAGTCACCTCCGAGGTACTACGTCTAGCCGGTCGAGTGCCTCTCGCAGGATGTCGCTCAGCGCACGCGACATGCGCTCGCTGAGATGGGAAGCGTCGGCGCGGATGAGGTTGGTTCCGGCGAAGAGAGGGCATCGCGTGCCCGTACAGAACCAGGGCAGCGTGTCGATGTAGTGCGCGTCGACGCCAGTCTTTCGGGCGGCGGCGGCAGCCTTCGATTCGGCGTCTCGCTTCAGGTGGTAGTTGGACGGCGGGCTTGCGAGGCACGCGGAGGGAGCGGAGAGGCGTGTCGTGCAGATCGCCGGCGAGGGGCCTTTGGGTGGCGCGGGCAATAGGACGAGAGCGCGATCGGGGGCGTCGAGAGCCCGAAGCGTCTCGGTGGTTCCGTCGCGCCACTCGCGCTCGGCGGCATCGCGCTGGGCTCCACTCTCGAGGAAGGGGAGGAGGTTGGTGCTGTCGCTGAGGAGCACGAGGTCGGCGGAGAGCTGCCGAGCGAGGCGGAACATGGTGTCGCGGCTTGCTCGGCAGGCTTTAGCGAACCAGGGCTGGCCGGTCGGAGTGGCCGACACGGAGACGAACGAGCAGCCGGAGAAGGAGAGGGCGTCGACTCGCCAACCCAGGGGAACGAGCGCCCCGGCTACGGCCGGAGTCCAGGCGGCAGCCGAGGAATCCCCGATCACGACAGCGCGCCGAGATGCCTTCGGGTCGCCCCAGGTGCAGGTTCGGGGGATCTGCGTCGATTCGACCGGGTTATGACGGCATCCTGAATCGTTGTCCATTGCCGGGGGAAGGCGGCTCGTGAAGGCGGAATCGAGTTGGGATCGAATCTCGGCGGGCCAGAATCGGGCGGCGGAGGCTTTCGTGAGCTGTCGGCGCAGCTCGTCGAGGGTGGGTGGGGTGCTCGGAGGCGGGGCGGGGTCGATGAGGCCCAAGGTCGAAGCGGCGAAGGCGGGATCGCCGAGCTTTCCTGGGCCGCGTACCTGAGCCACCGCGAAGCACCCGACGACGAGCACTGCGGTTGTCGAGGCGGCCATCGCGGTGATCGCCGTCGCCCGGGGTGACAGTCGTGTCCGTGTCCGTGTCCGTGTCCGATTCCGTGTGCGGTCAGGCGAGAGGGCCCGTCGCGGCCGTTGGAAAGGGACCTCGATGTACCGGTAGGTCAGGGCTGACAGGAAAAGGGTCGCGGCCGCGATCGCCAGTGCGAGAGCCGGGGTCATGTCAGTCGCACTCGTGGCGACAACGATCAGGGGGAAGTGCCACAGATAGAGGGAATACGAGCGCAAGCCCAGCCAGCGGAGGGGAGCGAATCGCAGAGCACGTGACGGCAGGGCCGAGCCGCCGAGGCCGCAGAGGAGAACGAGAGCGGTGCCCACCACTGCGGGCGCGGCACCGGGCCAGGGCAGGGAGTCGCTCGGCACGACGAGCGGAGTCACGACGAGGAGGGCGACCCCCGCCGACGAGGCCCAGGTGCGGATCGTGGCCGGGAGGTGGCGGAGGCGGTTCGAGGCGACGCAACAGAGGCACCCGAGCGCGATCTCCCACAGCCGGGTCGTCGTGTTGAAGTAGCTCGCATTGGGCGAGCTCACGGTCAGCGACGCCGCGACGACGATCGAGACGGCCGTCGTGAGGATGGCGACACCCGCGACGAGGAGCAGGATCCTCCTGCGTGAGCGCCCGACAACCACCGCAAGAACCACCACGAGGGGCCAGGCGAGGTAGAACTGCTCCTCGACGGCGAGCGACCAGAGGTGCTGCAGCGGTGACGGTGTCGGATCGTGAAGGTACGAGGCGCCAGCACCGATGAGGTGCCAGTTCTCGACGAGGGTGGCAGCGGCGAAAGCGTCGAGGATGGTCTGGAAGAACCTCGGCTGAAACCACAGGGTGCCGGTCGCGACGAGGGTGGCAGCCGTCACGACTGCGGCGGCAGGGAGGAGGCGGCGGATCCTGCGCGCAGCGAACCCCGGAAGGGAGACGCGGCCAGTGCTCGCGACCTCGCGCAGCAGCGCCGCGGTGATGACGAAGCCCGAGATGGTGAAGAAGATGTCGACACCGACTGCGCCGCCCCGCACCCCGGCACCGAGGTGGAAGAGGACGACGAAGGAGACGGCGAGGCCGCGGATCCCGTCGATCTCGGCATGGTGCTTATGCGGCGGTGTAGTAAGGCGTGAAGTCACGAGGTATTTATACCTTACATCGGAATGGCCTGTGTCGTTTCGCTGTTGATGTTTCTCATTTTGGCCATCGGTTTGCTTGCCCGCTGGCCTTCCTCACAGGCCCTGTCGTCGGCGGTCGGCACCGTTTCGACACGGGGCATGGCGAGACAGACGATCAGGATGCTCACCATCGACGCGAAAGCGAGGTAGTCGAAGGAGAAGAGCATGACGACCATGGGGAGGATTGCTGCCCGCCCCGCCGCATCGGTTGAGCGCCACCCGACGAGTACGAGGAGGACGAGAAGCACGAGCCCGACCACGCCCTGGGTGGCGAGGGTGGTCACGAGCTGGTTGTCGACGACGTTGAGCCCGTTGTTGAGCAGGAGCCCGCGGTCGAAGAGCAGCTGCTGTGTGGCCGCACCGCTGCCCCAGAGCGACTCCCACGGGGGTCGCGCCAGCAGAGCGGGCACGTACGAGAGGTTTCCCTGACGGTTCGAGAAGGAGCCGGAGTCGACGAGTTCGCCGACGATCGCACCGACGGAGTCGGCGTTGAGCGCGATGGCCGCGGCGCCGGCGGCGACGGCGAGGAGCCCACGCCATCGACTCGACAGGGTCTTCCCGTTCAGGAGGATGTAGGCGACCGCGAGGATGGCGGCGAGGATCCCGCTTCGTGACCCAGACAGGATCAGGCTCGCCGCGAAGAGGGAGAGCAGGAGAAGAGCCCACGGCCTGGAGAAGGTCTTCCAGTCGACGAGCAAGAGGACCAGGGCGATGGTGATGACCACCGAGAACGGAATCGGGTGGCCGAGGCTTCCCTGCACTCGCGACACCGCATCGCCGAGGAGGTGGTTCTCGTTGTTCAGCCCGCGTCCGTTGCCGTAGATCAGGTAGCCCCAGAGGACTGGGCGGTGAGTGATGAGAAGTTCGATCAGCCCCAGGGCGACCTGGATCGCACCGTTCGCGATGAGCCCTCGGCGCAGCGACGCTATGTCGTCTCGGGTGAATTGGCCGACGACGGTGATGAGCAGCAGCGACAGGCCCACTAGACGAAGCAGGAAGCCGACCCCGTCGGGGTTGGTCAGTTGTGTCGTCGCCAGGGCACAGCCGAAGAACAAGGCCGTGAGGGGAATGAGGGGCGATATCGACGTTCGAATGCTCGCGTGCGCACGGGGCGATAGGGCAGCCAGAGCGAGAAAGAGTAGCGAGGCGGCGATGGTGGCGTCTTTGACGTTCTGCGGGCTCGTCCGTGACCAGAAGAGACACAGGGCGGTAACGGTCAGCGCGACGGCGATCCCGCGCACGCGTGCGGGCCGGACGAGGGCGCCAAGGAGAAAGAAGAGACCGGCGCCGAGCGGGGCAGCGAGAGCGATGAGCATCAGGGAACCTTCGGGGAGGTGGAGTCTGGGAGGAGTGGGGTCACCGGGCGGGCGCCGTCGCGTGCCATCGACGGCGCACGCAGAGGCCCTGAACTGCAAGCGCTGTGACCTCGGCGACGATGACAGCGACGACCGCCCCGGTGGCCCCGGCGGCGAGAGAGAGCGCGGGGACGAGCGCGAGGGCCACTGCCGCCGCCGCCAGAATGGCTCGCGTGATGTCGTTGGACGCGTCGAAGGCGACCAGCACGATGCCGAACCCGCGTGATGCGCACATCACGGCGACCAGCAGTGATCCGAGAGCGATGAGGGCCGCATCCATCGGAACGGCGTCTGCGAACAGAACGCCCCAGACAGCGGGCATACCGGCACCGAAGACGAGGGCGGCGGCGACCCCCATGCCGGCGTTGATCAGCAGAGCGTTGCGGGCCCGGTGCTGGGCGAGTCGCCGGTCGACCACGCCGAGATAGGCCTGCAGCCGAGCCGGGATGGCCCCGAGCACGACGACTCCCATGCGCAGCGGTCGGTCGACGGCGGCGTAGAGGGCGACCGCGCCGGGAGCCAGTGCGCCGAGGGCGACCGAGGGGAGTGCCGTATAGACGATGCTCACGGCTCGCCCGGACACGACGACCGCCTGGCGTCGAAGCGTCTCGGGCGCCCGCGTGAAGTCGCGCGCACGCGGAACGAGCGGAAGCCCCGCGATCACAGAGGCAAGGATCCAGGCCACAACCGACGACGTGACGAGTGCGGTCCCGTAGAACGCGAGGGAAGCGCCGCCGGCGATGAGCCAGGCGGCGCCGAGCGACAGAAGCAGGCGCGGCAGTGTGTCGCAGACCAGCGTCAGGCCGGGGCGGCCTGCCCCGACGAAGAACCACGCGGGGCTGAGGGAGGCCATCGCGCCACCGGCCCCGACGACCGCGGCGCCGACTGGATCGACCGGGGCGAGCAGGAACGCGAGGACCGCCGCGAGTGGGGCGATCACGACGAGAGCGACGAGCTTGGAGGCCAGAGCCGAGCGGTAGAGGTCGTGGCGGGAATCGGGGTGGCGAGCGACCTGCTGGGGGCCCACAACGCCCCAGCCCAATTCGGCGACCGTGGTGCTGGCGTTGCCGATGGCGAGAGCCAGGGCCAGTGACGCCCAGCCGGTGGCACCGAGGCCCCGAGTGACTGCGATGGTGATCGCGAGAGGCGCTGCCGCACCGAGGACTGGCGCTCCGGCGAACAGGAGGAGCGCACCCGTGCGGGCGGCCGGGGTGGAGCGGGGTGTCGTGGCGGCGGTGTGGCGGATGGTCATCGGCGGCATCGGCTCTCGACGAGGTCGCGCAGAATGTCTCCGAACTGCGCGTATTCGCCCGCCACCCAGGCCTCGAGGTCTGTCGCGATCGACGTGTCGGCGTCTGCCGGGCTGAGTTCGGCAAGCGTGTCGGCCAAATCGGCGGATTCTGGGGAGCGCACGCCGACGAGAAGATTTCGCGCGATCGGCGCGAGCTCCCGAACCGCGGCGGTGTCGCGGGTCACGACGACGCGACCGCAGGCGAGCCCCTGCCAGACCTTGTTGGCGACGACTGACTGGGCCTTCGCGGATGTGCCGAACGTCCCGAGCACGACGTCAGTCGACGCGATTACGGATAGGAGTGCCTCTTCGGGAACGGAGTCAAGAAAGACGCAGTCGTTCGCGATACCCAGAGTGACGGCGCGGGCCTCGATGGCCGGACGCAGGCTGCCGTTGCCGACGAATGTCGCACTGAACGCCCGGCGCGGGGCAAGCGAGCCGAGGGCCTCGATGACGATGTCGAGCCCGTGCAGAGGAATGTAGTTGCCGTAATACAGGAGGCGCAGGGGCTCGCTGGTCGTTCGGGCCGGCTGGGGCGTGGCCCACGGGGGCGCACCGACGGGCAGCGCCAGAACGCAGCGCGCTCGCGGATGGTCATGTCGGACGGCGGCTGCTCGCACTTCGGTGTCGATGAGGTAGACGTCTGACCAGGTGACCGCCAGACGGTCTTGCAGTCGGAGGAGCCGGGCGCGAAACGAGGTCGGTGAGACGGCCTTCCAGTCGCCCACGGCTGTTTCGTGAAGGCCGACGAACCCGTCGATCACGACGGTGCAGCGCGTCAGGCGGCCGACGAGGGCGACGAAGGGGGCGTGTGCGAGGCGGAGTTCGGAGAGCACGACGACCTGCGAGCGTCGCGCCTCGGCCCAGAGGCGGAAGACGTCGTGCGCCAGTCGCACGATTCGACCCCGCACTCGGCTCGGGCGGGGTGAGACGACTTCAAAGCCCGCATCGGCCAGGTAGCGCCGGATTCGCGAGTTGCGCGGGTACGTGCGGTCGTGGATTCGGTAGTAGACGACTCGAGGGCGCGTGGGCCTCATCGGTGGCGGCCGGAGATGAGAGAGTCGGTCTCGAGCGACGGGTCTTTGCCGTCGATGCCGTAGTACGCGTCGTAGGAGCCGTAGCCGTACGCATTGGGGCCCTTAGCCGGAAGCATGGTCAGGATGACCCCGGCGGGGTGGCTGCCCGTCCGCTCGAGGTTGTCGAGCGCGCTTCGGAGCTGGTTCTTCGTCGTGCGTCCCGCCGCGGCGACGACGAGGGCACCGCTCGTGACGGTGCTCAAGAGCGCGGCGTCGGTGACGGGAAGTGTGGGTGGCGCGTCGACGAGAACGTAGTCGTAGGCGGCGGTCAGTTCGCGGATGAGGGCGTGCATGCCGGCCGACCCGAGAAGCTCGCTGGGGTTCGGGGGGATGCTGCCCGCGGGGAGCACCGTGAGGCTGCCGCGGCCCCAGGGCTGGAGGGCGTCTTCCAGCTCGACGCGCCCGATCAGGATGTCGGTCAGGCCCACGGCGCCCTCGAGCCCCATGATCTCGGCGACGCGCGGTCGACGAAGGTCTCCGTCGACGAGCACGACCGTTGCGCCGCTCTCGGCGATGGCGATGGCCAAGTTCGCGGTCGTGGTCGTCTTCCCCTCTGAGGGCACCGACGAGGTCGTTACGAAGCACCGCTTCGTCGCGCCAATATCGACGAACTGGAGGTTCGTTCGAAGCGCGCGGAACGCCTCGGCTCGCGGGCTTCGCGGGTCGGCGCGGACGATGAGCGGTCGATTCTTGATCGACGGGTCGAAGCTGATGCCACCCAGAATGGGAACCGTGGTGATTCCTTCGACATCGGAGCTGCCGTGGATGCGCGTGTCGAGTGCCGAACGCAGCACCGCGGCGGAGAATCCGGCAGCGAGGCCGATGAGCCCGCCCAGGGCGAGCGTGAACAGCACGCGCGGCGACGAGGGGTAGCCCGGCACGACCGCGGGCTCGATCGTGCGGACCTTCACGAGGCTCGACCCGCCCGCCAGTGGCGACTCGAGGTCGAGGACCTCGGTGGTGAAACTCGCCCCGACCGCGTTGGCGATCTCGGCCGCACGCTGGGGGTCGGTGTCGGTCACCGCGACGTCCATCAGCGTCGTGTTGGAGTTCGCGGTCGCCGTGACGCGATCGGCCAGAGCGGCCGGCGTCGTATCGAGATGCAGTTTTTTGATCACCGGCGCGAGGACGGTCGAGCTCTTGATCACACCCACATAGGTGCGGACCTTCTCCTGGGCGGCGCTCGTGCCCTGGACGGCCTCGACGGCGCTGCTGGCGTCGGCCGCCTGGACGGAGACGAAGAGTTGTGTGGAGGCGACGTAGGTCTTCGTCGCGGTGATCGTGTAGGCCGCGGCGCACGAGACGGCGACGAGAGTCACGACGACGATCGTCGCCCATCGCCTGCGAACGATGCGGATGTAGTCGTTGAGTTGCATGTTCCCTGCCTGATGTTGTCGAGGAGCGGAAGAAAGAGGGGGTTGTCCGCTCAAAACGTATCGGAGTGAACAATCTAGCATTTCACATTAAACAAAGGAAGACTCAGAGCAAGGCAGTACTCTGCCGTCATGCCCGCAAACAACCTCCTCGGTGTGCCCGAGACCCTCTTGCCCGACGAGCCAGACGTGCAGGCGGCACTGGCCGCGGGTACTCCGCTGGTTGAAATCGTCTCGGCGCACCCGTCGTCGTCATTGGCATGGGCCCTCCTGGCCGACGAGACGGCGCTCGGCGGTGGTCGCGACCTCGAGGCCTACGCCTACGCGCGCGTCGGCTACCACCGCGGCCTCGACTCTCTTCGCAAGGCCGGCTGGCGTGGGCACGGTCCCGTGCCGTGGTCGCACGAGCCGAACCGGGGGGTGCTGCGGGCACTCTTCGCCCTGCGGCGCGGAGCCGCTGCAATCGGCGAGACGGAGGAGGTCGAGAGGCTGACCGCGTTCTTGACCGAGTCGGATCCTGAAGTCTTGCGAGTGCTCGGCAACGACTGAGCCGAAGCGGGTCAGACCGAAGGATCCGCGCCCGGCGCCCTGAGCAGCACGTCTCGGGCGACCGCCCCGAGAGCCTCGGACATCGCGTTCGTCAGGTGGCTGTCGTCGATGCGCACCAGGGTTCCGCCGATCTGGGCCGGGCAGCGCCCGCCCGAGCAGAACCAGCTTTCGGTCGAGACGAAGCGGACGTCGTGGCCGGCCGCCGCGACCCGGTCGGCCGCCGCCTTCTCGGCACGGTCTTTCGCGCGATGCTCCGCCGAGTAAGTCGTCTCGCACTGCCGGGGCGACGAGAGTCTCGTCGCGCAGTTCGTGATCGGTGGGCCCATCGGCGGGCTCCCGAGGAGGACGACCCGGCGATCGGCGTCCGCGAGGGTGCGCAGGAGGCTTTCCGTACCGCTGCTCCAGCCCGACCCGGCCTGAGGCTCGGGTGATTCGAGCCGCTCGGGAGCCGTTTCGTGACCGGAGAGGATGACCAGCTCGGGGTCGAGGTCGTGGACGAGAGAGAGGCTCTCTTCGCGGGCATGCGCGCAGCCGTCGGTGAAGGCGGCGCCGAGCCCGGGTTTGGTGAGCGTGGCATCGATCAGCGGGCAGCTACTGAAGCCCAGTCCGACCACACGCCAACCGTGGCCGACGAGGGCCCGGTTGATCATGGGGAGGTAGCTGATCGCCATGGAGTCTCCGAGAACTACCGCGGTCTTTGTCGCGCCCGGTGTCGAAGTCGAGCAGATCGTGTGGGTCGCTTGTGTCGTCACATCGTGCAGGCAGCCGCTTTCGAGCGACATGCCGGGCGCGTACTGGTTGTCGAAGGCGTGGTCGAGGCTCGGAATGGTCGAAGGCCAGGTGGCGTCTGACAGGCCGGCGGTGATCAGCGACTCGAGAGACGACGGGTCGAGGAGCTCTCGCGCCGGTTCGCGCTTGCCGAGGAGATCGGTCGCGGCGGCGGCGGCCTCGGTGCTGGTGACTTCGGGCACGCCCGCCCGCTGGAGGGTCGTCGCCGTGCCGATGACAACGAGCACGATCGCCGCGGCCGCGATCTGCAGTCGTCGGCGAGGTGCACGGGGGCTTCCGCTGATGCTGGCCGGTCGTCGCTCGGGTGCGCGCACGTGGCGGAGCGCGGGCTGCTCGACGAAGCGATACGACAGCGCTGCGAGGAGGCCAGCCAAGGCGATGGTGAGCAGGGCGCTTGCGGGCGACGTGCCGAGCAGGCTGTGGACGAAGACGATGACCGGGAAGTGCCAGAGGTAGAGCGAATACGAGATTCGGCCAGTGAGGCGGATAGGCCGATTGTCGAGCACCCGGGCGAGACGGCTGCCGCCACGCGGCGGGAACAGGAGGAGGAGCACGGCCGCGCCCACCGGGAGCACGGCCACGGGCCAGGGGTAGTGACGCGGAGCCACGGGGGCGAGGAGGCAGAGCGCGATGCCGATGAGACCGGCCATCGACAGGAGCTGTCGAGACCGCGGTGCGAGTCGTGCAGCCAGCGGTGCCAGGGTGGCCGCAAGGGCTCCGGCCGCGAGTTCCCAGACGCGGGCCCCGGTGTCGAAGTACGCGGCGTTCTGATCGACGCTGCTGCGCCAGGCGGCGAACGCCAGAGAGGCGACCAGGATCGCTCCGATCGCGACCGGGGTGACGGCCCGCGAGAGACGTATTGATCTGCCCCGCCCGAGACGACGGGCGGCGAGGCCGGTCGCGATGAGGAGCAGGGGCCAGAAAGCGTAGAACTGCTCCTCGACACCGAGTGACCAGAAGTGCTCGAGTGGCGACTCCCCACCGTCGCCCTGCAGGTAGGCGGTGCGGGTCGCGACGAGGTGCCAGTTTTCGACGAAGCTCAGGGAGGCGAGCGCATCGAGAGCGACGGCGAGGGCGCGCGGCGTGTGCCAGAGCGCAGCGGCGGCGGCAGAGACCGCGGCGATGACGACGAGGGCGGCGGGCAGGATCCTTCGCGCTCGGCGCACCAGGAACGCCACCAGGTCGATCTGACCCGTCGTGTCACGCTCACGAATGAGGATGCCGGTGATCAGAAACCCGGAGAGGACGAAGAAGAGGTCGACGCCGGCGAACCCGCCGACGGGCGCGCCGAAGAGGTGGTTCGCGAAAACGGCGAGAACGGCGACGCCGCGCAGGCCCTCGAGATCGGGGCGGAAGGGGGTTGAACGAGAGATGTCGGGGCCTTTCGATGGCAACATTCCAAATATTACATAACAATAGGGGATTTGACGAGAGGTTCTGGGTGGGACCGCTAGGGTTCGGTGCATGTCGAAATCCGTCGCCGTCATCGGAACCCGGGGCTACCCGAGCTATTACGGCGGTTTCGAGACCGCGGTGCGCAAGATCGCGCCGCACCTCGCCGAGCAGGGCTGGGACGTCACCGTCTACGGCCGCGACGGGGCGACGCGCGACGACGACCCCGACCTCGACCCGCGCGTGCGAGCGAAGACGACCCGCGGTGTCGAGAGCAAGTCGCTGTCGACCCTCAGCTACGGGCTGACCGCCACTCTCGACGCGATGATCCGCAAGCCCGACGTTGCTCTGGTGATGAATGTCGCGAACGGCTTCTGGCTGCCGTTGCTCAAGCTGCGCGGAATCCCGACGCTCGTCAACGTCGACGGCATCGAATGGGAGCGCGCCAAGTGGGGCCGCCTGGCCAAGCTGATGTTCCGGGCCGGGGCCAAGACCACTGCGTGGTGGGGCACCCGACTGGTCGCCGACGCGCGCGAGATCGCCCGGCGCTGGCGCGACGGATTCGGACGCGACAGCGTGTTCATCCCCTACGGCGGCGAAGAGCCCGGCGACCTCCCTGTCGAAGAAGGGCAGACGCATCGAGGCTACGCCCTGATCGTCGCGCGGTTCGTGCCCGAGAACACCGTGCACGAGTTCATTGAGGCGGCCCGCACGATCGCTCTCACGACGAACGTCGTCATCGTAGGATCCAGCGGCTACGGCGGCGAGATCGACGACGCGGTCCGGTTGCTCGCCGAAGCCGAGCCGCGTGTCACGTGGCTCGGCCACCTGAGCGACGACCGTCGCCTGCTCGCCCTCTGGCAGCACGCGGGTGCCTACTTTCACGGGCACAGCGTCGGCGGAACCAATCCGGCGCTCGTGCAGGCGATGCTCTGCGGCGCGCCGACCGTCGCCCGCGACACCGTCTACAACCGCGAGGTGCTCGACGACGCGGCGGTCTTCGTGCAGCCGACGCCGTCGGAGATCGCGTCGGCCGTCGTCGGCCTGATCGGCGATGCCGCGCGGCAGGAGGAGCTGTCGACGGCTGCGCGCTCACGGGCTTTGGAGCACTACACGTGGGCTGACATTTGCCGGCGCTACGAGGTCGAGCTCGAGGGGCTTGTTCGGCGTTAGGTGCGCTGGCGTTACGCCGTCGGGCTGCTGCCGCGCTGCCGCCGCCGAGAGTGCGGAATTGGTGGCTCGGAAGGCAAGCGAGCACCCATTTGTGCACTTTCGGGCGCTCTTTGGCAGGCCGGGCCGGAGTGGCTTCTCGTAAGAGACGTTTTGCGCCCGATCAAATTTGACGCGATTCGAAACGTCGGCCATTTCGATCTGCGTCAAATTTGATGACGCGCAAATCGTCTCCACGGGGGAGTGGCCTCGGGGCGCTAGGGCAACGCCGGCCGATCAGGCGATGAGCCGATCAGCCGATCAGGCTGGGGCGCAGGTCGCGCATCGTGCGGCGCTTCGTCATGCGTCGAGCGGCGACGAACGAGACCAGCAGCGCGCCGATCATCCAGAGGGCGAGCACTCCGGCGTCGCTCCACGCGGCGCCGATGTTGCCGCCGTACATGAGCTGGCGGATGCCGTCGACGGCGTAGCTCATCGGCAGGGCGAAGTGCAGCGCCGCCAGCGGGCCGGGAAGGGTCTGCCAGGGGAACGTGCCGCCGGCGGTGACGAGCTGGATGAGCATCAGCACCAGTCCGAGGAACTGCCCGACGCTGCCGAGGAGCACGTTAAGCATCATGATGATGGCCGCGAAGGTGATCGACGCGAGCACCATCAGGCCGACCATCGGCACCGGGTTCACGACGTCGAACCCGAGGGCGAACTTGACGATCGCGAACAGGGCGACCATCTGCACCAGACCGAGGATCGCGGGAGAGAGCCAGCCGGCGAGGGTGATCCGGCCGGGGGCGCGGACTGCCGTCAGGGCTCGCTTGGAGATCGGCTTGATGATCAGGAACAGCGCGTACATGCCGATCCAGGCGGCGAGGCTGATGAAGAACGGTGCGAGCCCCGCACCGTAGTTGCCGGCGCTCGCGATCGACGAGTCGCGAATGCTCACCGGGTCGGCGATCGCTGCGGCCTGGGTGTCTCGGGTGGCCGCGGTCGTGGCCGGAATCTGCTTCACGCCGTCTTTGAGCCCCTTCGTCAGCTTCGTCGAACCCGTGACGAGCGACTTCGCGCCCGAGTCGAGCTTGGTGATGCCGGAGGAGAGCGAGGAGGCACCGGTCGACGCGGTGGCCGCGCCGGAGGCGAGCTGCGCGGAGCCGTCGGCCGCGCTGGCGATGCCGCTCGTGAGGGCCGGAGCAGCCGTGCTGAGCTCGTTCGCTCCCGCGTCGAGCTGCTGGATTCCCGAGACGAGGGCCGGCGTCTGCGCCGAGAGCTTCGAGGTGCCGGCGGCAACCTGGGCACTGCCCGTGGCGAGCTGACCGGTCGTGGTTTCAAGCGTGGACAGCTGCGTTTGGGCGGCAGTCGCGGCCGAGGTCAGCTTGGTGGCCGTGGACTCGTTCGAGGCATCGACGACCTGCTGGATGGCGGCCTTCTGCGCATCGGTCATACCCGTGGCGGCGTAGATCTGGTTAAGAGCGGCCTGCTGCTTCTTCTGAGCGGCCGAGAGCTGAGCAGGCAGGGCTGCCTTGACGTCAGACGCGGCCTGCTTCTGCAGGGCGACTCCGTCATCGAGAGCCTTGTTGCCCGCTGCGACCTTTTGAGCGCCGGTGTCGAGGGCTGCGGAGTCGGCCGGAAGCGACGAGGTCTGCGACTGGAGAGTGTCGAGGCCGCTCGACAGCTGCGCCGTCTGGGCGGGGAGAGCTGCGGTCTTGGTGCGGAGCTGCTGGAGACCCGTATTCAGACTCGATGCTCCGGTCGAGAGCTGGGACGCGCCCGAGGCGAGCTTCGTGGCGCCGGACTTCGCAGAGTCGAGACCGGATTTGAGGTCGGTCGCGCCCGCAGTGACCTTACTGGATCCTGCGCTCGCGTCTTTCAGGTTGTCGCGGACGTCGTTCAAGCCGACGAGAAGGGTCTTGGCGGCCGTCTTGCCGACCTCCGCGGTGATCGTCGCCCGGATCGTCTTGCCAGCCTGATCGGCGATCGTCGACGAGAGGTAGCTCGTCGTGTCGTTCGTGGTCAGGTCGATCTTGGCCGCGGTCGGATCTGTCGTCGACGCGCTCGTGAGGTCGGTCGAGAACGACTTCGGGATCGAGAAGACGAAGTTGTAGGTCTCGTCTTTGATGCCCTTGTCGGCCTCGGCCTGCGAGACGACGTGCCAGTCGAAGTCGTTGCCCTCGACGAGCTGATCGGTGATCTTCTGCCCGTAGTCGACCGCGTTGCCGTCGGAGTCGGTCGCCCCGGCGTCGTTGTCGACGATCGCGGCGGGGATGTGGTCGAGCTTGGCGTAGGGATCCTGGTTGGCCCAGAGATACATTCCGCCATAGAGCAACGGAACGCACATCAGCGCGATGAAGGCCAGCCGGGCGAGCGGGGAGGCGGTGAGGCGGTTGAGCTCGGAGCGGACGAGGGCGGCGATCTTCATTCGGTGTCCTGCGATTCTGAAGCGGTTTCGGGCGCGGGAAGCAGTGCGCTGACGTGTGCGGCCGCGGCTACGCCGGTGACGAGGAGGACGGCGACGTGGCGGAGGGCGAGGTCGCGGACGACGCCGAACCAGGCCGCGGTGTCGCCGCCGTGGCGCTCCGGCGTGGTGATGATGAGGCCCTCGACGCCGGGGCGGAGGAGCGCGAGCTCGCAGAGAATGCGGATACGGGCCTCGGTCGGGAGGTGCTTGATGCGCGTCTCGTCGTGCTCGGCGAGACCGACCGCCTCGAGAAAGAGGTCGGACGTCGCCCGGTTGCCACGCTGGCCGGCGAGAGCGAGCTCCTCCTGCACCACCGTACGGACGGTGAGGTCGGCGAACGGCTCGGCGACCGTCGGTGTGTCGATGAGGGCGAACGCCTCGCGGATGCGGGCGGGGTCGTCGACGCCGTCGATCAGCACTCGGCCGGTGTCGGGGGCCATGCGGCCACCGGCGATGAGCGAGGCGAGCGTCGGGGCCCCCTCCGTCTCGACCGCGACGACCGCGGGAATGTCGCTGGTGGCGGTGGCGTCGAGCCGGGGCAGCGGGGCGCCGGGGCCCTCGCCGATGGCGACGCCGTCGAGGGTGAGTCTCATCGTTCTTCTTCCGGGGTGAGGGTGGTCAGAATGGTCGTCGCCTCGGCGTGACCGAAGCCGGCGAGGGCGAGCACCGAGAGCACGACGAGGCGTCGCCCCTCCGCGGTGGAGATCTCATGTCGGGTCGACTCGTCGAGCACAGAGATGGCGGCGCTCTCGATCAGGTGGGCCAGGGTGTGCGCGTCGATGTCGTCGCGGAACGAGCCATCGGCGATGCCGCGCTCGACGATGCCGCGCACGTGCTCGCGCAGGGGGAGGAGCGCGTCGCCGACCAGCAGCGCCTGGGGCCCGCGCACCGTGATGAGGGCCATGGTGCGGACGTGGTCGACCTCGTTCCAGAGGCGGGCACCGACGGTGGCGAGCTGGAGCGCAGGATCCGTCGGCTCGGCACCCGGCACGGCACCGGCGCCCGGCAGCAGCGCCGCGTTGATGCGCGCGGCGCCCCGCAGCGCCAGCTCGCGAAGCAGGTCGTCGCGGTTCGCGAAGTGGCCGTAGAGGGCGCGACGGGAGAGCCCGGCCTCCGCGGCGACGGCTTCGAGGGAGGCATTGGGGTCGCGGTTGAGCAGGGTGCCGGCAGCGAGCAGGAGGCTCTCGCGGTTCTCGGTCGCGTCGCGGCGCGGGGCGCGCGGGCGGCTGGCGGTGGAAGGCATGCAGCGAGTGTACGCCTAACTTGCACTGCCGTGTGCACTTTACGGAAGTGTGTAGAAGGTGACTTGCCCCGATTGCTTGACACGTCGGATCCTCGGCCCGCTATGCTCGGTTCTCCATGCCACTCCGGCATGCCGCCCCTGGAAGGAACGAAATGCTGAACAACCAGCAACTCGCCCCGCGCTATGAGCTCGAGCTCATCCAGCGCACCTTCCACGAACCCATCTAGGGCCGTAGCTTTCGATCCGTCGAAGCCCCGGCCGCCGATGAGGCCCGGGGCTTCTCTCGTTTCTTTCGACACTGCAGGTCGATCGGAATGCGCCTCCCCGGGTGCACTCCGTCACACCGAACAGAAACGAAAGGACCATGAAGAAGATCACGAACCGGCTGCTGAGCTGGGCGAGCATCCTGGAGGACTCCACGGAGGCCCAGGCTCGCACCACCTCGACCATGCCGTTCATATTTCCGCACCTCGCTCTGATGCCGGACGCCCACCTGGGTCTCGGCGCCACCGTGGGGTCGGTCATCCCGACACTCGGGGCGGTCATGCCGGCCGCCGTGGGCGTCGACATCGGCTGCGGCATGATCGCAGTGAAGACGCAGTTCACCGCCGCCGACCTGCCCACCGACCGCAAGCCGGTGCGCGAGGCGATCGAGCGTGCCGTGCCGACCTCGGCCGGCTCGTACAACCGCAAGGTGGTGGCGACTGCCGCGCCGCGCATCGACGAGCTCACGGCGATGGCCGTCGAGGCCGGATTCGACCCGGCGTCGTACACGAAGAGCTGGGAGCTGCAGCTCGGCACGCTCGGCTCGGGCAACCACTTCATCGAGATCAGCCTCGACGAGAACGACGACGTCTGGCTGTTCCTGCACTCGGGCAGCCGAGGCGTGGGCAACAAGATCGCGCAGAAGCACATCCAGGTCGCCAAGGCGCTTATGAAGAAGTGGTGGATCGCGCTGCCCGACGACGACCTCGCCTACCTGATCGAGGGCACGTCGGAGTTCGACCGGTACATCGCTGAGCTCCGCTGGGCGCAGCACTTCGCGCTGCTCAACCGCGAGGAGATGATGGACCGCGTCGTGCGGCAGTTCGCCGACTGGATGGGATCGCCCGTCACCGAGCTCGAGCGCATCAACACGCACCACAACTTCACGCAGAAAGAGACGCACTTCGGCAAGAGCGTCTGGCTCTCGCGAAAGGGCGCGATCTCGGCGCGGGCCGGTGAGGCCGGGCTGATCCCCGGCTCCATGGGCACGGCGTCGTACGTGGTCGAGGGGCTCGGCAACAAGCTCGCACTCGACTCGTCGCCGCACGGCGCGGGTCGGCAGTTCTCGAGGTCGAAGGCTCGCAAGACCTTCACGCACGATCAGCTGCGCGAGGCGATGGTCGGCATCGAGTACCGCGACACCGACGCATTCCTCGACGAGATCCCGCAGGCGTACAAGCCGATCGACCAGGTGATGGACGACGCGTCCGATCTGGTGTCGATCCGGCACACGCTGCGGCAGATCGTGAATGTGAAGGGCGACTAGCTGCTGCCGGTCGCGCCCGCTTCCGAATTTGAAGGAGAAACGCGCCGGCCCCGACGGAAACATCAGGATCCGCCGGGGTCGAGGGCGCGGATCTCCTTCAAATTCGGAGCAGGGCGCGGGGATGATTAACTGGACACGTGAGCCCACTTCACCGTCAGCCCCGGCTGATCCTCCTCGTGTTCGCGGGCGGCGCCGTCGGCACCGGCATCCGCGAGGCGCTGTCGCTCACCTGGCCGGCCGCGCCCCACGGATTCCCGACGACGGTTTTTGCCATCAACCTCGTCGGCTCTTTCGCGCTCGGAGCGCTGCTCGAGTCGCTCGCACGGCGCGGATCGGATGACGGGGGGCGCCGGATCCTTCGCCTTCTCTTCGGCACCGGCGTGCTCGGCGGCTTCACCACTTACAGCGCGCTCGCGACCGATGTGGCGACCCGCCTAGGATCCGCGACCGGCGTCGCTCTGACCTACGCGGCACTGTCGCTGCTCGCCGGGGTCGCGGCGGCGGCACTGGGCATCGCCCTCGCCGGGGCCGTGCAGTCGCGCTCGACCCACCACGTCACCGGCGATGACGAGGAGGACGCCGGATGACCACCCCTCTCGTCTTCATCGCGATCTGCCTCGCCGGGGGCGCGGGGGCGTCGCTGCGCTTCGTTCTCGACGGCGTCATCAAGGCGCGCGTCAGCCGCTTTCCGGTCGCGACCGTCGTGATCAATGTCACCGGATCGTTCGGGCTCGGCCTGCTGACCGGGCTCGGCACGGCAGCCGGTCTGCCGCACGACTGGGTGCTGATTCTCGGGGGTGGCCTCATGGGCGGCTATACGACGTTCAGCACCGCGAGCGTCGAGACCGTGCGTCTCGTGCAAGACCGCCGGTACGGGGCAGCCGCCCTCTACGGCATCGGGATGCTCGTCGTGTCGATCGGCGCCTCCGGACTCGGGCTCGTGCTCGGTGGGGCGTCCTAAGGGGGCCTTTCCGCTCACCCCTCGTCGAGTCGCCGACGCTGTGCCATCCTCGACCTCATGGACCCCGTGACCTCGATCGCCTGGATCGTCGCGTTCGTCATCGTGACCGTCGCCGTGACCGGGCTCTCGGGTCGAGTCGGCTGGTCGGCCCCGGTCGCCCTCGTCGCGGTCGGAGCAGTGGCGTCGTTCATCCCCGGTGTGCCGAGGGTCACGCTCGAGCCGGATCTGATCCTCTACGCCCTCTTGCCGCCCCTGCTGTTCGCCGCCGCCATCCGCACGTCGCTGATCGACATCCGGGCTCGTAACGACAGCATCGTGCTGACCAGCGTCGCGCTCGTCGCCTTCACCGTCGTGGTGGTCGGGTTCGCCGCCTGGTGGATCGTGCCGGGCATCACGATCGCGGCTGGCCTCGCTTTCGGCGCTGTGGTCGCCCCCACCGACGCGGTCGCGGTCACGGCGGTGACCGGCAAGGTGCCGCTCCCGCGTCGAGTCGTGACGATCCTCGAGGGCGAGAGCCTGCTCAACGACGCCACGGCTCTCGTGGCACTCGATGCGGCAATCGCCGCCATCCACCATGTGGTTACACCCGGCGAAGTCGCGGTTGATTTTGGCCTCGCGGTGATCGTCGGCGGAGGTATCGGCCTTGTCGTCGGTATCGTGCTGGCCCAGATTCGTAGCCGGCTCCGGTCCGCCGTGCTCGACACGAGCCTCTCGCTCGTCACCCCCTTTCTCGCTTTCCTCCCCGCGCAACTCCTCCACGGCTCCGGGGCGCTCGCCGTCGTGGTCGCCGGCCTCTACCTCGGCTACCGGTCGCCCGTCGTGCTCTCGGCCGAGGCCCGCGTGGCCGAGCGGCTCAATTGGCGCACAGTGCAGTTTCTGCTCGAGAACGCCGTGTTCCTCTTCATCGGCCTCAATCTCGCGGGGGTGCTCGAGAACGTGGTCCGGTTCGGGCCGGGGCTCTGGCCGACCATCGGCATCAGCTTCGCCGTGCTCGCCATCGTGATCGCTGCCCGGTTCGCGTGGGTGTTCTTCACGATGTTCCTCTACCGGATCGGGCCGGCGCGAGTCCGCGAACGCGCGTGGACGGCCGCGTCGAGCACGGTCGTCTCGGCGGCAGGTATCCGTGGCGTGGTCACTCTGGCTGCGGCCTTCCTCCTTCCCGAAGGCACTCCGCAGCGCGAACTGCTGCAGTTCTTGGCGTTCGTCGTCGTTCTCGGCACTCTGCTGCAGGCACTTCCCCTGCCGCTGCTCATCCGCCGGGTGCACCTGCCCGCCCCGAACCTCGCGCAGGAGTGGACGGAACGACAGCTGCTCACAGCAGAGGCCAAGCAGGCCGGCATCGACCGGCTCGACGCCGTGCGCGGCGACGACGATGAGGAGCGCGTCGTCGAGCAGCTCCGGCGCGCATCGAGCTTCCTCTCCGAGTCGCTCGCGAACCCGTCGCCCCCCGACCGGGAGCAGTCGCCCGTGATGTTCAGCAGGCTTCGCGGCAGCATGATCGAGGCCGAGCGCGAGGCCGTGCTTCTTGCACGCCGCGACGGGCGGTACCAGGAGAACGCCGTGCAGGCCGTGTTGGCCGCGATCGACGCCGAAGAGACGGCGCTCCGAGCACGGCACCCGAAGGCGATCGGCGACTAGCGCCGTTGGTGGGCGCGGGGCCGATCAGCCGAGATGGGAGAGCAGGATCCGCGAGATGTCGGTGGGCTGGATCCTGATCGCGCTGTCGACGTCGAACGGCACGCCGCTCCCATATCGGCCGAGGGCGAGGAACGACCGCGTCAACACGGGGTCGGCGCCGCCGTGGCCGCCCTCGTCGAGGTGCCCATGGTCGGTCGTGACGCCGACCAGCCAGTCTTCGTCGTGCGTGCTCACCCGGCGCGCCACCGCGTCGAGGATCGTGCCGAGGTGGGTGTCGACGCGCGCGACGGCGGCGTCGTACTCAGGCGAGACCCCGCCGTAGAGATGACCGGCCTCGTCGACTTCGCCGAGGTAGACGAAGCTCGCGTCGGGCCCGGCATCGCGGATCGCAAGGCGCGTGAAGGCGGCGATGTCGCCGTCGGCCATGCGGTAGCCGTAGGTCTCGCCGTCGCGGACCACGAGGCGATGGCGGCCGGCTCTCTGGTCGTCGAGGCGAGTGGTCAGGATCGGACCCGCGCTCGCCGGATCGGCGAGCGGCGGCCAGCTCACCGCGGCCAAAGTGGAGTGGCCCGCGTGCGAGGCGCGTGCGAGGAAATCGGTGGTGGCATCGAGGCGGTGACCGTGAAAGGTGTTGTCGAAGACGCCGTGGACCGAATGCGGTGCTCCGGTCAGAATGGACGACCAGCCGGGGCCGGAGATTGTCGGCACTTCCATCTCGAGTGGGAGGAGCTGGCCCGCGCGGGCGAAGGCGGAAAGCACGGGGGCGTGGACGCCTGTGAGGGCGTCGTCGATGCGCAGGCCGTCGATGCCGACCAGCACGATCTTGCGCGGCTTCGCGAGTGCGGTGGTGCCGGGGCTCGAATCGGGGTTCGTGCGTGCGATCTCGTCGGGGTTCGTGCGTGCGTCCATGCCGGCAGAGTGGCGAGCCCGGGTGAACGAGCGGTTGCGAATACGGGGAGGTGTCTCGGCCTTGTGGATAACTCCGACAGGGATCGGGAGCGTGTCCGTACTATTACTGGGTGACCGATCAGATCGACGACCTCCGCTTCGAGACCACCCGTCTCGACCTGTCGTCGAACCGCCGCGCCTCGCAGGGGGGCGATTCGGGCGGTGACGCTCCCCGTCCGGTGCGATCCGGCCGACCGTCTGCCGTGGCCATCTGGCTGATCGGGTCGGGCGCGCTGTTGCTCGTGCTGGCGCTCGCGGCCATGTACTTCACCGGTGCGCTCGGTGGTTCACTCATCGTCGATCCGGGTGTCGTCGTCAACAATGGGCTACCCCTCGCCAAAGGCGTCTTCAATGGCGCGGCCGCTGTGACAATCGGCCTGCTGGTGGTCTCGTCGGTCGTTCTCCCCGGCCAGTCGAAAGACCCCAAGTCGGCGAGTTTCAGCCAGTGGCACGCAACGCGCTGGGCGACGTGGTCGGCCACCGTGTGGTTTATCGCGGGTGTGGCCACGCTGATGTTCACGGCGGCAAATGTGCTCGGGGTGCCGTTTACCTCTTCGACTTTCCGTCGCCAATTCTTCTTCTTCACGTTCCAACTCGAGCTGGGCCAGACCTGGGTCGTCTCGATCGGCTGCACGCTCGTGGCGCTGATCATCCTGCTCGCCACGAAAAACGTCTCGTGGACGGCGACGGCGACGGTGTTCTCCCTCCTCGCGTTGCTCCCGCTCTCCCTTTCCGGCCACTCGTCGGGCACGAACGAGCACGTCAACGCGGTGAACAGCCTGGCCATGCACCTCATCGGCGTCACCGTGTGGATGGGCGGTCTGATCGCAGTCATCCTGCTGCGGAACAAGGCGGGCCGGCATCTCGCCGCGATCGTCTCCCGCTACTCGACTATTGCCGTCTGGGCCTTCGCCTTCGTCGCGTTCTCCGGCGTGATCAACGCGAGCCTGCGTCTGACCGGCCCGGCCGACCTCGTGACGACGAATTACGGGCTGCTGATCCTGGTCAAATCGATCATCCTAATCGGGCTGGGAGTGGCTGGCGTTGTTCACCGACGACGGGTGATCCCGCGACTAATCCGCGAACCGGGGCGCTCTCGGGCGTTCGTCCGGCTGGCCGTGGTCGAGGTCGTCTTCATGGCGGTCGCGATGGGTCTGTCGGTGGCCCTCTCGAGGAGCGCGCCGCCCGTACCGCAGGTCGCTGAGGGCGACACCCGCGATGGGCTCATCGGCTTCGCGTACCCGGCGCCCGTCACGCTGCCGCGATTCCTGTTCGGGTTCCACCCCGACTACTTCTTCATCGCCGTCGCGGCCGTCATGGCAGGCCTCTACCTGGTCGGCGTCTACCGCCTCAAGCGCCGCGGCGACAGCTGGTCGTGGGGGCGCACCGTCCCCTGGCTCTTCGGCTGCTTCGGAGTGCTCTTCGCCACGAGCGGTGGCCCGAGCGTCTACGGCGCCGTGAACTTCTCGACGCACATGATCCAGCACATGGTGCTGATGATGTACGTCCCCCCGCTCCTCGTGCTGGGTGCCCCGATTCTGCTGGCGCTTCGCGTCCTCCCGAAGCGCCACGACAACAGCCGCGGTGCTCGCGAGTGGCTGATGCTCATCACGCACTCGCGCTACGCCGGTTTCATCACCAACCCCATCGTCGCGGCCGTGGTCTTTGCTGGCAGTCTCGTCGCGTTCTACTGGACGGGCTGGTTCGAAGCCTCGCTGCAGACGCACCCCGGGCACTTCATCATGGAGGTCCACTTCCTCCTCTCCGGGTACGTCTTCTTCTTCGTACTCATCGGAGTCGACCCCGGCCCCAAGCGGCCGCCGTTCCCGCTCCGCATCATCCTGCTTCTCGCGACGCTTGCGTTCCACGCGTTCTTCGGTCTCGCCATCATGTCCGGCACCGACATCCTCGCCGCCGACTGGTGGCACGCGCTTGGCAAGACGAACTACCAAGACCTCCTGGCCGATCAGCACACGGGTGGCGCCATCGCGTGGGGTGCCGGCGAGTTCCCGACCGTGCTCGTGGCCCTGATGGTGATGCGTCAGTGGATCACTAGCGACGAGAAGACCGCCAAGCGGTACGACCGACGAGCTGACGTCGACGGAGACGCCGAGCTGAACGCCTACAACGAGCAGCTCGCGCGTATGGCAGGCAAAGCACCGGCGGGTACCGCCGACAACGCGCGCGCCGACCGCTGATCGCGTTCCCCGTAAGATTTCAGGCATGACGGTCCGGGTCGCTTCGAGGGGTTTGCGCGTCGCGCGCGGCCTGATCGTGGCGACCCTCTCCGTGGCAATCGCTGCGTTCTCCCACGTCGCCGGCGGCGGCATGGTGCCGGGCCTCCTCGGCACGGTGCTGGCTCTCGTCTTCGCCTGCCTCGTCTGCATCGCACTCAGCGCACGGGCCCTCGCCGTCGTTCCGTTGGCGGTCTCCGTCGGCGTGAGCCAGATCGTCTTCCACCTGCTCTTCAGCCTCGGAACGTCGCTTCCCGCCTCAGCTGGAGACGGCCACTCGGTGGGCATGCTCGGCATGGTGATGTCGGGCGGCTCGACCGTCCGCCTCCCCGACGTCGCCGGATCGGCCAGCCACGGCATGGAGGGCATGAGCGACACGCGCATGTGGCTCGGCCACGCCGTGGCTGCTCTCCTCACGATCGCACTGCTTCTCCACGGTGAGCGGGCGCTGGTGACCATCGCCCGACTTGCGGTCGCCCGGCTCGCGCTGGTGTCGCGGATCCTCGGGTTCGCCCTGTTCCCCGACCGGCACGGGCTGGTCCGGGCTCTGGCCGACCGACGTGGCATTCGCCGGCTCGGTGTGCTCCTCGCTGCTCGCCCCCATCGCGGCCCGCCCGCTGTCGTCTGACCCCATTTTCCTGCGACCGCCCGCTGCCGGGCTAAGTCGCTGCGCCCCGAGCCTCCCGCGCCCGGGCGCCATTCAGACGACAGAAAGACGATTCACCATGCCCACCACCCGCACCCGCACCCGCACCCTCGCCCTGCGCACCGCGTTCGCCCTTCCCCTCGCCGGTGCCCTCGCACTGGCCGCACCTCTCGCCGCATCGGCACACGTGCACGTCGAGGGCGACGACGTGACCGCCGGTTCGTACTCCACGCTCCAGTTCAAGGTTCCGACCGAGTCGGCCACCGCGTCGACGACCAGGGTCGCTGTCGACTTCCCGACCGACCACCCGTTCACCTCGGTGTCGTACCAGCCGCTCGCCGGCTGGAAGGCCGTCGTGACCACGAGCACGCTCCCCAAGGCCGTGAAGACTGACGACGGCACCATCACGAAGGCGGTCACCCGCGTCACCTGGACCGCCGACTCGACCGCCGACGGGATCGCGCCGGGAGAGTTCCAGCTCTTCACCGTGTCGGCCGGTGCCGTTCCCGACGTTGACGAGGTCGAGCTCCCGACAACGCAGACGTACAGCGACGGCAGCGTGGTCAAGTGGAACGAGCCGACACCCGCCGACGGCGAAGAGCCCGAACACCCCGCACCGGTGCTCGCGATCGGCGCGGCGACCGAAAGCCACCACGGCGGCGTGACGGCCACCGATACGGCGACGGCGACGCCGGTGGCATCCGCCAGCACCGGAACCACCTCGGGCCTGGGGCTCGGCTTCGGCATCGCCGGTCTCGGGCTCGGAGCCCTGGCCCTCGTGGTCGCGCTCCTCGCCTACGTGCGGAGCGCTCGAGGCTCGGCCCGCTCGTGAGGCGTCTCACCACGGCCCTTGGAGTCGCCCTCGGGGTCGGCGCGCTCGTGCTCGTGCCGGCAGCCGCCGCGAACGCGCACGACTACCTCGTGTCGTCGACGCCAAAGGCCGGCTCGACGGTGTCGACCGAGCTCACGAGCGTCAAGCTGACCTTCGACGACCGTGTGCTCGACCTGTCGGGCGACGGCTCGTCGAATGTCGTCGAGGTAACCGGCCCCGCCGGCAAGCACTTCGAGACCGGTTGCCCGACTATCGCCGACACCGATGTGACGGTGCCGGTCGCCCTGGGCGCGTCCGGCGACTACACGGCCCGCTGGCAGATCGTCTCGGCCGACGGGCACACGGTGACGTCGTCGCTCGCGTTCAGCTACGACAAGCCGGCGTCGGTGACCGCAGCGGAAGGCGCTGACCGTAGGCCGACCTGCGGTGACCAGGCGCCCGCAGCCTCGTCGGGCTCTGCGGCGGCGACCGATGGCGATGGCACCACCCCCGAGGCAATGAGCCAAGGATCCAACGGCCTCCCCCTCGCCCTCGGGGTCGGCGGCGGGGTGATCCTCGTCGCGCTCGTGGCCGTCGTCGTGGTGCTCACCAGGGCGCGGCGCGGTTCCGGCTCACAGCCGCCCTCGGCCGACTAGGGCCGGCGAACCCGCGTCAGACCGAAATAACGCAATCGAGCCACGGCATGCCGTGGCTCGATTGTGTTTTCGTGTCTCGATCGTGCTTTTCGTGAGTCGATTCTGCCCGCCGGGCCGTCGGATCCTCGGCTCCGATACACTGGGGTGCACCTGCGCACGGGTGCGATCCCCGACCGCGAGGAGAACACCATGCCCGCAATCGTGATCATCGGAGCCCAGTGGGGCGACGAGGGCAAAGGCAAGGCGACCGATCTGCTCGGCAGCCGCATCGACTACGTCGTCAAATTCAACGGTGGCAACAACGCCGGCCACACGGTCGTGATCGGCAATCAGAAGTACGCCCTGCACCTGCTGCCCTCGGGCATCCTGACTCCGGGCGTGACGCCGGTGATCGGCAACGGTGTCGTCGTCGACATCGAGGTGCTGTTCGACGAGCTCGACGCCCTCATCGCCCGAGGCGTCGACGTGTCGAAGCTCCGTGTCAGCGCCAACGCGCACCTCATCACGCACTACCACCGCACGCTCGACAAGGTCACCGAGCGCTTCCTGGGGTCGCGTTCGATCGGCACCACCGGTCGCGGCATCGGGCCGGCCTACGCCGACAAGATCAACCGCGTGGGGCTGCGGGTGCAAGACCTCTTCGACGAGAACATCCTGCGGCAGAAGGTCGAGGCGGCTCTCGACCAGAAGAACCACCTGCTCGTCAAGATCTACAACCGCCGGGCGATCAGCGCCGACGAGGTCGTCGAGACGCTGCTCAGCTACGCCGAGCGCCTGCGCCCGATGGTCGCCGACACCGCCCTCGAGCTGCACCATGCGCTCGAAGCGGGCAAGAACGTCCTCTTCGAGGCGGGCCAGGCGACCATGCTCGACGTCGACCACGGAACGTACCCGTTCGTGACCTCGTCGTCAGCCACCGCGGGCGGCGCCTCGACCGGTTCGGGCATCGGCCCGGGTCAGATCTCGCGCGTCGTCGGAATCGTCAAGGCGTACACGACCCGCGTCGGAGCCGGACCGTTCCCGACCGAGCTTTTCGACGCCTCGGGCGAGTTCCTCCGCAGCCAGGGCTTCGAGTTCGGCACCACGACGGGTCGCCCGCGTCGCTGCGGCTGGTACGACGCCCCGATCGCGCGCTACTCGGCTCGCATCAACGGCGTGACCGACTTCGTGCTGACCAAGCTCGATGTGCTGACCGGCCTCGAGACCATCCCCGTCTGTGTGGCCTACGAGGTCGACGGAGTCCGCTTCGACGAGATGCCCGTCTCGCAGTCCGACTTCCACCACGCGAAGCCGATCTACGAAGAGTTCCCCGGCTGGAACGACGACATCACGGGCGCGCGCACCTTCGCCGACCTGCCGAAGAACGCGCAAGACTACGTGCTCGCCATCGAGAAGATCTCAGGATCCCGCATCTCCGTGATCGGGGTCGGCCCCGGGCGCGACGAGGTCATCGTCCGCCACGACCTCCTCGGCGACGAGTAACGAAGCCGCACCAGATTCTGCAAGGCCGCGACCGATAAAGTCGAGCCATGGAACCGAACCCCAGCGCCGTCGAGCGGCTACAGAGCATCCGAGAGAGCATCGACAACATCGACGCCGCCCTGGTCCATCTGCTCGCCGAACGGTTCAAGTTCACGCAAACCGTCGGCCACCTCAAGGCGGATGCGGGGATGCCGGCGAGCGACCCGGGCCGCGAGGTCGAGCAGATCAAGCGCCTTCGGGCCATCGCGGCCGACTCGCGCCTCGATCCCGACTTCACGGAGAGCTTCCTCAACTTCATCGTGGCCGAGGTCATCCACCACCATGAGCGAATCGCCTCGGGCGTCCGAGACGAATCATGAGCGAGGCCCGCACGCGCTTTTACCTGGGCTCGTACACCGCCACGAGTGGAGGGCGGGGCGAGGGTGTCTCGGTCTTCGAGCGGCAGTCGCGTGACGGGCAGTGGAAGCTGATCCAGGTCGCACCGGTCGACGACCCGTCGTTCCTCACCCTCACCGAGGGGGAGGTACACGTCGTCTCCGAGACGGCGGCCGGGCGCGTCGTCTCGTTCACAAACTCGGCGGGTGAGCTCGTACCCGCCTCGATCGCCGCCTCGGGCGGCAGCGCTCCCTGCCACGTCGTCGTCGATCCAGCTTCAGGATCCCTCGTGGTCGCCAACTACACGGCCGGAACGGTCGCCGTCCTCTCTGCCGATGCGTTGGATCCTGCGCGAGTGGCCCGCGTGCTCCCCCTGCCTGCTGGCACCGGGCCCCACGTCGAGCGTCAGGAGGCGCCGCACGCCCACAGCGCCACACCGACGCCGTGGGGCACGCTGCTCGTCGCCGACCTCGGCACGGACCGCCTCTTCGAGGTCGCCGTCGATCCGATCACCCTCGAACCGTCGTTCGTCGGCGCGCATGCGTTGCCGGCCGGATCGGGGCCACGGCATCTCGCCTGGCTCGGCGAGCAACTCGTCGTCGCGGGCGAGCTGGACGGCTGCCTCCACGTGCTGTCCCACTCCGCCGAGGGGTTCACCCTCGACTACTCGGTGCTGGCCTGCGACCCCTCGGTCGAGGCAGGCACGGGCGAGACGCTCCTTTCGCACATCGAGGTGCAGGGCGGGCGGGTGTACGTCGCGGTTCGCGGGCGCGACACCCTCGCCGTGCTCGCGGGCTCGGAGCCGGACGGAGGCACGGACACGGCCACGGACACGGCCACGGCCGGGCGCCTGGCACTCGTGGCCGAGGTGCCGTGCGGCGGTCGGTGGCCCCGCCACTTCGCGATCGACGCGGGCGAGATGCTCGTCGCGAACCAGCTCTCCGACACCGTTGCGGTCTTGCCGATCGACCCGGCGACGGGCGTGCCGGGCGCCCCAACCGCGCTCATCGCGACGGGTTCGCCCGCCTGCATCGCCTTCGCGTAGCGAAGCGCCGCGTCGCGTCGTGCTGCGCTGCGCTGCGCTGCGCCGCGCTGCGCCGTGCTGCGTCGCGCTGCGTCGCGCCGCGCCGCGTGAGACCTCAAATTCGACAGGCGCCGGGCGCGGATCCTGGTCGTTTTTGAGGTCTCACGGAGTTCGTTCGCGATGGAGGCGGGCGATTCGGGTGCAGAGCGCATCGAGGTGGCGCATGTCGGCGGCGGTGACCCTCACGGTGCGCCAACCGGCATCGTCGAATCGTTCGCGCCGCGCGATATCGGCGAACCATTGGTCGCGATCGGTGCGGTGGTAATCGCCCTCGTACTCGATAGCGAGGCGTTGCTCGTCGTAGGCGAGGTCGGCTGCACCCAGCCAGGCACCATCCGGGCCGTACTTGGTCACGTTGATCTCGGGTTCGGGGAGACCGGACTCGACGAGCGCGAGTCGGAGCCGCGTCTCTTGGGGTGACTTCGAACCGGCTCGAATACGGGTGGCGGCGCGGCGGAGTCGAGCGGATCCTTTGCCAATGGCCTTTCTGGCAGCGGCTACGAGGTCGGACGGATCGCAGTGGTGAGCTCCGCGGTAGGGCGACCACTCCCCGGCGAGGGCATCGCCCACGACGACGAGCTCGATGTCGTCCAGGGTGGCCCGGCAGTCGACCCAGGTGTCGATCGGCGTGCTTACCGGAATCCCCGCGCGAAGCACGTGCGGAGGTGCGGATCGACGGAGGTGGCCGACGACTCCTCTGCGTCGGAGTGCATTGCCCGAACGCGTCGTGACGTGGAGGGGTGCGTCATGCAACTCGAGCGCGGCCGGTAGTGGCAATCCCCACAGAATGGCCGCGGTGACGTGGCTGAAAAACGCGCCTTCGGGAAGCGCTGGCAGCAGCGCCCGGCAGAGATCGACCACCCGATCTCTCACGCCCCGCGGTGGCCCCGTGTCTCGATGCCAGCGCCGAATGCCATGGAATGGCCGCTCCCACTCGACGCGACGGAGGGCAGCCGGTGTCAGCCCGCGCGCCTCGGCGTCGCGAACTCGAAAGGCTTCAGGGTCGTCGTTCACCCGCCGATCATCCCCGCCCGCGCACTCCGCCCGCGGCGTTGTGCCCCCACCCTGTGGAGAACGCCCGAGACCTCAAATTCGACGGGCGCCGGGCGCGGATCCTGGTCGTTTTTGAGGTCTCACGGTGACGGGCGAGCTACTCGGCGATTAGCGCTCCGAAGCGCGCGGGGAGCGTGCCACGGTGGGTCGCCTGGAGCTCGTTGAGGTTGACCGTGAAGAGGTCTTGCACCTCGAGGCCCGGGTTCTGCTTGTCGGTGACGCCGATGCGGGCGACGGGGTAGCCGCGACCCTCGCAGAGGCCGCGGAACTTCACGTCGTCTTCGCGGGGGACGGACACGAGCACGCGGCCGGTCGACTCCGAGAAGAGGGCCGTCGCGGCGTCGACCCCGTCGCGCTCCATGACCTCGTCGAGCCACACTCGGGCGCCGACGCCGAAGCGGAGAACCGACTCGGCGAGGGCCTGGCCGAGGCCGCCTTCGCTGAGATCGTGCGCCGATCCGAGGAGCGACTCGCTGCCGCCGGCGGCCAGAAGGCCCGCAAGCTGACGCTCGGCCTCGAGGTTGACCGCGGGAGGACGCCCGCCGAGGTGATCGTGGATGGTGCCCGCCCAGGCCGAGCCGTCGAGCTCCAGCGACGTGGTGCCGAGGAGGTAGATGTTGTCGCCCTCGTCTTGCCACCCCGAGGGGATGCGCTTTGCGACGTCGTCGATCACGCCGAGCACGCCGATGACGGGCGTGGGGTGGATCGGCGCGGTGCCGGTCTGGTTGTAGAACGAGACGTTTCCGCCCGTGACGGGAATCTCCATCTCGAGGCAGGCGTCGCTCAGGGCTTCGACGGTCTTCGAGAACTGCCACATGACCTCGGGGTTCTCGGGGGAGCCGAAGTTGAGGCAGTCGGTGACGGCGACCGGGGTGGCACCGGTGGCGGCGACGTTGCGGTAGGCCTCGGCGAGAGCCAGGCGAGCACCCTGCGCGGGGTCGAGCTGGCAGTAGCGGCCGTTGGCGTCGGTCGCGATCGCGAATCCGAGGCCGCTCTCTTCATCGACGCGGATCATGCCGCCGTCGTCGGGGAAGCTGAGTGCGGTGTTGCCGAGCACGTAGGTGTCGTACTGGTTGGTGATCCACGATTTGTCGGCGAGGTTCGGGGAGCCGAGGAGGGCCAGGAACTGCTCGCGGAGCTGGTCGCCGGTCTCGGGCCGATCGAGGCTGCGAGCGGTGTCGGCCTGGAGCTCGTCGAGCCAGGACGGGTAGGCGACGGGGCGCTCGTAGACGGGGCCGTCGACAGCCACGGTGCGCGGCTCGACGTTGACGATCTCTTCGCCGTGCCAGTTGATGATAAGGCGGCCGGTGTCGGTGACCTCGCCGAGCACGCTCGTCTCGACCTCCCACTTCGCGACGACCGCGAGGAACGCGTCGAGCTTGTCGGGGCGCACGACGGCCATCATGCGCTCCTGGCTCTCGCTCATGAGGATCTCTTCGGCAGTGAGCGTGGGGTCGCGCAGCAGAACCTTCTCGAGCTCGATGAACATGCCGCCGTCGCCATTGCTGGCCAGCTCGGAGGTGGCGCACGAAATGCCCGCGGCACCGAGGTCTTGGATGCCCTCGACGAGCTCGTCGCGGAACAGCTCGAGGCAGCACTCGATGAGCACCTTCTCGGCGAAGGGGTCGCCGACCTGCACCGAGGGGCGCTTGGTTGGGCCGCCGGCCGAGAACGTGTCGGAGGCGAGGATCGAGGCGCCACCGATTCCGTCGCCACCCGTGCGGGCGCCGAACAGCACGACCTTGTTGCCGGCGCCCTTGGCGTTGGCGAGGTGGAGGTCTTCGTGGCGGAGGACCCCGACGCTCGTGACGTTGACGAGCGGGTTGCCCTGGTAGACGGCGTCGAACACGGTCTCGCCGCCGATGTTCGGCAGGCCGAGGCAGTTCGCGTAGAAGCTGATGCCCGACACCACGCCGTCGACGACGCGCTGCGTGTCGGGGGCGTCGATCGCGCCGAAGCGGAGCTGATCCATCACGGCGACCGGGCGGGCGCCCATCGAGATGATGTCGCGGACGATGCCGCCGACGCCGGTCGCGGCACCCTGGAACGGCTCGATGTAGCTCGGGTGGTTGTGGCTCTCGCCCTTGAAGGTCACGGCCCAGCCGTTGCCGATGTCGACCACGCCGGCGTTCTCGCCCATGCCCACCATGAGGTTCTTCTTCATGGCGGGGGAGACCTTCTCGCCGAACTGGCGGAGGTAGATCTTCGACGACTTGTACGAGCAGTGCTCGCTCCACATGACGCTGTACATCGCGAGTTCGCCGGAGGTGGGGCGACGGCCGAGGATCTCGCGGATCTTGAGGTATTCGTCTTCTTTCAGGCCGAGTGCACCGTAGGGCTGCTCGCGGTCAGGTGTCGCTGCAGCGTTCGAGACGGTGTCGGGAATGTGGCGCTCGGATCCTGCGCTGCCGGGAGCCTGGGTGAGTTCGGTAGTCACGCGACGAGCGCCTTTCGGATGACGGAGGTGAAGAAGGTGAGGCCATCGACGCCCGACGACATGGCGAGGGCCGTGTCGGGGCCGAAGCCGGGCTCGGTGGCGTGCTCCGGGTGGGGCATGAGACCCACCACGTTGCCGCGCTCGTTCGAGACGCCGGCGATGTCGTCGAAGGATCCGTTGGGGTTGACGCCGAGGTAGCGGAAGGCGACCTGACCCTGGCCCTCGATCCGCTTGACGGTCTCCGCATCGGCGATGAAGCGGCCGTCGGCGTTCTTCAGCGGGATGGTGATCTCTTGACCCTGCTCGAAGCCGTTCGTCCAGGCGGTGTCGGCGTTCTCGACGCGAAGGCGCTGGTCGCGGCGGATGAACTGCTGGTGCGCGTTACGGGTGTGCGCGCCCGGGATGAGACGGGCCTCGGCGAGCATCTGGAAGCCGTTGCAGATGCCGAGAACGGGCATGCCCTTGTTCGCGGCGTCGACGACCTCGCTCATGATCGGCGAGAGGCTGGCGATGGCGCCGGCGCGCAGGTAGTCGCCGTAGCTGAAGCCGCCGGGAAGGATGATCGCCTCGACGCCGTCGAGGTCGTGCGAGCCGTGCCACAGGGCTACGGGCTCGCCACCCGCCAGGCGAACGGCGCGCTGGGCGTCGCGGTCGTCGAGCGACCCGGGGAACGTGACGACGCCGATGCGCATGCCGGTCGCCATCAGAGGGCGGCGGCGGTGCTGGACGCTTCGGCCGGGGCGCTCGCCGCAGGATCTTGGAGCACCTCGATCGATACGACGTCTTCGATGACCGAGTTCGAGAAGACGTCGTCGGCGAGCTGCTTCACGTCGGCCAGGATCGCGTCGGTCACCTCGTCGACAGTGATCTCGAAGCGCTTGCCGATGCGCACCTCAGTGGCGAAGTCTTTGCCGAGACGGGCGAGAGCGAAGGTGACTGCCTTGCCCTGGGGGTCGAGCAGTTCAGCCTTGGGCATGACTTCGACGACGATCGTGGGCACAGGAACTCCATCACGTAGAGGGGAGGCGAGCGGACTCGCCAAGTCTACAAGTCGCGCCATTAGCGGCAGACGCCAAGACTCCTGTCAGCCCGCTCTTATGCGGGGGGCCCAGAGTAGAGCTTGTCGGAGAGACGAGGCCTTGTGATCGGGCTTCTGACTCACTCCGGCTCAGCCGTGGAGTATCTGATCCACTCCCGGTCCGAAGGCGCCCAGTCATTTCCCCCGATGGCTGGGCGCCTCCCTTATTTCCCCTCAGCTGTGTGCCTTTGCAAATTTGAAGGAAAAACGCGGAGGCGAACCCCCCGGATCGGCATGAAGTCGTTGCCGGGCGCGGGTTTCTCCTTCAAATTTGCAAGAGCACCAGGCAGCCAAGCAGCCGAGCAGGCAAGCAGGCAGGTCAGTCGCGCGCCCCGCGCAGGTGCGCCCGGGTCAGCTCCTCCATCTCGTCGTCGCTCAGCTCGTCGACGGCGCGGGCCTCGCGGCGGTCGGTGCGACTCCAGCGCACGAACAGGAAGATCAGCACGGGAATGTCGGCCACCTCGGCGATGAACCAGAGCAGATCGCCCGAGAGCTGCTGGTCGCGCAGCTGTGACGGGAACCACCCGGGAGCGATGGCCGCGACGGCGTGCCCCTGGTCAAGTACGTGGCCGGTGATGCGCAGCACGATCGCGGGGATGGCATCGAGGATCAGCTCGACGAACGCCAGCAGGAACTCGACGGTGATGAAGAAGCTCGTGTGCACGCGAGACCCCTCGAAGACCGGCAGGATCATCAGCAGCCCGGCGACCGGAACGAGCACCGTGATGAGCGATTCGCCCACGGCGTTCTCGCGGATCGAGAAGGCGAGCGGTGTCAGGAAGACCGCGAAGACGGCCAGAGCGAACAGCGGGGAGAAGATCGCGCTGCCGACGACTTTCAGAAACGAGGATCCGAGGAACCGCTCCAATCGAGCCCGCCCGGCCTCCCCGAGTGCCGCTCGGGCCAGGTGCACCGGCCGACCGAGCGCGATGAGCGCCGGCACCACGAACAGCAGCAGTGCGATCCGGGTGGTGAAGGCGAAGCGCAGATCGTGGCTGTACGCGCCGAGGAACCCGAACGAGATGATCGCGTACGACCCGAGCCCCAGCACGAAGAAGGCCGCTGTGCGGCCCGGGCTCCAGCGGGTGCCCTCTCGATGGGCCCGAATGACACCGGCTCCGTAGAGGATGGCTGCCACGACGATCACGGCCAGCGCGACGGGGTCGAGGCGGAACGTGAGCAGCACGGTAGAGACGGGAGGCGTGGCTATTCCAATCGGTGAGGCGGGCGCTGACAAGTATGCGCCCACCGCGAGGACTCCTCGCTTATTTTGAATCACTCAAAACAAGTGGTTCACTTATGGCATGACTTCACTCGAGGCGAGCACCAGGATCCGAGACGCGGGCCTCCGCGTCACGGCACCCCGTGTCGCCGCGATCGAAGCGCTGATCGACCACTCGCACGCGACCGCCGACGAGGTGTTCACTCGCGTGGCCGCTCGGCTACCCGGCACCAGCCTCCAGGCGACCTACGGGGTGCTCGCCGCCCTCACCGGCATCGGCATCCTCCGACGGATCGAGCCGGCGGGCTCGCCCGCTCGCTACGAGCTCCGCACCGGAGACAATCACCACCACGTCGTCTGCTCGATCTGCGGAGCGATTGCCGACGTCGACTGCGTGGTCGGCGAAGCGCCGTGCCTCGCCCCGTCGTCGACCTCCGGCTACATGGTGACCACCGCGGAGGTGACCTTCTGGGGGCTGTGCCCCGAGTGCCGAGCCTCCGAGCTCGACGGGGCCGCTGGTGCGGCCGAGCCGTCGGATCCTGAACTTTCTCTTTCGTCCATCTCGATCAGCAAGGAGTCTCATGACTGACCAGTTGCACAACCACACGACAACTCAGGCCGGGGCGCCCGTCGCCAGCGACGAGCACTCGCAGAGCGTCGGCGCCGACGGCCCCATTGCGCTTCACGACGTCTACCTCGTCGAAAAGCTCGCCCAGTTCAACCGCGAGAAAGTGCCCGAGCGCATCGTCCACGCCAAGGGCGGCGGCGCGTTCGGTACGTTCACCGTCACGAACGACGTGTCGAAGTACACCCGCGCCTCGCTGTTCCAGCCCGGTGCGACCACCGAGATGCTCGCTCGCTTCTCGACCGTCGCGGGTGAGCAGGGTTCGCCCGACACCTGGCGCGACCCCCGCGGCTTCGCGCTGAAGTTCTACACCGACGAGGGCAACTATGACCTCGTGGGCAACAACACGCCCGTCTTCTTTATCCGCGACGGCATCAAGTTCCCCGACTTCATCCACTCGCAGAAGCGCCTTCCGGGCTCGCACCTCCGCGACCACAACATGCAGTGGGACTTCTGGACTCTCTCGCCCGAGTCGGCCCACCAGGTCACCTGGCTCATGGGCGACCGCGGCCTCCCGGCCTCGTGGCGCATGATGGACGGCTTCGGGTCGCACACCTACCAGTGGATCAGCGCCTCGGGCGAGAAGTTCTGGGTCAAGTACCACTTCAAGAGCGACCAGGGCAACGAGATCCTCACGCAGGACGACGCCGACCGCATCGCCGGTGAAGACGCCGACTTCCACATCCGCGACCTCTCCGAGGCGCTCGAGCGTGGCGACTTCCCGACCTGGAAGCTATCGGTGCAGGTCATGCCCTACGACGACGCAGCCTCGTACCGCTTCAACCCGTTCGACCTGACGAAGGTGTGGCCGCACAGCGACTACCCGCTGATCGAGGTCGGCACCATGGAGCTCAACCGCAACCCCGAGAACTACTTCGCGCAGATCGAGCAGGCCACCTTCGCCCCCTCGAACTTCGTGCCCGGGATCGCCGCCAGCCCCGACAAGATGCTGCTCGCCCGCATCTTCAGCTACGCCGACGCTCACCGCTACCGCGTGGGCACCAACCACGCGCAGCTGCCGGTGAACATGCCGCACACCGAGGTCAACGACTACTCGAAAGACGGTGGCGCCCGCTACCACTTCTCGTCGGCGACGACCCCGGTCTACGCACCCAACTCGGTCGGCGGCGCACACGCGTCGCCCGAGGCGCACGGTGACGACTCGGGCTGGGAGTCCGACGGGCTCCTGACCCGCACGGCCGCCACGCTGCACCCCGAAGACGACGATTTCGGCCAGGCCGGCACCCTGTACCGCGAGGTCCTCGACGACGCCGCTCGTGAGCGCATGGTCGGCAACATCGTCGGTCACGTGTCGAAGGTCACGCGCCCCGACCTGCTCGAGCGCGTGTTCGCCTACTGGACGTCGGTCGACCCCGACCTCGGGGCTCGCGTTCGCGCCGGTGTCTCGCCCGAGGCTCCCGGTTCGAACGAGGATCCGGCTACCGTCGGCATCTCGCAGTAGTAGGGCCTCTCGGCCTCGGCATCACTAAACCCTCGCGTTCGGCTTCCGAGGTGGTCCTAGGGCCACCTCGGCCGCCGCCCGCGAGGGTTTGTGCTTTGCGCGGCCGGCGCGGCGCGGGTTGCAGTGCCGAACGGCCGGACGCGGCGCGGGTCGCAGGCGCGGATGGCCGGAGCTTGTCGGAGGTCCGCGCCCGCGACCCGCGTCGCGCCAAATAGATTCAGACCATTTGGCCGTTCCAGCG
>NZ_JBCEBN010000007.1:0-225454 GCF_049472575.1 Frondihabitans sp. 4ASC-45 | reverse complement strand
GGGGGGGGTGCGGCTCAGCCGACGGGGCGACCCACGTACCAGAGCTGGAAGTAGCGCACCGCCACGATCCGCACCTTCGCGCTGGGGTTCGGTGCTTCGAGCATCTGACCGCCGCCGATGTACATGGCGTCGTGGTACATGCCGTCGGTGCCGTTGTAGTAGAAGAGGATGTCGCCGGCCTTCATCGACCCGATCGACACGAGTCGGCCCTGGCCGTTGAGGTAGTCGTACTGCCAGCGCACGGAGTGCCCGCCGATGTAGACGCCGGCCGCGTTGTACGAGCCCATCATCAGGCCGGAGCAGTCCCAGACGTCGGGGCCGGCGCCGCCCCACACGTACGTCTTGCCGAGCTGGGCCTTGGCGAATGCCATCGCCGTCGTGACGGCCGCGGGTGTTCCGGTCGACGCCGGCGGCGTGGGCTTGGGTGCCGGTGCAGGTGCTGGTGCGGGCGCCGGTTTGCTCGGCGCGGGGGCGGGCTTCTTCGTCGGCGTGGCACTCCCGCCGGTGCTGCCCGACGACGACCCCGAGCCTGAAGAAGACCCAGACCCCGAGCCCGAACCCGAGGATCCGGCGCCCGACCCCGCCGATCCACTGCTGCCCGCGCTCGACCCCATTGAGCCCGACCCTGCTGAGCCCGACCCCGACCCCTTGCTGCTGCCCGTGGCGGACCCGGCCGGGCTCGCATCCGCGATAGTGCCCGCGGCCTTGCCCGCGTAGTACTTCTTCTGAACGGCCGCGGTGGTGCCCTTGAGGAAGGCCACCTGCTCGATCAGCTGCTCTTGATTCTTCTCTTGCGTGGCGACAGCCGCAGCCGCCGTCGAAGCCAGAGAGTTGGCCCGCTCGAGCGCTGCCGAAGCCGCGGCCTTCCGGTCGGCCAGAGCCTTTTCGGCGGCACCGGCCTGATCGCTGAGCGACGCCGCGATGTTTTCGTCTTGTTTCGCCTGCTTGAGGAGGCCGCTCGTGCGCGAGGTAAGGCTGGTCATCGCGCCGAGCTGGTAGAGCAGGTCGCCGGCCCTGTCGGACTCGGTGAGCATGGTGACGGTGAGCTGGCCACCGCCCGCGTGTGAGAGCTCGGCGACGAGCTGCCCGACCTGCTGCTGTGACTTCGTGGCGGTGGAGGCAGCGGCCTTCTGCTGCTTCTTCAGCCCGGCGAGGGTCTGCGCGGCCTTCTGCTCGGCCAGCGAGGCGATCTGGTACCGCTCACCCGCTCCGAGAGCGCTGTCGTTCGCCGAGGACGATCGCTGCTGCAGCGTGGTGATGGCGCCGTCGAGCTCGGCGACCGCTTTGGCCGCCTTGGCCTCGTGACCCTTGGCGGCCTGCACCTCTGACCACGACGGGTACGGCGAGGCCTGTGCCGGAGTGGCCACTCCGAGGGCGGTGGAGGTGACGACGCCCGTGCAGACGGCGAGAACGAGGAGCACACCCAGTGTGCGAGGCGGGGGCGTCACAGAGCGATCGATCTGGGTGTGCGGGGTCTCATTACAGAGTCACTCCTCGTGCGGCCATGAAGGGGACGGCGTCTTGCGCCACCGTGTTGACGCGGGTCTCGAAGTGGAGGTGGCATCCGGTCGACCACCCGGTCGAACCGACCTGAGCGATGATCTGCCCGGCCGTCACGGTCTGACCGACCGAGACGTGGATGCCTCCGTCGACGATGTGGCCGTAGCCGGTGTTGATGCCGTCGCCGTTGTCGAGCAGCACGAAGTTGCCGTAGCCGCCGTAGGGGCCCGCGTAGATGACTGTGCCGGCGTGGGCGGCGTAGATGTTCGACCCGCACGAGGCGCCGAGGTCGGTGCCGGCGTGCAACTGGTAGACGCCGATCGCCGGGTCGAGGCGGTAACCGAAGCCGCTGGTGATGTAGCCGCCGGCGGGGCGAGTCCAGCCCTGAGCGTTGGCGACGCCGGTGGCACCGCTGGCCTTGGCTGCCGCGGCGGCGGCCCTCGCCTGAGCCGCAGCGATCTTCGCCTTGCGGATCTTCTCGCCCTTGTTGTACTTGGTCTGCGTGAGCACTCGATCGGCCTTGATCGACGCGAGCTGCGCCTCGAGGCGAGAGGCGTTGGCCGACTGCTCGTCGACAGCCGCCTGCGCCTCTTCGGTGGCCGCCTGGGCCGTCTCCAGGGCCGCGTCGGCCTTCGCCTTGAGATCGCCGAGAGCCTTCGTCGCGACTGTCGCCTGATCGGTGAGACCCTGCGCCGTGTTGCGGTCTTGGACGGCCTGCGAGTAGATGCCGTTGGCCTGCTCGGTGAGCTTGCTCATGGCCCCGAGCTTGTAGAGCAGGTTGCTGGCTTTGCCGGGGTTCGCGATGAGGTCGGACGAGATGTCGTTCGAGCCGGATCGGCCGAGCTGCGCCGCCAGCTGACCAGCTCGCGTCTCACTCGACTTCGCGACCCGATCGGCCGAGTCGGCCTTCGCCTGGAGCTTGGATCGGATGTCTTCCTGGTTGTCGTAGGCGAGCTGAGCCTTCTGGAGCTCGTCACCCTTCTCAGCCTGGACGGCCTGCTTGGCCTTCACATCGGCGTCGAGCGAGACGAGAAGCGCCCGGATCGACTTCACCTCGCGGTTCTTCACCGCCTGGTTCTGCACGGCCACCTGCACGTCGTGCCACGAGGGGTACTTCGTCGCCGCACTCGCCTCGAGGGGAGTGCCCAGCACGGCACCGGCGGCGAGAAGGGCGCCCACCGCGAGCATGGCCACGGGGCCTCGCGCGCGCGATCGACTCCGACGCGGCCCTGTGGGGCGAGCGGTGCGAGAGGAGCGGAAGAAGAGAGTCATTGTTCCCGAATCGTCGTCACGGTGAGGTCGGAACCCGCGAGTCACACCGTCAACACGAGCAACAGTAGCAACGCAGGGTCTGCCACCCAAGGGACGAAACGACCCTCGGAGCGGCACAGCAACCGACCGGGCTCCCCGTCGGAAAGCCTCGATTACTGCATGAAGCTAATGCTGGCACGGGTTGCCGGGGGTGCACCCGGTCGGAGTGGCGCATCTGTGGACAAATCGGACGTCCCCCCAACTGGGGAGACGAGGGGCCCAGGATCCGACGGTGCGGCAGACCCGGATCCTCACGATTTTGCATTTCCGGTCTCGATCCGTATGCTTGTCCCTCGGTTGCTGGAATGCCTTCAAGCCTTCACGGCCCCATCGTTTAGTGGCCTAGGACACCGCCCTTTCACGGCGGCAGCACGGGTTCGAATCCCGTTGGGGTCACAAGGCAGTAGTATCGAAGACAACGCTGGAGCAAGTCGCAGCACCGCAACAAACACAGATTCATCAGCAACATCGTTTGGCCCTGTAGCGCAGTTGGTTAGCGCGCCGCCCTGTCACGGCGGAGGTCGCCGGTTCAAGTCCGGTCAGGGTCGCCAAGGCTGGGTAGCTCAGTTGGTAGAGCGTTCGACTGAAAATCGAAAGGTCCGCGGATCGATGCCGCGTCCAGCCACGTGCTAGTCATCACGACTCGCAGAAGCACAGAAAAGCCGCCCCCTGAGGGCGGTTTTTCGGTTAACCGCTGCCCCGCCCGCCACTTTCCGGCAATGGCACCGCCTTTCGACGGTGTTTTCGCCGAAACGTGGTGCCACAAGCGCCGCAGGGCATTTATGCCTCAGGCATGTATACTTCAGATGCCGGTGTGAGGGTTCGCCGAGCAGGCGGGAGGCTGGGTACGGCCGGCCTCCCGCCCCCGCCTACCTGCCGGCACCAGCCGGCGCCGGCCAGCCCGGGTTGCCCGCCGAGTGCCGTCAAATGCCGCACGCGCCCGCGGCCACGAGGCATTTGGCGGCACTCGGCAGCCCAGCACGCGTCAGCGCAGCACTCGGCAGCGCAGCACCCGGCGCCGCAAGCCTCAGCGCAGCTCGTCCAAGACGGCCGCGAGCTGCTCCACCGCCCAGTCGAGCTCCTCGCCCGTCACCACCAGCGGCGGCGCGAGGCGGATCGTCGACCCGTGCGTGTCTTTGGCCAGCACGCCGCGACGCATGAGCCCTTCGCAGACCTCGCGCCCCGTGCCGATTGCGGGGTCGATGTCGATACCCGCCCAGAGCCCCGCCGTGCGAATGGCGACCACGCCGCGACCGAGGAGGCCGTCGAGCGACTCTCGCAGCCGCGCCCCGAGCACCGACGCCCGCTCCTGGAACTCCCCCGTCGACAGCATCGCGACGACTTCGCGGCCCACCGCAGCGGCCAACGGGTTGCCTCCGAACGTCGACCCGTGTTCGCCGGGCCGGATCACGCCGACCACCGCGGCGTCGCCGACGACGGCGCTGACCGGAACGATCCCGCCGCCGAGCGCCTTGCCGAGCAGGTACAGGTCGGGCACGACGCCGCTCAGGTCGGAGCTGACGGTGGTGCCGGTGCGGCCGAGCCCCGACTGGATCTCGTCGGCGATCATGAGCACGTTGCGAGCCGAGGTGAGCTCGCGCACCGCCGGCAGGTACTCCGCCGGCGGGATGACGACTCCGGCCTCGCCCTGGATCGGCTCCAGCAGCACGGCGACGGTGTCGTCGTCGATGGCTGCGGCGAGCGCGTCGACGTCGCCGTACGGCACCGAGACGAATCCGGGGGTGTACGGGCCGAAGTCGGCGCGGGCCTCCGGGTCGCCCGAGAAGCTGATGATCGTCGTCGTGCGGCCGTGGAAGTTGCCGTCCATCACGATGATCTTCGCGCGACCGTCTGCCACGCCCTTGACCCGGTAGCCCCAGGCCCGTGCGATCTTGATCGCCGACTCGACGGCCTCGGCACCGGTGTTCATCGGCAAGACCATCTCTTTGCCGAGAAGGGTGCCGAGCTCGGCGGCGAACGGCCCCAGCTGGTCGTTGTGGAACGCCCGGCTCGTGAGCGTCACCCGGTCGAGTTGCGCCCGGGCGGCCTCGATCAGCCGCGGGTTGCCGTGCCCGAAGTTGACGGCCGAATACGCCGCGAGGCAGTCGAGGTAGCGATTGCCCTCGACGTCGGTCACCCAGGCGCCGTCACCCGAGGCGACCACGACGGGCAGCGGGTGGTAGTTGTGTGCGAGCGCGCGCTCCTCCACCTCGATGGCGGCTGACGACGAGCCCGACGACGGGAGAGCGGAGGATCCGGCCGAAGCCGCTCCGGTCGACGTCGTCATCGCCGCAACTCGAGCGTGCAGCACTTCACGCCGCCGCCGCCGAGCAGCAGCTCGGAGAGGTCGACGCCGATGGGGTTGTAGCCGCGCTCGCGCAACTGCTTCTCGAAGCCCTTGGCACGGGCGGCGATCACGACGTTGTAGCCGTCGCTGTACGAGTTAAGACCGAGGATCGCGGCGTCTTCTTCGCTGACGAGGATCGCGTCGGGGTAGCGCTCTCGCAGAATGGCCAGCGAGGGCTCGTCGAAGGCGCTCTCCAGGTAGGCGATGTTGTTGTGGCCGTCGACGGGCTCGGGGTCGAGCACGGCGATCGCCGTGTCGAGGTGGTAGAAGCTCGGGTTGATGAGTTTCAGCGTGATGACGGGCCGACCGAAGATGGCCGCCAGTTCTTCGTGCGACGTCGAGTCGCTGCGGAAACCGGTGCCAGCGAGGATCACGTCGCCGACGAGGAGGAAGTCGCCCTCGCCCTCGTTGATCTGCTCGGGCGCTTTGACGTCGTAGCCGTTGGCGCCGAACCACTCCATGTAGGCGGGGCCCTCGGGCTGGCGCTCGGGGTAGGTGAAGCTAGCGCCGTAGGCCTTGCCGTCGAGCACGAAGCCGCCGTTGGCCGAGTAGACCATGTCGGGCAGGCCGTCGATCGGGTCGATCAGCTCGACGTCGAAGCCGAGGCCGACGTAGGTGTCGTAGAGCGTCTGCCACTGGGCGACGGCCTTCGAGGTGTCGGTGGGGTCTTCCGGGTGCATCCACGGGTTGATGCGGTAGCTCACGGTGAAGAAGTCCGGTCGGCACATCAGGATGGTTCGGTGGGACGCGACGCGCGTCGGGACGGTGGTCTGCTGGGAATCGGTGTCGATGCTCACGCTTGCCAGTGTCACACGTCAATCGCGCATGCTGGAAGCGTTCCACGCAACTTTCCTGCAGGATCCCCCGGCTCACGCAATAAAAGACCGGTACAGTCGCGACGTGGATAATCTCGACTTCAGCATCATCGACCTGCTCCGTCAGAACGCCCGCGCCGGCTACGGCGACATCGGCGCGGTGGTCGGCCTCAGCGCCTCGGCCGTCAAGCGGCGGGTGGATCGCATGGTCGGCGACGGGGTGATTCGCGGGTTCACCGTTCAGGTCGACCCGGCCGTCGACGGGTTGGCGACGGAGGCCTATGTCGAGTTGTTCTGCCGAGGAACGGTGTCGCCTGCAGAGTTGCAGCGGATCCTGAGCACTGTTCCCGAGGTCGTCGATGCCGGAACGGTGACGGGCAGCGCCGACGCGATCGTGCACATGCGGTCGCGCGACATTCCGTCGCTGGAGGGCGCGCTCGAGCGGGTGCGGAACGCGCCGAACGTCGATCACACGCGAAGCGCCATCGTGCTGTCGAAACTGATCAACCGGCAACCCGCCTAGCCGGCCCTGCCTAGAAGCGCAGTCGCTCCAAGGCCGGCACCGGATTGCCGAACCGGTGCGCAGTCAGCGAGATCGCCTGCTCCCGGAGGAACGGCAGCAGCTCGACCCGCCCCGCTTCGGTCACCTCGCCGGCGTAGATCGCGACATCGAGGCTGCCCTCGACCGCTCGCGCCAGCGCCGACGCGTCGCCCCCGATGAGGCGGATGCGGACTCCGCGGTACGTCGACGGGCCCGGGCCGTCGAGCCTCGACGACGGGTCTCGGGCCAGAAGTGCCGCTCGGTCGAGCGAGACGGTGTTCTGCATGCCGAGCTGAATCAGACCGGAGTCTCGGGTGGCCCGCTCGATCAGGGCGAGGTCGTCGTCGACGGGTTCGTCGGGTGCGCCCTGGAGGAGGCCCGCCGCGGCTCGCGCGAGCCAGAGCCCCTCGTTCTCGACGGTGATGTCGTCGACCCGCACCGGCGTCGAGTTGGATCGCAGCAGCTGCACGAGCGTCGACGGCAGGGGCTGGGCCGTACTGATGGTGAGGGCCGAACCCGAGACCGCCGCGGCGATGACGACGCGGACGAGGTCGGCCATTCGAGCACCCGTCGACAGCCGCACGATGACCGGCACCGGCAGGTACCTCAGCACGTTGCGCTCGACGCCGAGGGCGGAGACGTCGCTCGAGACGGCGAAGCGCTCACGCCAGGCCCGGAGGTCGGAGGCCGCGGCGGAGCGAACGAAGTCGAACTCTTCGAACGAGAGCACCGAGCGGGTGGCCTCGATGATCTCGACTCCGACGCCCGGAACCCCGTCGAGGCTGATCGACGTGGCCGGCTCGCGCGCGACGCGCTTCCAGTCGGTGAGAGCGGCCACGTGGTTCGGCCCCCCGGCTTTCGCCCCGGTGCCGACCGACGAGCGCTTCCAGCCGCCGAAGGGCTGCCGGCGAACGACGGCCCCGGTCGTGCCGCGATTGACGTACAGGTTGCCGGCCTGCACGCGGCTCGACCAGATCGCGATCTCGTCGGGGTCGAGCGACTGCAGACCGGCGGTGAGGCCGTACTCGACCGCGTTCTGCCACTCGATGGCCTGCTCGAGCGTCTCAGCGCGCATGATGCCGATCACGGGGCCGAAGTATTCGGTGAGGTGGAACTCGCTGCCCGCCCGGACACCCTCGCGGATGCCGGGGCTCCAGAGCACGCCGGTCTCGTCGAGAGATTTCGGGGCAAGGATCCAGGATTCGCCTGCCGACAGCACGCCGAGGCCTCGTGCGAGCTTGCCCTCCGGCGGGTCGATCAGCGGGCCCATCCTGGTCGTCGCCACGTCGGGGTAGCCGACCCGGATGCTCTCGACGGCGTCGATCAGCTGACGCCGGAAGCGGGCGCTCTCGCCCACGGAGCCGACGAGGATCACCAGGGAGGCCGCGGAGCACTTCTGGCCCGCATGCCCGAAGGCGCTCGAGACGATGTCGGCCACGGCGAGGTCGAGGTCGGCCGTCGGGGTGACCACGATCGCGTTCTTTCCGCTGGTCTCGGCGTTGACCGGCAGATCGGCCCGCCAGGAGCGGAAGGTGGCGGCGGTCTCGAAGGAGCCGGTGAGGAGAACCCGGTCGACGGCGGGGTGGGCGATGAGATCGCGACCGAGGGCCTCCTCGTCGAGGTCGACGAGGGCGAGCAGAGAACGGGGCACGCCCGCCTTCCAGAGGATCTCGGCGACGACGGCCGCGGAGCGATGAGCCTGGGGTGCCGGCTTCAGGATCACCCCGCTCCCGGCCGCGAGGGCAGCGAGGACCCCGCCCACCGGGATCGAGACCGGGAAGTTCCAGGGCGGCGCGACCACGGTGACCCGCGGCGGGACGGCGATCGCGCCGTCGACGAGGTCGAGTTCGCGAGCCAGCTCGGCGTAGTAGTGGGCGAAGTCGATCGCCTCGGTGACTTCGGGGTCGCCCTCCGCCATCGTCTTGCCGGTCTCGCTCGCCATGACCTCGATCAACTCGGCGCGGTGGGCTGCCAGGGCCATTCCGGCCAGGTCGAGCAGCTCGGCGCGCGTCGACCCGTCTTCGCGGCCCCACTTCACCCCGGCCTCGGCCACGCGCGCAATGATCCCTTCGAGGGCGCTGGCGTCGTCAATCCAGGACTCGTCGATCGTCTCGACTCCGAGCTCGGAGGTGCCGGCGCGACGGAGGAGGCGTCGGGCCCAAGTGCGATTGGCCTCGAGCGAGGCGTCGGTGTCGCTGCTGTTCGAGAATCCGCCGGTCGTCAGCGCCGCCGGAGCCGTCTCGGAGGCGAGTCGCCGCGAGCGGTCTTGACGACGATTCGGCCGTGGCACCCGGTCGTCGAGCGCCTCGAGCGAGGCGAGGAAGCGCGATTTCTCCCGGTCGAAGACCTCCTGGTCGGTTGCCAGGTCGAAGGCCCCCGAGAGGAAGTTGTCGGGTGACGCGCTCTCTTCGAGGCGCCGCACCAGGTAGCTGATGGCGGAGTCGAACTCGCGCGGGTGGACGACGGGCGTGTAGAGCAGGAGCTCCCCCACGTCGGCTCGGACGGCGGCAGCCTGAGCCGTCGTCATGCCGAGCAGCATCTCGAAGTCGACGCGGTTCGTCACCATGCGCGCTTTGGCGAGGTTCCAGGCGTAGGCGACGTCGAAGAGGTTGTGCCCCGCGACGCCGATCTTGACGACGGCCGCGTTGTCGAACGTCAGCGCCCAGTTGAGCAGGCGCTTGTAGTTGGTGTCGGTCTCGACCTTCGACGACCAGGTCGCGAGCGGCCAGCCGTGCACCGCGGCGTCGACCCGCTCCATCGCGAGGTTCGCCCCCTTGACTATCCTGACTTTGATCGGGGCCCCGCCGCGTGAGACCCGACTGCGCGACCAGTCGGTCAGCAGCTGGAGAGAGGCGAGGGCATCGGGCAGGTAGGCCTGGAGCACGATACCGGCCTCGAGGCCGAGCATCTCGGGGCTGTCGAGGATCCTGGTGAAGACATCGATGGTGAGATCGAGGTCGTGGTACTCCTCCATGTCGAGGTTGATGAACTTCGGCGTGGGTGACGCCACGGCGAGCTCGTAGAGCGGCCGGAGGCGATCGACGAGGCGGTCGCTCGTCTCTTCGAACGCCCAGAGCGAGAGCTGGCTGGCGACGGCGCTGACCTTGATCGACACGTAGTCGACGTCGTCGCGCTCGAGGAGATCGCGGGTGCCCTGGAGGCGGCGATCCGCCTCGGCCTCGCCGAGCACGGCCTCGCCGAGGAGGTTGAGGTTCAGCCGCGACCCGTCGGCCCGCAGCTTCGTGAGCGCGGAGCCGAGCCTCGACGGTGTCGCATCGACGATCAGGTGCTCGACCATCTTGCGAAGGGCCCGCCGGGCCAACGGCACGGTCGGCCAGGCGGCGCCGGATGCGAGACCGCCACCCGCCGAGAACGCCGCGCGGAGGTGCCAGGGCAAGAACTTCGGGATCGAGTGGCTCAGCTCTTCGAGACTGCGGGCAGCCACGGTGAGGTCTTCGGGGCGCACGACTCGGTCGACGAAATCGAGGGTGAAATCGAGGCCCTCGCGATTGCGCAGCACGCCGGCGAGCCGAGCCGCCGACGGGTCGATCTTGACCTCGGACGACGCCTCGAGCCAGCGCCGAACGGTCTCGACGGTCTCGGAGGCGAGGTCAGTGGTGCGCACGTCGGACATGATTCGAGGATATGCCGCACCCCCGTCCCTACACTGGGCGAATGGCCGAGGGATTGACGGAAGACGACTGGGCCGTCTGGGACGCCTTCTACTCGATGCGCCGCCGCCTCGATCGAGCCCTCGAAGTGCAGCTGCACGAAGAGAGCGGGGTCTCGGCTCCCGAATACGAGATGCTCGTCGGCCTGGGCCGCTCCCGTGACCGCCGGCTCCGAGTACGCGACATCGCCGAGCAGATCGGCTGGGAGAAGAGTCGCGTCAGCCATCAGGTCACCAGGATGGAGAGGCGTGGGTTCGTCCGCCGAAGCGACTGCGATTCGGATGGCCGCGGCACCTGGGTGGAGCTGACCGCCGACGGCAGACGCGCGATGCTGGAGGCGAGCCGCGGCCACAACGAGGCGATCAAGCGCTACTTCGTCGACCTGCTGGGCGATGACGCCGATCGGCTGTCTGCGTTCTCGGAGCGGGTGCTCGGAGCGCTCCGGGCGGAGTCTGACCCCCGGCCTTAGGTGTGCACCGCACCGTGCCCCGAGCGCTGACTCGAACTCAGTGTCCGCGGTGATCCTGGATCGTCATGCGCGGTCCGAACCTCGGCTTGCGGAAGCCGCTCACCCCGATGAGTCGCATCACCCTCTCGCGATTGCCCCGCCACGGTTCGAGGAGCTCGAGCATGCCGTCGTCGTCGACCGGCTTTCCGATCAGCGCCCAACCGACCAGGGCCGGGAGGTGGTAATCGCCGACACTCGGTGAATCGGGGTCGCCGTGAGCCCGCTGGCTCGTCTCGGCGGCGGTCCAGATGCCGACGCCGACGACGCTCCGCAGCCTTTGCTGCACCTCGTCGCCGCCTCGGCCGAGCGCGAGAGTGCGCTCGAGGCCCGGCGCGACCGCGCACACCCGCATGATGGTCGCCGATCGTTGCGGGCCGACCCCGGCACGGTGCCACTCCCAGCTCGGGATCGACTTGAAGGTCGAGGCGTCGGGCGGCACCATCAGCTCCGACAGGCCCGGCACGGTGGCAACCGGCCCCGGCGCAGCCTCGCCGAAGCGGCGGACGAGATAGCGCCAGGCACCCCAGGCCTCCCGGCTCGTCACCTTCTGCTCGAGGATGGCCGGAACGAGCATCTGCAGCACCTGATTGGTGCGAGTGAGCCGAAGGCCCGGGTTTCGTCGCCAGGCGTCGGCGAGGAACGAGTTGGCCGCGACGTCGAGCGACGACCAGTCGTCGCCGTGGCCGAGGAGATCGGGGACCGCGCCGATCACCCAGTCGGCACCCGCGCCCCAAGCAACCGCTTCGACGCTGGATGAGCGTGCCGTCAGCCGGAGCGTGGCGGCGCCCAGCGGGGTTCGGACACCGCGCCAGACCGAGCCGTCGACCACGCGGAAGGTCGGATCGCCGGCGCCCCGAGAGAGCGAACGCACGGTCTGGCCGAGATGAACCGGATCGCGGGGCGCGTACACGGTGCGGACTTCGCGAACCGGCTCACCGCCCGGGGCGGACCCCGGAGCGGTGATCGTCGACATGGCAGAAGGTTAACCGCTGCCACCGACGCGCACGATCCGCCAGGAGAACCGCTCGCGAAGCACGTCGGCCACGACGCGGCCGTCGCGCCGATCGGCTGCGGCGAGCAGAGCCTCCGCCCAGGCTGTCAGCTCGGCCCCGTCGCCGAAGGCGCGCAGGCTCGAGAAGGAGAACGCCAACCGGACGCGGATCTCGAAGAGCAGGTCGAGCAACAGGGGGTTGCCCGTCCGGTGGGCGAAGAACGAGACCGCCTCGTCGACGAGGGCGAGATCGGCGCGCGACCACGCGTGCTCGCCCTGCCGCGCCGCGAGCTCGGTTACCCGGCCGAAGCACCGGTGGAGTTCGGCGAGGTCGTCGTCGCCGAGACCGGGAACGACCGCCTCTGCCACCCAGGCGTGCAGGGCGGCATACAGCTGCAGCGTTTCGAGCAGCGACGACCGCGTCGGAACAGCGACCCGCGTGAACCGGTTCGGGGCCATCTCGACCAGCCCGACCTCGGCGAGGCGCTCGAGGGCGGTGCGGATGGGTGTGCGCGAGACCCCGAGCCACTGGATCAGCTCATCGTCGTGCAGGCGCTCCCCGGCCACGAGGGTGCCGTTCAGGATGGCCACGAGAAGGCTCCGCCGCGCGCCGTCGCTGAGCAGCTCGCGGGTGCGTGCCGAGGGCGCAGCCCCGGGGACGGGGCTCACGCGGTCACTCCGCAGAGCCGCCGACCCGTGGATTGCACGTGACGGATCGCCTCCCCGGCCGCCGCGGAGTCGCGCGCCTCGACTGCCTCGTCGAGCCGTTCGAAGACGCTCTCGAGCAGGAGCTTGTCCATGGAATCGCCCTGCAGTGACATCTGGAACCGGAGCGCGGCCCCGATCCGCACGACCAGAACGCGGAGGAGCTCGTTGTCGGAGTGCTCGCTGAAGAAGAACATCGCGCGGCGCATGTGTTCGACCGCCTCCTCGGCGCGGGAGCCGTCGTGCTCTCGACAGGCCCGGGCCGCTTCGGCCAGCAGCTCGCGGCACTCGAGAGCGCTCGTCTCGTCGAGGGTCTCGATGGTGAGGCGGGTCGCGAGCTCCCAGAAGGCGCACATCACCTGGAGGAGCTCGGGGATCCGGCCGGGCGCCGCGGGGCTCACCCGGGTGAAGCGGTTGGGTCGGCTCTCGATCAGGTTCATCTCGACGAGACGGTCGATGGCCAGACGGATAGGGGTGCGCGAGACTCCCAGCCACTCCTGCAGTTCGACGTCGCGGATTCGCTCACCCGGTTGGAGTGTTCCGTCGAGGATCGCCTGGAACAGACGGTCGAAGACCTCGTCTTTTCGGAGTCTCCGATGAAAATCGACTGTTGGGCGTGATGGTATCGGCATCGGGCTCCCTAACTGCTCGAATGGATGGAGAATACACATGTCACACACTACTCCAGGCGGGGAGAACGGCATGGCTAGACTCCTGCAGTGGCAACCCCGAAGATCCTGTTGTTCTACGTGTTCACCCCCCTCCCCGACCCGGCGGCGATTCGGTTGTGGCAGCGCGACCTGTGCGAGCTCCTTGGGCTGACCGGGCGCATCGTCATCTCTCGTCAGGGCATCAACGGCACGGTGGGCGGCGATCTGCCGAACGTCAAGCGCTACCTCCGCAAGACGCGTGAGTACGCACCGTTCCGCGACGCCGACGTCAAGTGGAGCGAGGGCCACGGCGACGACTTTCCTCGACTCAGCGTGAAGGTCCGTGACGAGATCGTCAGCTTCGGCGCTCCCGGCGAGCTCGAGGTCGACAGCAGCGGGGTGGTCGGAGGCGGGGTGCGACTGAGCCCGGAGGAGCTGCACGCCCTCGTCGCCGAGAAAGACGTGACCTTCTTCGACGGACGCAACGAATTCGAGGCGAGGATCGGTCGATTCCGGGATGCCGTCGTGCCCGACGTCCAGAACACGCGCGAGTTCGTGACCGAAATCGACTCGGGCCGCTACGACCACCTCAAAGACGAGCCGATCGTCACCTACTGCACCGGTGGCGTGCGCTGCGAAGTCCTCTCCTCGCTCCTGATCGATCGCGGGTTCCGCGAGGTGTATCAGCTCGACGGAGGCATCGTCCGCTACGGCGAGCGCTTCGGCGACGACGGCCTCTGGGAGGGCGCGCTCACCGTGTTCGACGGACGGGAGAAGGTCGAGTTCAGCGACCACGCGAAGGTCCTCGGATCCTGCGTTCTCTGTGGCACCCCCTCCTCGCACCTCCAGAACTGCTCCGACCCGTCGTGCCGGGTGCGGCTCGTCGTCTGCGACGAGCACTCGCCTGAGGCTCCGCTGTGCGAGGTGCACGCACCCCGGGCGTAGCGTCCGACGCATGACTGCCACCGCTGAAGAACTCCAGACCGTCTCCGATGTGCTCGACAAGGCGCGCATCGGCTTGCTCACCACCGTCGACGCCGAGAAGCACCTCGTCAGCCGCCCCCTGGCCCTCATCGACCGTCCGTTCGACGGCGACGTCTGGTTCTTCGTCGCGAAAGACAGCCACAAGGTGCACGACATCGAGACCACCCCCGAGGTGAACGTTGCTGTCGACACGTCGAAGGGCTGGCTGTCGATCTCGGGCACGGCGTCGCTGACACAGGACTCCGCGAAGATCGACGAGCTCTGGAACACCGGTGCCGAGGCCTGGTTCGATCAGGGCCGCGACGACCCGCAGGTCTCCCTGCTGCGTGTCGAGGCGCACACCATCGAGTCGTGGACGAGCACCGAGCCCAAGGCGATCACCCTCTTCAAGTACGCCAAGGCGGCCGCGACCGGCGGCCACCCCAAGAACGTCGGTGAGAACGAGACGATCTCGCTCTAGTAGCGGCGCCGTCTCGTCGTCGTAAGGACTAGCTGCAGGTCACGAGGTCGCCCGACGACGTGTAGTACTGCCCCGGGCCGACGAGCGAGCACTGCTGTGCCAGCTCGACCTCGTAGCGCACCCACGACAAGACGACCGAGCCGAACAGCAGCACGCTGAGGCTGGACACGATCACGCCGGCGATGCCGATGCCACCGGCGAGCCCGGCGGCTCGGGACTTCCGGATCGAGTGGACCCCGATGAAGAGCCCGATGATGCCGAAGAAGATCCCGACGGCGATCGAGGCGATTCCGGTCGACCGACCGGGGTCGACCTCGACCGGCATCCAGTCGTACGCGGGAGTCTCGTAGAGCGGTTCGGCACCCTTCTCGCTCTCGAACTCGGCGAAGAGGTGCTCGCTCGACGGCGCCTCGCGCGAGGGCACCGACGAGTCGGGTGCTGGCGGTGCAGCCCAGTCGACGGGCGGCGCCACCGGCGGCGCGAACGGCAGCGGCTGGGGGGTCGTCTGCGCGACCGGCGGGAGCGCAGGATCCGACGCGGCCGGCTCCAGCTGACCGGCGAACTCCGGCAGCACGGGTGGCGGGCCCGGGGCACCGACGTGCTGCGTCTCGCCGCCGGGCGCACCGCGTCGGAAGCGCGTGAGGCGCGGATCGTTCTCTGCCGGAGGAGCCATTGCCTCGACCCTATTACGCCGGTGGGCCATGATGGAGCGAGTGCGGCCGGAACCCGGTGGCCGCGACGACCCACGGAGAGCAATGATGCGAATCGGAATCCTGACCAGTGGCGGCGACTGCCCCGGATTGAACGCGGTCATCCGTGGCGCAGTGCTCAAGGGGATCCAGATCCACGGGCAGGAGTTCGTGGGGTTCCGCGATGGCTGGCGGGGGGTCGTCGAGTCGGACATCGTGCCTCTCGGCCGCAAAGAGATCCAGGGCATCGCCAAGCAGGGCGGCACGATCCTCGGTACGAGCCGCACGAATCCCTTCGAGGGCAACGGCGGGGTCGAGCGGATCACCGAGAACCTCGAGCGGCGCGGCATCGACGCCCTGATCGCCATCGGCGGGGAGGGCACTCTCGCGGCGGCCAAGAGGCTGACCGACGCCGGTCTGAAGATCGTCGGCGTTCCCAAGACGGTCGACAACGATCTGGGCGCCACCGACTACACGTTCGGCTTCGACACGGCCGTCCAGATCGCCGTCGACGCGATGGATCGCCTCCGGACGACCGGGGAGTCGCACAGCCGCTGCATGGTCGCCGAGGTGATGGGTCGTCACGTCGGCTGGATCGCCCTGCACTCGGGCATGGCCGCCGGCGCGCACGCGATCCTGATCCCGGAGCAGAAGACCAGCGTCGAGCAGCTCGCCGAGTGGGTCCGCTCGGCGTACGACCGGGGACGGGCGCCGCTCGTCGTCGTCGCCGAGGGGTTCGTTCCCGACGAAGAAGACGACGCCCACTCCGAGCGCGGCCTCGATGCCTTCGGCCGACCGCGGCTCGGTGGCATCGGCGAGCGCCTCGCCCCGCTGATCGAAGAGCTGACCGGCATCGAGACGAGAGCCACGACCCTGGGGCACATCCAGCGCGGCGGCACGCCCTCGGCGTACGACCGGGTTCTCGCGACGCGCCTCGGAATGGCCGCCAGCGACTCGGTCGCCGAGGGGCGCTGGGGCCGCATGGTCGCCCTCCGCGGAACCGAGATCGAGCACGTCTCGTTCGAGGAGGCCCTCGGCACCCTGAAGGTGGTCCCGCAGAACCGCTACGACGAGGCCGCCATCCTCTTCGGCTAGGTCGGAGCCGCCGAGAGGCGGTGTGCCCGTCGTTATTCGACGCACCTGGCGTAGCGTCGAGCCATGACCCGCGCCGTAGTCGTCTCCGAGTCCGCACCAGCGAGCCTCCGGGAGGTCGACGACAGCTTCCTCCGGGGCGGCGGCGAACCGGCCCCGGGCGAGGTCACGATCGACGTCTCGTGGTCGAGCCTCAACTACAAAGACGGGATGGCGCTCGGGGGTGACCGCGGGGTCGCCAGGATCCTTCCGCTCATTCCCGGTATCGACCTGGTCGGCACCGTCGCTGCGGGCGATGCAGCCGGGCGCTTCGTCGCCGGACAGCAGGTGGTCCTCACCGGAGCGGGAATCGGCGAGACGCGCCACGGAGGTTTCGCCGAGCGGGCAATCGTCGATGCCGCGTCGCTGGTCGAGCTGCCCGAGGCCCTCACTCCTCGGCGTGCGGCGGCGATCGGCACGGCCGGTTTCACCGCGATGCTCAGCGTGCTGAAGCTCGAGCGCGACGTCGAGCCTGACGCGGGCGACATCCTGGTGACCGGGGCGGCGGGCGGTGTCGGCTCGATCGCGGTCGCCCTTCTGGCCCGCCTCGGCTACCGCGTGGTGGCGTGCACCGGTCGAGCCGAGCTGACGGACTACCTCCACGGTCTCGGAGCCGCTTCGGTTATCCCGCGGGAGTCGCTCGGCGAGCCCGGAAAACCCCTGCAGCGCGCGCTGTATGCCGGGGCGGTGGACTGCGTCGGCAGCACGACCCTCGCGAACGTCCTCGCGCAGACGAGATGGGGCGGGACGGTCACCGCCTGCGGCCTCGCTCAGGGTAGCGATCTGCCGACCACCGTGCTCCCGTTCATCCTCCGGGCCGTCTCGCTGGTCGGCATCAACTCGGTGGAGGCTCCACTGTCGCTTCGCCGAACCGCCTGGCAACGACTGTCCCGCGACCTCGACCCAGCCCTGCTCGACTCTGTGACGGAGGAGGCCTCGCTGGCCGAGGCCATCGATCTCGGACCTGAGATTCTCGGCGGACGCATTCGTGGTCGAACGGTGATCGACGTTCGTCGCTGACTCCGCCCAGAGCACGAGCGCGGTGGCTCGACAACCGGTCGCAATTATCCTAGAGTCTGAGATACTCGATACATTCAACTGCATGGAAGGTGAGGCATGCCCGCCCGCACCCGCTCCCGTGCAGCAGCAGTCAAGCCCGATTGACCGTCGGTCGTCCCCCGGCGACCACCGATTCGATGTACTAGGGAGCCCCGATGCCAGTCCCCCGCCCCACCCCGGAAAACCAGGAACCCCGCCGCCTCCTCCGCGACGTCGTCTACGACAAGATGTTCCTCGCCATCCTCGACGGCACCCTCGAACTCGGCGAACGCTTGAACGACGACGAGCTCGTCCGCTGGCTCGGCGTCTCCCGCACGCCCGTGCGCGAAGCCATCGCCAAACTGGCCGAACAAGGTCTCGTCGACATCGAGGCCAACCGGTACACGCGCGTCGTCGCCCCGAGCTTTGAACAGTTCACCGACACGATCCGGACGGGCTACGACCTCTGGTCGATCGTGATGAAGCGCGGCGTGCCGAACCTCACCGACGCCGACCGCACCTTCGTCGTCAACGCCCTCGGCCAGCGCGCCAAAGACCTCGCCGCCCACAAGCGCGAAGATCTCGCGACGCTCGACGCCTTCAACCTTCGAGTCGTGACCGCGGCGAACAGCCCCATGCTCTCGCGCCTCTGGGCGGCGACCGGGCCGCTGACCGCGCTGCTGTTCCAGCGGGCCGGCGCGAAAGACATCTTCCCGTTCGAGCCGGGCGCGACCTTCAGCAAAGAGCTCGCGAAGGCGATCAAGGCGAACGATGCCGACCGCGCCGCCGAGCTCGTCTCGAACCAGCCGGACAACTTCCACGAGTTCTACGAGGCCGTCCGCGAAAGCGGAATCTACCCCGCCTGACCGCGGCCCCCACCCTCCCCCCAGCCAGTCGGCCCTCCAGCCAGAAAGACACTCATGCCTGTTCCCGTACCCACTGCCGAGGCCCCCGCACCTCGCCGCCTCCTCCGCGACGTCGTCTTCGACAAGATGCTGGCCGCCATCGGCGACGGCACCCTCGAACTCGGCGAACGCCTCAACGACGACGAGCTCGTCCGCTGGCTCGGCGTCTCCCGCACCCCCGTGCGCGAAGCCATCGCCAAGCTCGCGGACTACGGTCTCGTCGACATCGAAGCCAACCGGTACACGCGCATCATCTCGCCCACGATGGATGACTTCGCTGACACGACGACGACGGCCTTCGACGTCTGGGGTATCGTCGCCCGACGCGGCATCCCGGCACTGACCTCGGCCCAGGCCAAAGAGGTCAAGACTCTCCTCAGCACTGTCGAGCGAGACAAGTCGGGCGCCCTCAAGCCCGATGCCCTGGTCAACTTCTCGCGGGCGATGTTCATCTTCGCGGCCGCCTCGAAGAGCCCCAGCCTCGAGCGTGTGCTCGAAACGGTGGGCGACCGCGCCACCCTGCTCTTCGGCATCGCCTCGCGCGACGTCGTCTTCAACATCTCCGGCACGCTGATGAAGGCGCTCGGCAAGGCCGTGGACGACCGCGATGGCAAGGCCGGCGCTAAGGCGTTCCTCGACACCATCGATGGAATGGGCGACTACGTCTCCTCGGTAGCGGCCGCCGGCGTGTTCCCGGCAGCGACCTCGAGCCGCTGACCTCCACCGTCGACCCGGGCGTCGTTCTGCAGCTGGACGACGTCCGGGTCACCCGAGCCGGGCGAGACCTGCTCGAGCACGTCGACCTGCGCGTCGGAGTCGGTGAGCACTGGGCGCTGATCGGCCCGAACGGAGCCGGCAAGACGACGCTCCTGACGCTGTGCGGCGCGCTCGGGCACCCGTCCGGCGGCACCGTCGCCGTCCTCGGGCGACAACTCGGCCGCGTCGAGCTCGCCGCCCTCCGCACGCGCATCGGCCATGTCGACCCGAGGCATCGCATGCTCGGAGACAACAGCGTCGGCGACGTCATCCTGACCGGCCTGACGGGATCGAGCGATCCCGTGCCCCGATGGCAGGCCTCCGCGGCCGAGCGACAACACGCCGTCGATCTCGCGGCGTCGGTCGGGCTGGGCGCGAGGGTGGACGCCCGGTGGAGCACGCTGTCACAGGGCGAGCGGGGTCGAGCCCTGATCGCCCGCGCGCTCGTGTCGGATCCTGCGCTCCTGCTCCTCGACGAGCCGGCGACCGGGCTCGACGTCGCGGCTCGCGAGCACCTTCTCGACACGGTCGACACCCTCCGCCATCGGCACCCGTCGATGGCGTCGGTGACCGTCACCCACCACCTCGAAGACCTTCCGGCGTCGACCACGCACGCGATGCTCCTGCGCGACGGACGGGTCTTCGCATCGGGAACCGCCGACGACGTACTCACCAGCGAGCTCGTGTCGGGTGCGTTCGACTTTCCGCTCTCGATCGAGCGCCGTGCCGGCCGCTGGGTCGCTCGACGCGCCTAACCCGCCCGGGCGACCCGGCTCAGCGGGGTGACGTGGCGGCGGCGGCAGCCTTCGCCGCGCCGGGAAGAGCCTCGAGGATCCGGCCGATCGCCGCATCATCATGCGCCGCCGTCAGGAACCACGCCTCGAACACCGACGGCGGGAGGTTTACGCCGGCGTCGAGCATGGCGTGGAAGAACGGCGGGTACCGGAAGGCCTCCTGCGCGCGGACGTCGTCGTAGTTCTTCGGGGCCGTGTCGCTGAAGGCGAACGAGAAGAGGTTGCCGGCGTGCTGCACCGTGTGGGCTACGCCCTCGCGCGAGAGCGCCGCGCTCGTCTCCCGCGAGACGATCTCGGCTGCGGCGTTCAACCGCTCGTAGACGGAGGCGTCGGCGAGCCGCAGCGTCGCGATGCCCGCGGCGACGGCCACCGGGTTGCCGCTGAGCGTTCCGGCCTGATACACCGGCCCGAGGGGTGCCAAGAAGTCCATGACCTCGGCGCGACCGCCGAGAGCCGCGAGAGGCATGCCGCCTCCGATCACCTTGCCGAACGTGATGAGGTCGGGCTCCCAGCCAGCGCCGTCGGGCACGACCTGAGAGGCCTCGAGGCCCCACCAGCCGGCGGGCCCGACCCGGAACCCGGTGAGGACCTCGTCGACGATGAGCAGTGCGCCGTTTCGACGCGTGATCTCAGACAGGGCGCGATTGAAGCCCCGCTCGGGTGCGAGCACACCCATGTTGGCCGCGGCGGACTCGACGATCACGGCGGCGATGCGCTCGGAGTGCTCGTCGAACACCTGACGGACGGCGTCGAGGTCGTTGTAGGGCAGCACGAGGGTCTGTGCCGCGGTCGCCTCGGTGATGCCCGCTGACCCGGGCAGGGCGAGAGTGGCGACACCCGAGCCCGCCTCGGCCAACAGCGAGTCGGAGTGGCCGTGGTAATGTCCGGCGAACTTCACGAGCAGGTCGCGGCCGGTGTAGCCGCGAGCCAGGCGGATGGCGGTCATCGTGGCCTCGGTGCCGGTCGACACCATGCGGATCTTGCCGATGGGTCGCTGGTCGCCGTGGCTCACCCGCTCGCGGACGATCTCGGCGAGCTCGGTCTCACCCGGTGTCGAGGCGCCGAAGCTGAGCCCGCGCGCGGCGGCCTCCTGCACGGCCTGGACAACCGCGGGGTGAGCGTGGCCGAGAATGGCGGGGCCCCACGACGCGACCAGGTCGACGTACTTCGTGCCCTCGGTGTCGGTCACGTAGGCGCCCTCGGCGCCGACGAGGAACCGCGGGGTGCCTCCGACCGACCCGTAGGCCCGGACGGGCGAGTTCACCCCGCCGGGAATCGACGCACGAGCCCGGGCGAACGATCGCTCGTTGGTGTTCTGCTGGCTCATCGGAGGTTCCTGCTCGCATCGCTTCGGCCGGTGAGGCGCTCGGCCAGGTCGACCGCCCAGTAGGTGAGGATCGCGTCGGCCCCGGCCCGCTTGATGCCGAGGACGCTCTCGTAGCTGGCGGCGTCGAGGTCGATCCAGCCGTTCGCGGCGGCGGCCTGGATCATCGAGTACTCGCCCGAGATCTGGTACGCCCACACCGGCACGTCGCTGGTCGCGGCGACGTCGGCCAGCACATCGAGGTAGCTCATCGCGGGCTTCACCATCACGATGTCGGCGCCCTCGTCGAGGTCGAGGGCGACCTCGCGGAGGCCCTCACGGCGGTTGCCGTTGTCCATCTGATAGGTGCGTCGGTCGCCGACGAGCGACGACTGGACAGCCTCGCGGAACGGGCCGTAGAACGCGCTGGCGTACTTCGCCGCGTAGGCGAGTACCGCCGTGTTGCCGAAGCCGTGAGCGTCGAGCGCATCGCGGATCGCCGCGACCTGGCCGTCCATCATCCCGCTCGGGGCGACCAACTCGGATCCTGACTCCGCCTGTACCACAGCCATCTCGCGGTACCGCTCGAGCGTCGCGTCGTTGTCGACGTAGCCGTGGGCGTCGAGCACTCCGCAGTGGCCGTGGTCGGTGAACTCGTCGAGGCACAGGTCGGTCTGGACGACGAGCGAGTCGCCCACCTCGGCGGCAGCGATTCGGGTGGCCACATTCAGGATCCCGTCGGGGTCGGTGGCACCCGAGCCCTGGGCGTCTTTCTTTTCGTCGAGAGGCACCCCGAACAGCATGACGCCGCCGATGCCCGCCTCAGCGGCGCGCTCCAGGGCCGGCTTGAGAGTGTCGAGCGAGTGGTGCGCGACGCCCGGCATGGAGGTGATCGGCGCGTCTTCGGTGATGCCCTCGCGGACGAACATCGGCAGGATCAGGTCGGCGGGGTGCAGGCGGGTCTCGGCGACCAGGCGGCGAAGGGCGGGGGTGGCCCGGAGGCGGCGGCCTCGGACCAGTGGGAACTGCGACATCAGATGCTTTCGGAATTCGGCGACCCGGGGGTCACCTGATCGGTGTGCTCGGGCCAGCCGGCCAGAGCGTTGTCGACGACGGCCTCGACGAGCGCCGGCGCGGAGCGAGTCTCGGCGATGACGTGGACGGGGAGCCCGGCGGCGCGCGCATCGAATGCGGTGCGCGGGCCGATGCACGCGACGAGCACGTCGCTCGGGAGCGGGGCGAGCTGCTCGGCGATCTGGCGGGCGACGCTGCCCGACGTCACGAGGATGACCCGGATGGAACCGTCGGCGACCTCGGCCTTGACGCTCGCGTCGATCGAGACCCCGACCGTGCGGTAGGCGGCAACGAACTCGGCGTCGAGGCCCCGCGCGGCGAGACCCTCGACGAGACGTGGCTCGGCGATCTCGGACTGCGGCACCAACACCCGGCCGACGATCTGGTCGGTCGGCCACTCCTTGACGAGCCCCCGCGCGGAGTTGTCGTTCTCGGGCACGAAGTCGACCCGGATCCCGGCCAGCGTCAGCGCGGCCGCCGTGGTCTCGCCGACAGCCGCCACCTTGGTCGTGGGCGCCGGGCGGATGCTGTTGCCGATCAGGACGTCGACCGTCGTGGCACTCGTCACCACCAGCCAGTCGTATTCGCCGGCCTCCAGCCGGAGCAGCGCGATCATCAGTTCGTGCTGATCGGCTGTCGGGGCGAAATTGATGAGTGGTGCGATCACGGGACTCGCGCCGTACGAGCGCAGGATGGCCGAGACGTTGTCACCCCACTTGCCTCCGCGGGGCACCAGCACCCGGACGCCGCGAAGCGGCTTGTCGCTGGCGCGGGTGTCGGTCATGCCGAGCCGCCCTGGTCAGTCACACTTCCGCGCGGCACGAGGTCGGCGGCGCCGTTCTCGAGCAGTTCGTCGACGACCCGCGACGAGACGTCGTGCACCTCGGCGAGCTGCGCCGCGAGGGTGCCTGGCTCGAGCGTGACTCCGTGCGAGGCAGTGAGACGCTCCGTGCCGTCGGGCCGGTAGACGCTCGCGCTCAGCAGCAGGAGGCCCGCGTCGATCACGGCCGAGGCGCCGATCGGCGCCGCGCACCCCGCTTCGAGGCCGGCGAGCACTTCGCGTTCGGCGGTGACGATCAGACGCGTCTCGCGGTGGTCGATGGCGCGAAGCCCGGCGGCGAGATCGGCGGCCTTCTCGCCCTCGCGGACTTCGAGCGCCAGCGCGCCCTGGCCCGGTGCGCTCGGCCAGAAGCCGAGGGGCATCAGTTCGGTGGCGACGTCGAGCCGCCCCAGGCGCGAGAGACCGGCGGCCGACAGGAGCACGGCGTCGAGGTCGTCGCCGACTCGGGAGAGCCGCGAGTCGACGTTGCCGCGGATGTCGACGACCTCGAGGTCGGAGCGTCGGGAGCGGATCTGGGCGACTCGGCGTGGCGACCCGGTGCCGACGCGGGCGCCGGCAGGGAGGGCGTCGAAGGTGAGGCCGTCGCGCGCGCAGAGGGCGTCTCGCGCATCCACGCGTTTGGGGATGGCGCCGAGAGTCAGCCCCGGGTACAGCGCGGTGGGAAGGTCTTTCAGCGAGTGCACGAGCAGGTCGCACTCGTCGGCGAGGAGCGCCTCTCGAAGGGCGCTGGCGAACACGCCGGTGCCGCCGAGGGTCGCCAGGGAGGCCTTCGAGGTGTCACCCTCGCTCGTGACGGTGACCAGTTCGACATCGCGGCCCGTGATCTGGGCCAGTCGGTCTTTGATCAGGGTCGACTGAGCGAGGGCCAGTGCCGACCCTCTTGTGCCGATTCGAAGTGCTGTCACGGCTGCCCTACGGAACCAGGCCGGAGACGGCCGGCTTGAAACCGAGGCGGACGTTCTCGCAGCAGCCGGGACGGCAGACGTCGTACCAGGGGCCGAGGTCGGTGAGGTGCGGGCGGTCGGCAGCGGGCACCCCATCACGGCGCTCGAGGACGAGGTCGACGAGACCGGTGACGTAGTTCGGGTCGATGCCGGGGGTCGGCGTTCGCACGGCCCAGAAGCCCTCTTCTTCGCACGACTCGAGCGCCTCGTTGTCGAGATCCCACATGACCTCCATGTGGTCGCTCACGAACCCGAGGGGCACGATGACGACGGCCTTTGTCGGGCCGCCGTTCAGGGCGTGGATCGCGTCGTTGATGTCGGGCTCGAGCCACGGCATGGAGGGCGGGCCCGAGCGCGACTGGAAGACGAGCTGCCACGGGACAGTCGTGTCTGACGGAAGCTCGAGAGCGGCCTCGGCTGCTGCCATGACCACTTCGGCGACGGCCCGGTGCTGAGCGGCGTACGCGCCGTCGCCGTCGAATCCGCGCGCCTCGGGGCCGGATTTCGCAGCGTCGGTGGAGGGAATCGAGTGCGTCGAGAACAGCACCTGGATCTCGGTGCCGAGGTCGATCCCCTCGATCTCGGTCTGCGCCTTCACCAGGGCGTCGCGGACGCCGTCGATGAAGGGCTGCACGAACCCGGGGTGGTCGAAGAACTGACGGACCTTGTCGATCTGCACGCGGTCGCGCAGGTCGGTGTCGTCGAGCGCCATCGCGAAGTCTTCGCGGTACTGCCGGCACGACGAATACGAGCTGTACGCGCTGGTTGCCACGGCGATCAGCTTCGTGAAGCCGCGATCCGCCGCCTCACGAACCGCGTCGGCCATGTAGGGATCCCAGTTGCGGTTTCCCCAGATCACGGGAAGGTCGATCTCGCGACGGGCGAGCTCGGCCTCGAGGGCCGCCTTCAACTCACGGTTGTGCTCGTTGATCGGGCTGACCCCGCCGAAGTGCCGGTAGTGGTGGGCGACCTCCTCGAGGCGCTCCTCCGGGATTCCGCGACCTCGGGTGACGTTGCGGAGAAAGGGGATGACGTCGTCCTGCCCCTCCGGTCCGCCGAAGCCGGCCAGGAGGATGGCGTCGTAGTCGGTGCCCTCGGTGACCCACTCGGGGCCGCTCTGGGCAGCCTTCGTGGCCGACGGGACCAACCCGCCGGGCGTCCCGATCTCGTTGTTCGTTATGTTGCTCAACTCAGAACCTCTGCGATAGCGGTGGTGGGGATTCGACGCCCCGTATAGAAGGGAACCTCTTCGCGCACGTGCATGCGCGCCTCGGTGTAGCGGAGATCGCGCATGAGGTCGACGAGCTGAACCAGCTCGGGGGCCTCGAGCGCGAGGATCCACTCGTAGTCGCCCAGGCTGAAGCTGGCGACGGTGTTGGTCAGGACAGCGCGGTGGGCGCCGCCCTTCATGCCGTGGTCGCGGAGCATCTGGTTGCGCTCCGCATCGGGCAGCAGGTACCACTCGTAGCTGCGGACAAAGGGGTAGACCGTGAGCCAGGTCTCGGGCTCTTTGCCACGCATGAAGGCGGGACTATGGTCTTTCGCGAACTCGGCCTCGCGGTGCATTCCGAGGGCGTTCCACGTCGGCAGCAGATTCTTCAGGAGGTTCGTGCGCACCAACTCGCGGTAACCGGCCTGGATGTCTTCGGGCACCTCGCCGTGCAACCAGATCATGAGGTCGCTATCGGCCTTGACGGCGCTGACGTCATAGAACCCCCGAACGACGACGCCCTTCGCGGCGAGACGCGAGACGGCCTCGTCGAGCTCGGCGGCATCGTCGACACCGGGTACGAGAGGCCGGGCGGGGTCACGCCGGAGAACCGCCCAGAGCGTATAGCCGAGACGTTCGGCGGGGGCTTCGGCGGGTGCGGGTGGGGTGGAGTGCTGCGTGCTCGCTGGCGCGTCGGCGCTGGAATTCATTCGTTTATCTTCCTCCGTTCGGCTGGGAGCCGCGAACCGCGACGCTCGCCGTCGAGTGACCGCGAAACCGGCCCGGGGAAGAGGTTAGCGACGCTTCAGCGCGATGAGCGCAATACCGCCCACGACCGCTGCGACGGTAGCCGCACCGGCGAGCCACGGCTTCGGGTCTTTGCCGAACGAGATCTTCGCCTCGTGTGCCTTGATGCCCAGCTGCTTGGGGATGTTGAGCTTCTCTTCGAGCTCGTTCAGTGTCGCCGCGAGGTCGGCACGGGTGCGGTCGATGCCGGCCCGGATCTCTTCGGTGCTGCTCATCAGGATCGTCCTCCCACGTCGGAGCGCGGAATTCGACCGACGCCCTTCACTGCCTTGATGTCGCTCTTGACGCTGTCGATCGTCTGCTTGGGCAGCGGCGGCAGGCCCTTCTTGATCTGCTTGTACGCCAAGAAGCCGAGGATCCCGGCGATCACCAGGAACAGCGCGGCGACCAGCAGCGCCGCCAGCCAGAGCGGCATCACCAGCGACAGCGCCGCGATGCCCGCGCCGATGAGGCAGAGGAGCATCAGGAACAGGAACAGCAGCGCGCCCACAGCGAGACCGGCTCCGATACCGAAGACCTTCGCCTTGTCGATCAGCTCCTTCTTCAGGAGCGCGATCTCTCCCTTGACCAGGTCGGTGACCAGCGTCGGGATGTCGGAGAGCAGGCCGAGCAGGGAGCGGTTCTTCTTGGCGTGCTTGATGGTGTCGGCGCGTGTCGACTCGGTCATGTGCTCCCTCTCAGGAAGTGCGGTGCGTCATGGTGCGGTACTTCAAAAAATCGGTTCCGCCGAGGCGGAGCGGCGTCAGCGGCGTGCGGCGGTGCTGGTCGTCTTGGGCTTCGACTGGATGCCCAGGATCTTCTTGACGCCCCACACGACGAGGTGGAACAGACCGGTGACGACGCGGGGCAGGATCTGACCGGCCGCGTCTTCGACCTTGACGACCTGCTTCTGCACGCCACGGCTGTTCCAGAACTTCGAGGCGCCGCTGGCGATCTGCTCGTAGCGCTGGTGGCCCGCCCTCGAACCCAGAACGTACCCGGCGGCCGCTCCCGCGACGAAAATCAGCTTGCCTCGCATGAAGCCTCCAAAAGTCAGGACTGCACGGAGAACACCGGCGCAGTGCTTCTAGGCTAGTCCGACCCGGGGGCCGTTCGCCGCACGAGTTCGCAACAGGGCCGGAAGCCCTCCGCTACACCTCCGGCGACAGGATCTCGGCGACCTTGAGTCGTGCGTCGGCGACCACGCCCGCGAGACCGCGACCGGCGACAGCACCGCCGACGCGCACCACTCCGGGAACCTCGCGCCCCGCCGATCCGGCCCCGCGGTAGGGGCCGTCCCATTCCACTCGCGCGAACCCCTCGACAGACGCCGGGTCGACCGACAGGCCGAGGATCCGCGACGCATCGTCGATCGCGAGCGACCGCAGTTCGTCGTCCGACGTCGCTCTCCCCACCGCCGGCGCGCTGTAGCTGAGCCGGAGCACGTGGCGCCCGTCCGCCCGCTCGGCCACCCAGTCCCACTTGACGGTGGCGTGGGTGAGGGCTTTCGCGCGGATTCCGGGCGCCCCCGGTGCCACCAGCACGCCCGTGCCACGGGGAGCCGCATCGAGCGCGGGGTCTCTCACGACGAGGGTCGCGAGCGTGATGAGGCCGGTCTCGCTGGCCGAGCCGGTGGATCCTTGGCTGGTGCCGTCGTCGAGGGCGCCGTCAAGCCGGGCCGCGTCGCGGCCGCCGAGGGCGACGACGACCGTGTCGGCAGCGAGCTGTTCGCCGGTGTCGAGAGTCACCGAGTGGGCTTCGTAGGCCGTGACGCGAGCGCCGAACCGGACCTCGACACCGTACATCTCGAGGTCGGCGGCGAGCTCGTCGACCAGTCGCACGATGCCGCCGCGGATCCCGCCGACGGCCGACCCCGCGGGTGACGCCTCGCGGAGTGCCCGGACCGCGCGGGCCAGGGAGTTCTCGTGGAGGAGTGCCTGGCGGAGCCCCGGTGCGACCCGGTCGACGTCGAGGTCGTCGGGGTGCGCCGAGTGGACGCCCTGAACCACGGGCGTGACCAGCTTGTCGAGCACCGCGCGACCCATGCGGCGCCGCACGAGCGGGCCGAGCTTCTGCTCTTTCGCCCCCACCGGGCCGGGCAGGAGGGAGTCCATCTCAGCGCGTAGGGCGGCGCCGGTGCCGATCACGTCGATCACGTCTTTGGCCATCGGCGTGCCCGGAATGCCGAGCAGCCCGGTCTTCGGCAGCTCGAACGCCGTGCCGTCGGGCTGGATGACCCAGGCTCCGCGCGGGTCGGGGTTCACGATCTCGTTGCCCAGCCCGAGCTGCGTGGCGAGGGTCTGGATCGCGTCGGTCTTCGTGGCGAAGCTCTCGGCGCCCGAGTCGAGGTCGATGCCCGCCACCGAGTGCCGCTGCACCTCGCCGCCGAGGCGCGCGGAGGCTTCGAGCAGCGTGACGCGCCGACCGGCCTTGCCGAGGTCGCGTGCGACGACGAGCCCGGCGACTCCGCCGCCGACGACGACCGCCGTCGCGTGTTCGCCGACGTCGGGCCTGAAGGGGGAGCCGGCGGTCACAGCGTGTGGGCCAGCTCGACGATGCGGGTGAGCACGCTCGGGTCGGTGTCGGGGTTCACACCGTGGCCGAGGTTGAGCACGTGGGCCGGAGCCGATTTTCCGCGCTGGACGATGTCACGGACGTGCGCCTCGAGCACCGGCCACGGCGCCTGCAGCAGCGCCGGATCGATGTTGCCCTGCACGACCGTGTCGCCTCCGAGACGTCGGGATGCCTCGTCGAGCGGGATCCTCCAGTCGACCCCCACCGCGTCGGTCCCGACATCGCGCATGGCCGCCAGGACCTCGCCCGAGCCGACACCGAAGTGGATGCGCGGCACCTCGAGCCCGTCGATGTGCGACATCGCCCGAGCCGAGTAGGGAGCCACGCGATCGACGTAGTCGCGAAGCGACAGCGATCCGACCCACGAGTCGAACAGCTGGCCGGCGCTCGCCCCCGCGAGGATCTGCGCCCGGAGGAACGCCCCCGTCACGTCGGCCGCCCAGGTCAGCAGGGCGTCCCAGGTCTCGGGGTCGGAGTGCATGAGCGTGCGGGCACGGATGTGGTCTTTCGACGGTCCGCCCTCGACGAGATAGGCCGCCAGCGTGAACGGGGCACCGGCGAAACCGATCAGGGGGGTTTCACCCAGCTCGGCCACCGTGCGGGCGACGCCCTCGGCGATCGGGGCGAGAGCGTCAGGATCCAGCGGGCGCAGCTTGGCGACATCGCTCGCGCTCCGGATCGGCTCGTCGAGCACGGGACCGCGTCCGGGAACGATCTCGACGCCCACCCCCGCCAGCTTGATCGGCACCACGATGTCGCTGAAGAAGATGCCCGCGTCGACTTTGTGCCGTCGTACCGGCTGCAGGGTGATCTCGCTGGACAGCGCAGGATCCAGGCAGGCGTCGAGCATCTTCGTGCCGACGCGCAGCTCGCGATACTCGGGCAGAGACCGCCCCGCCTGTCGCATGAACCACACCGGCAGAGTGTCGGGTCGATCGCCGCGGAGGGCGCGCACCAGAGGCGATCCGGCGGTCAAGCCGGAGGCGAGCGGGTGCGAGTCGGGGAGCGTCGGGCTGGCGGTCGTGTTCACGTGCTGAATTGTCGCACTTCGCCCTGGAAACCCGGCCACGCCTTGTCAATCGTATGTAGAGTGTATTCTACCTCATATCGTGCAAGGGAGTGGGAAGCGGACGACGAATTCAGCCGGGCCCTTCGGCAGGTCGAAGAGGGCCTCGCCGACATGGGAAGGGGCGACGCCCATGCGTACAAGGCCTGCTGGGCCGATACGACCGACTCGACGCTGTTCGGCGCCTGGGGAACGATGGAACGCGGCCAGGCCGACATTGATGCAACCCTCGACTGGGTCGCCTCGCGTTTCTCCGGCGGGCCGCTCGTTCCCCGTTATGACGTCGTCGTCGAGACGGGAGACACGGCGTGGACCGTGGGTAGTGAACGCGGAGTCGTCTCGGTCGACGGTGCTCCGGCGACGGAGGTGACCATCCGGGTCACGCACATCTACAGAAAGACGAGCGAGGGCTGGCGGATCCTTCATCGCCACGGCGACCACCCACCGACCCTCTCCCGGCCCCCTCGACTCGGGCGGAGCTCAGACTGATGCTCGTTCCTGTCGCCCTGGCGATCATCATGTTCGGGCTCGGGGTGACGCTGACGCCGTCCGACTTCGCGCGCGCCCTGCGTCGTCCGGGGCTGCTGATCGTCGCGCTCGCCTGCCAGCTCGTCGTGCTGCCCGCCTTCTGCTTCGGCCTGGTCGCGGCCCTGCAGCTGCCGCCCCTCTTCGCGGTCGGGCTGGTGATCCTGGCCGCCTCTCCCGGCGGCGCGACAGCGAACCTCTTCAGTCACCTCTTCGGCGGAGAAGTAGCGGTGAACATCAGCCTCACGGCGATCAACAGCGTCATCTCACTGCTCACGATTCCCGTGCTCGTCCACCTGGCGACCTCCCTCTACCTGCCGAACGGCGAGGGAGTCGGCCTCCAACCCGGCAAGGTCGTCGAGATGGCCGCCACCGTGCTGCTTCCGGTCGCGCTCGGCATGCTCTTACGCCACCTCCGACCCGCGACGGCCGCGCGAGCCGAACGCCCTGTTCGGATCGCCTCGATGGTCGTCCTCGCGCTCCTGGTGATCACGGCGGTCGTCCCCGCCTGGCCGACGGTCGTGGCGAACCTGGGCGGGCTGGTCGCCGCGGCCGCCCTTCTCGGGGCGGGGAGTTTCACCATCGGATACCTCGCGCCCCGACTGGCCGGCATCGACGTGCGACGAGCGATCACCGCGGCGTTCGAGATCGGGATCCACAATGCCGGAGTCGCGATCTTCGTCGCCACCAGTGCCCTAGGCCTGCCCGAGGCGGCGGTTCCGGCGGCCGTCTACGTGCTCGTCATGAACGTGCTGGCTCTCGCCTTCGGGTTCGGAGTGGCGCGACCCGCCCTTACCCGGGCGCGAACGCCGAATGACCGCTAAAGGGCCTTGCGCATCACGACCATGCGCAGGTCGTCGCGAAGGGGTTCGCCGAACCGCGGGTCGCCGTAGGGGAACGGCACGAAAGATCCAGTGGCCGTGAAGCCGCGGCGGTCGTAAAACGCCAGGAGCTCGCTCCGCGGCTCCAGCACCGTGATCTCGAGGGCCGACGCCGACCACTCCTCGCGGGCCACCCGCTCGGCCTCGGCCAAGATCTGCTTGCCGAGCCCCGCACCCTGCCGCCCGGGCGAGACCGCGAACATGCCGAAGTAGGCGACGCCGTCGGGCTTCCGCACGAGGTTGCAGCAGGCGACGATCGCGTCAGCGGCCCCCTCTCCCGTCTCGTCCTGATCCACCCAGACCAGAACGAGGCCGTGGGGGTTGTCGAGGTCGGCGGTGAGCAGGTCGGCGTCGATTCGCTGCCCCTCGAGAAGGTGCGCCTCGGTCGTCCAGCCCTCACGACTCGCGTCGCCGCGATAGGCCGACGTGACGAGCGCCACCAGCGGATCGATGTCGTTCTCTGTGGCCTGTCGCGATAGAAGCACGCCCCCGAATCTACCGGCCGTCGGGGCACCGACTCTCTCGACGGCGAGTCCAGCCAATGCACAGCCGAGAAGCGAGAGTTACCATATCTGTCGTGCTCATCTGCCTGACGGCGTCTCATCAGAACGCCAGCTTCGACCTCCTCGAGAAGTTGAGCGTCGGCGCACCCACGGCAGCCACTACCCTCGTCGATTCCAGTGATTTCGTCTCGGGCGCCGTCGTGCTCGCGACGTGCAACCGTTTCGAGGCCTACCTCGACGTCGACGAGCCCCTGACCGCGGCGAGCACCCTCGCGGTCGAGGCCACCATCCAGGCCATGAGCGAGGCCTCGAGCGTCGAGCCCGACGACCTCCGCGACAGCATCACGGTGATCACCGGCGAAGGCGTCGTCGAGCACCTCTTCGCCGTGAGTTCCGGCCTCGAGTCGGTCGTCGTCGGCGAAGACGAGATCTCGGGCCAGGTGCGCCGCTCCCTCGAGCGCGCCCGCACCGACGGCACCACCTCGTCCGATCTCGAGCGCCTGTTCCAGAAGGCCTCGCACACGTCGCGCGGCATCAAGAACCTCACCAACGTGGGCGGTGCGAGTCGCTCGCTCGTGCGTCTTGCCCTCGAGCTGGCGTCGAGTCGAGTGACCGACTGGAGCCAGGCCCGGATCCTGCTCGTCGGCACCGGCCAGTACGCCGCGACGACCGTCGCCGCCCTCCGCGACCGCGGTGCCGAGCAGATCGGCGTGTACTCCGCCTCGGGCCGAGCGAGCTGGTTCGGCGCGAAGCACGACGTCGCACCGCACACCGACCTCACCGAGGCAATCGCCTGGAGCGACGTTCTGATCACGTGCACGACGACGACCGAGCCGCTCGTGACTCCCGACGTCGTCGCCGCGGGCGCCCGACGCCTCGTCATCGACCTCGGCCTTCCCCGCAACGTCGACCCGCTCGTCTCGAAGGTCGTCGGCGTTGAGCTGCTCGACCTCGAGACCATCAGCCTCCATGCCCCGCTCAAAGAGCTGACCGCTGCCGACGACGCGCGTGCCCTGGTCTCCACGGCCGCCGCCGAGTTCCAGGCGGTCGCGGCCGAGCAGTCGCTCTCACCGGCCGTCGTCGCTCTGCGCAAGCACGTCTTCGACATCCTCGACGCCGAGATCGAGCGGGCGAGGGGTCGCGGCGATTCGACCGAGCGCACGGAGCAGGCTCTCCGGCACCTGGCCGGTGTGCTGCTCCACACGCCGTCGGTTCGAGCGCGCGAACTCGCGCGCGAGGGCCGCGGCGAAGACTTCCGCGATGGCCTCGAGGCTCTGTTCGGCCTCACCGACACTCGGGCCGCGACGGCTCCGACGCCTCTGCGCCCGGCATCCGCCCGCCGTGAAGCGAGTCACGCCGATGGCCGCGAGGCCACGGCGGGCTGAGCAGAACCCGCCCACCCGTGCCCGTCACCGTCTCTTCTCTCGAGACCGATCGCCTGCTCTTGCGTCCCTTGACGCCGGCTGATCTCGACGATGTCTTCGCGTATCAGTCCGATCCCGAAGCACTTCGGTTCATGCTCTGGCCCGTTCGCTCTCGAAGCGAGGCCGCCGAGCACCTTGCGCGGCGGAGCATGATGACGCACCTCGAGCACGACGGCGACTCGCTCGTTCTCGCGGTGACCACGAAGAGCGAGCCCGGCCGGGTGATGGGCGAGGTGAACGTGCGCCTGACCAGCGTCGACTCGCGGCAGAGCGAGGTCGGCTGGATCCTCAACCCCGCATTTCAGGGTCGCGGCTACGCCTTCGAGGCGGCCACGCGCATGATCGAGCTGTGCGTCGACGACCTCGGCAGCCACCGGGTTCACGCCGAGCTCGATCCGCTCAATGCCGGCTCGGTAGCGCTGTGCCGAAAGCTCGGGATGCGACAGGAAGCCCACCTCGTCGAAGACCTCTTTTACAAAGGACGATGGTCAGACACCGGCATCTACGCGATCCTCGCGTCGGAGTGGCGACAACGCCACGACCTCCGCCCCCGCTAGGTAGAGCCTCCGCGGAACGAAAGGGTTCAAGCGACCGCCATCGCCACAACGTAGTCGGCGACGTGAGCGGCGAAGTCGTCGGGCCGCCCGTCGATGAGCGACCGGACCATCGAGCACACCAGCTCTCGTCGGACAACCGGCGGTGCAGCGAACTCGATGCCGTGAACGGCCTGGGCCGACTCGGAGAAAAGCACGGCGACGGGCACGGCGAGCTCCTCGAGGAGGTGGGGTGCCCAGGTGCCGAGAAGCGCGCGGCACAGCTCGAGGAACAGCTCGACATCGCAGGGAGTCGTGAGGCCGAAGAGCTCGACCGCACCGAAGCGGGTCTGCTCGCCGTCGATGAGGCCAATGGTGCCGGCTCCGCGCGGGCCGCAGGAGACAGCCGACACCAGCGCGCGGGCGAGCCGGTGCAGGTGCACCTGCGACGCCTCGGGCGTGTAGATCAGGATCCCACCGGTCGCCATCCCCTGACGCGTGACGAACCCGAGGCGCCAGGCCGTCTCGATCACCTCGTGAGCATCCTCGACGCTGAGACCGTGCTCGTGGGCGAGCTGCTCGGCATGGACCCCGTCGCCCGGCAGAAAACGGCCGGTGGCGATGTCGACGAGGAAGTAGTCGAATGGCTCGACGATCAAGGTCGGTCGGAGAGTCGTGGTGGTGTTCCCTGCGGGCATGGGCTGAGTCCTGATCTGTGAAGTAAGAGGGGGGGGTTGGACACTGCGGAATTGAATATTTCACAGTTATATTGCGGTGTCAAGAAGCTCAGGGGAATCGATCGAGGCACCTTCCGCGAGAGGATTGACGGATGGATCCGATCGTCGTCAGCGCACTCGCCCTCGTCCGTGATCGCCGACTCCTGATGGTGACGGCGCGAGGCCGCGACGTCCTGTACCTGCCCGGGGGCAAAGTCGAACCGGGCGAGAGCGGGGCCGACGCGCTGGTGCGAGAGGCGCGTGAGGAGGTCGCGCTCACGCTCGACCCCGCCGGTGTCCAGCCGCTTTTCACCGTCTCCGAACAGGCGCACGGTGAGCCCGACGGGCGGCTCGTCGAGATGACGCTCTACTCCGCCGAGACCGACGAGGAGCCCCGTCCGAGCAGCGAGATCGGTTCACTCGCCTGGGTCACGACGGCGGATGCCGATCGCTGCCCTCCCGCGGGTGTAGAGACGCTCCGGCGAATGTCATTCCTCGGAGTGATCGACTGACAGCGGGTTGGTGGCAGGGTAGAACCATGCGTATCCCCACCTCCCTCTCCGTGCTGGCCGCCTCAGCCATCGTGGTCGCCGGTCTGGCCGGCTGCTCGTCGTCGAACGACGACCCCGCGAGCACCCCTACCGTCACCGATACCGTGACCGCGGCACCGGCGACCCCCGATGCCACGACGACGCCCCCCGTCACGCCGTCGACGACGTCGAGCCCGTCGGCGACCTCCGGGTCGGGCAGCACCGCCGCTCCGGCCGTCACCACCTGCACTTCGTCGAACCTCTCCGCGGCGATCGTCAGTGGCTCGGGCGGCGCGGCCGGGAGCACGTACGTGAACCTCTCGCTCACGAACAAGGGCTCGAGCACCTGCACCCTGCAGGGGTGGCCCGGAGTCTCTCTGGTCGGGTCGGGCAACGGCACCCAGATCGGCAAGGCCGCGAAGCTCGACCGGAGCTCGGCGCACGCCACCGTGAGCCTCAAGGCAGGTGCATCCGCCCAGGCCCAGCTGCAGATCGTCCAGGCCGACAACTACGAGCGGTCGCAGTGCAAGCCCGCCAAGGGCGACGGGTTCCGCGTCTACCCGCCCGGCAGCAAATCCTCCATCTTCGCGACGTACGCCGCGGTGACCGGTTGCAAGTCGACGTCGGTGTCGCTCTTCACCGTGGGCGCATTGCACCAGTAACGGCAGGCTCGAACGGGCTCAACTGACACGCTCCAGCAGGTCGAGCCCGACGGTGCGGAACACGTCTAGCACCCCGAGGCGCGTCTCGAGGTCGGCGTCGTCGAACTCGACGGTGACGGCGTACGAGACGCCTCGGTGGCTCCCTCGCAGTGCACCGGCCTCACTGCGGACGCCGCGGTCGGCCCCCGTGATGTTGACGAGCTGGAGCCCATGGTCGCTTGCCCGGTGTGCGACCGGGTCGAGACCGAACGCCGACGCCACCAGCGACAGGTCGCTGCCTGCCGAGAGCCATCCGAGCACGCGATTGCTGGCGCCTCGGTCGACGCAGCGACCGGCCACCAGATCGCCGAACAGTTGCTGGAGTTCGGCGGTCGAGCCGACGGACGACTGCGGGGCATCGTCGGGGCCGCGGGTGGCACGCGTGTAGTCCAGTAGCGCGGTTCGACGCAGGCCGAGCGATTCGCCTCGGGCACGGATCGCGTCAAAGCCGACGAGTCGGATCAGCCCGTTGGTGGCCACCGGATCGCGCACGGCACCCACGAGGGTCGCCGCGTCGATCACCCCGAGGCTCGGCAGCAGCAGCGACGACCACAGCCCACCCGCGCGTGGGTCGTCGACGCCTCCTCCGCCGTCTCGGCCCGCCTCGCGCGCCACCTGGTCGAGCGGTGCGATACGGCCCGCGCCGAGCTGGGCCGCGACCTCCACGAGCAGCAGCAGCCTCCCGACTTCCGCCGTCGGCAGGGCGACGGTCTCGTCGATTGCCAGCAGCGTCTCACCCGTGTCGAGGTCGGCCGCCGCCGCCGATACTCGCGCATTCGCGAAAGCCAAGGATCCGAGTGCCCGAAAACTGCGCTCGAACGGCGCCGAGCGGTCTTCGGCGCCGTTCAGCCGAGCGTGCGCCGACGAACCCGAGCGGTCGGTGCGGTGCCGCCCCGGATCAGCGTCGCGAGCGCGGCGACTCCGCTCCGCACCACCCTCCCCGGCCATGCTGCTCCTACCAGATCGTGACTCGCTGGTCGGCGGGCAGCCAGAGGGCGTCGGTTTCGGTGACGCCGAAAGCCTCGTAGAACTCGTCAATGTTGCGGACGATCTGGTTGCACCGGAATTCGTTGGGCGAGTGCGGGTCGATCGACATCAGTCGGATCGCCTCCTCGTCGCGGATCTTCATCTGCCAGGCCTGCGCCCAGCTGAGGAAGAAGCGTTCGGCGCCCGAGAGGCCGTCGATCACCGGCGGTTCTTCCCCGTCGAGCGAGATGAGGTAGGCCTTCCAGGCGATCGAGAGCCCGCCGAGGTCGCCGATGTTCTCGCCGATGGTGAGAGCGCCGTTGACGTGGTGGCCGGGGGTCTGCGCGGGCTCGAGTGCGTCGTACTGAGCGATGAGAGACGTCGTCAGCTTCTCGAAGGCCTCGCGGTCGGCCGACGTCCACCAGTCGGTGAGTCGGCCGTCGCCGTCGTACTTCGAGCCCTGGTCGTCGAAGCCGTGGCCGATCTCGTGACCGATCACTGCACCGATCGCACCGTAGTTGGCTGCGGGGTCACGGGTCTCATCGAAGAAGGGGAACTGCAGGATCGCCGCCGGGAACACGATCTCGTTGAAACCGGGGTTGTAGTACGCGTTGATCGTCTGCGGGGTCATGAACCACTCGTCGCGGTCGATCGGCTTGCCGATCTTGCCGAGCTCGCGGTTGAAGCCGAACACGGCGGTGGCTTGGATGTTTCCGACGAGGTCGCCCGCGTCGATCTCGAGCGCCGAGTAGTCGCGCCACTTGACGGGGAACCCGATCTTCGGCGTGAACTTCGACAGCTTGTCGAGCGCCCTCTCGCGGGTCTCGTCGGTCATCCAGTCGAGGCCCGTGATGCTCTGCCGGTACGCCTCGACGAGGTTCGCCACCAGGACGTCCATCGTCGTCTTCGCGTCTCGATTGAAGTGGCGGTCGACGTAGATGCGGCCGACGGCCTCACCCATCGCTCCTTCGACGAGCGAGACCCCGCGCTTCCAGCGCACTCGCTGCACCGGCGTGCCCGTGAGGGTCTTGCCGTAGAAGTCGAAGTTCGCCTTCACGAAGCCGCTCGACAGGTAGGCCGCGAACGACCGGATGATCTGGAATCGCAGCCAGTCGCGCCAGGCCTCGAGGTTGTCTTCAGTGAGCAGCGATGCGAGACCTTCGACGAACGACGGCTGACGCACGACGATCTCGTCGAAGGTGCCGGCCGGCGCACCGACGGCGTCGCGCCAGACGCCGAGGTCGATACCGTCGGCGAGCGCCGCGGCGTCTGCCCACGGCAGGAGGTTGTAGGTCTTCTCGGATTCGCGGGTCGCCACGTTGTCCCAGTGGTGGGACGCGATCGAAGTCTCGATCTCGAGGACGCGCGCCGCGCGCTCTTCGGCAGCGTCGGATCCTGAGAGCTCGAACATGGTCTGGATGTACGAGCGGTAGGCCGTGCGGATGTCGGCGAACTTCTCTTCGCGGTAGTAGGACTCGTCGGGAAGGCCGAGGCCGCCCTGCTCGACGAAGACGATGTAGCGCTCGGGGTTGCCCGGGTCGTTGTCGACGAAGAGCTGAACGAAGCCGGAGACGCCCTGCAGCTCGAAGCGGCCGACGGTCTCGAGGAGGGCGTCGACGGTGACGACGCCGTCGACGGTGGCGAGTAACGGCTGGATGGGCGTGGCCCCGAGCGACTCGATGGTGTCTTCGTCGAGGAAGCTGGTGAACAGGTCGCCGACCTTGCGAGCCTCGGTGCCGGGTTCGGCGCCCTGCGACTCGTCGATGATCTCGCGGACGGCCTTCTCGGCGGCCTCGGCCAGGAGGTAGAACGAGCCCCAGCGCGCCTTGTCTTCGGGAATCGCGGTCTCGGCGATCCAGCGCCCGTTCACGTGGCGGAACAGGTCGTCTTGCGGGCGGACCGCGGGGTCGAGGTCGTCGGTCAGGATTCCGGATGCAGCAGCAACGTCTGTCATGGCTCAAGCCTAGGCGCGCCGTCCGACAGCGGCCTCTCCGCCGCCAGTACAGTCTCTGCATGCCCCTCCCCTGGAAGCTGCACGGCGACGGTAAGAACGTCGGTCAGTCCGAGATCGTCCTCCCCGAGGAGCGCCTCACCTGGCCTCGCACGATCGGGCTCGGAGGGCAGCACGTCGTCGCCATGTTCGGTGCGACGTTCTTCGTTCCGCTGATCACCGGATTCCCGCCGTCGACGACCCTCTTCTTCTCGGGCATCGGCACACTCCTCTTCCTCCTCATCACGCAGAACAAGCTGCCGAGCTATCTCGGGTCGTCGTTCGCGTTCCTGGCCCCGATCGGAGCCGCGACGAAGATCGGCGGAATTCCGCTCGCGCTCAGCGGCATCATCGTCGTCGGGGCGCTGCTCGCGATCGTCGGGGTCGTCGTGCACCTGCTCGGCACGAGGTGGATCGACTCGCTGCTGCCGCCCGTCGTGAGCGGCTCGATCGTCGCCCTGATCGGTTTCAACCTGGCACCGACCGCGGGCAAGAACTTTCAGGCCTCCCCGCTCGTGGCGGTCATCACGCTGGCCGCCGTCGTGCTGAGTGCGGTGGTGTTCCGCGGGATCCTCGGCCGCCTCTCCATCGTGATCGGACTCGTGGTCGGCTACGTCGCAGCTGTGATCGGAGGCGTGGTCGATTTCAGCAAGGTCGACTCGGCCAAGTGGCTCGGCCTTCCCCACTTCACGGCGCCCTCCTTCGACGCCTCGAACCTGGCCGTCTACGCCGGGTTCCTCCCGATCGTCCTGGCGCTCGTCGCCGAGAACGTCGGGCACGTCAAGGGCGTCGGCCAGCTCACCAACCGCGATCTCGACCGGGTCACCGGTCGCGCCCTCTTCGCCGACGGCATCTCGACCGTGCTCGCCGGTGTCGGCGGCGGCTCGGCCACGACCACGTACGGCGAGAACATCGGCGTCATGAGCGCCACGCGCGTCTTCTCGACGGCGGCCTACTGGGTGGCCGGCATCATCGCCATCCTCCTCAGCCTCTCTCCGAAGGTCGGAGCAATCATCAACACCGTTCCGGCCGGCGTCCTCGGCGGCGTCACCATCGCTCTCTACGGCCTGATCGGCATCATCGGCATCCGCATCTGGGTCGAGAACCGCGTCGACTTCTCGAAGCCGAAGAACCAGCTGACGGCGGGTATCGCGCTGGCCATGGGTATCGCGAACCTCACCTTTACGGTCGGCGGGGCGACCTTCGGCGGCATCATCCTCGGCACGGTGGCGGCCGTCGTCGTCTATCACCTCATGAGCGCCGTCGGCAGGGCTCGCCAGACCGAGTGAGCGCCGCAGTCTCGGGCCCCGTGCCGAATTTGAAGGAGGTCCGGGCCGGCGACCCCCTCAGATCCCTGATTCTCCGTTGCCGCGGCGAGGTTTTTCCTTCAAATTCGGGCGGGCTTCCCACGTGACGCGGGCGCTCGACCGCGACATCGCCCGGCTGGCAGTGCCGGCGCTCGGCGCCCTCGTCGCCGAACCGCTCTTCCTCCTCACCGACACCGCCCTCGTCGGCCATCTCGGCGCCGCGCCCCTCGCGGGTCTCGGCATCGCGAGCGTGGTGCTGCAGACGGCGCTCGGCCTCCTCGTGTTCCTCGCCTATGCCACGACCCCGACCGTCGCCAGGCGCCTCGGCGCTGGCGATCTCGCGGGAGCGATCCGCGCCGGGATCGACGGTATGTGGTTCGCCCTCCTCGTCGGCGCGATCCTGCTCCTCGTCGGGCTGACGACGGCAGGATCCCTCGTCGCGGCTTTCGGCACCGCACCCGACGTGGCCTCGCAGGCGACGACGTACCTCCGCATCTCGGTGCTCGGCCTCCCCGCGATGCTCCTCGTGATCGCGGCGACCGGCCTCCTGCGCGGCCTGCAGAACACCCGCACGCCGCTCGTCGTCGCGACCGCCGGCTTCGCCGCGAATGCGGCCCTCAACGCCCTGTTCATCTACGGATTCGGCTGGGGCATCGCAGGCTCGGCGACCGGCACGGTCGTCGCTCAGTGGGCGATGGCGTCGGTCTACGTCGTGATCGCGGTGCGAGCCGCTCGTCGGGTCGGCGCGTCGCTGCGCCCGGGGCTCGGCGGGGTCGGCCGGACCGCGTCGGCGGGCGGCTGGCTCCTCATACGCAGCGCGGCCCTGCGCTTCGCCATGCTCCTGACGGTCTGGGCCGCCGGCACTCTCGGCGTGACCGGGTTGGCGTCGATCCAGGTCGCGCTGACCCTTTTCTCGACGTTGGCCTTCGCCCTCGACGCACTCGCGATCGCGGGCCAGGCGATGGTCGGTCACGCACTCGGCGCCGGCGACGAGGGTCGGGTGAAGGCCATCACGCGACGCCTGGAGTTCTGGGGCGTGATGGGAGGGGCGGCTCTCGGCGCGATGCTGATGGCGGTGTCCGGGATCCTGCCGTCAGTGTTCACGACCGATCCGGCCGTGCGCGCGCTGCTGCCGGGGGTGCTGCGCGCGATGGCGATCGGAATCCCTCTCGCGGGGCTCGTCTTCGTGCTCGACGGCGTGCTGCTGGGCGCCGGTGACGCCCGCTACCTCGCCTGGACGGGCCTCGTCAACGTCGCCGTTTACCTGCCGCTGCTGGCGTGGGCGCTGACCGCTCCGGTCGACGGTCGGCCGGTCGCCCTATGGATCGCGTTCGGTCTCGGCTACATCGGGGCTCGGGCGGTCACGCTCGGTCTGCGCAGGGCGTCGGGCCGGTGGATCGTGACGGGCGCGGCACGCTAGCTCGGCCGGCTCAGGCGGGACAGGTCAGCGAGCCCGAGCCGTAGTCGCACCACGCCGGAACGCGCTCGTGAACGCCACCGATCGCGCCTCACGCCCCGCCAGCAGATCGACGAGCGCCCGCCCGGCCGCGCGCCCCTTCTCGAGGCCCGGCTGCACCATCGTCGTCAGCTCCGGCACGAGCGGATCGTCGACCCGCACGCCGTCGAAGCCCACGACGCTGAGATCGCCGGGCACGTCGAGCCCGAGCTCGTGCGCCGCACGGATCACCCCGGCCGCGAGCAGGTCACTCTGCGCGATGATCGCGGTCGGGCGCTCTGCCACTTCGCCCGCACCCGGGTCGAGCAGGGCGTGGCCAGCCAGGCGTCCCTCGTCGATAGTGCTGCCGAGGGTCGCCACTCCGCCGATCGAGGGGTAGACCTCTTGCGCCCCCCGGATCCGCTCCAGCGCCGTGAACGACGTCGCCCGGTCGATTCGGGCGGGGTTCAGGACCCCACGGTGCCGGTCGCGGTCGAGCTCGAGCGTCACGAGAGCGACGCGACGATGGCCGAGGTCGTGCAGGTGCGCGGCGAGCGCACGCGTCGCCTCGCGGCTATCTAGCCCGACGTCGACCACGCCGGGAAGTGGGCGTCCTTCGATGGCGACCACCGGGATCCCACGTTTCTGCACGATCCTGACCTTGTCGTCGACGACCGGGCTGCACCCGAACAGCACGGCCGCGTCGATGGGCGCGTCGACCAGCGCCGACCCGGGCCCGGCCGACTCGGTCAGCAGCAGAAGCGAATTGCCCGCGGCTCCGGTCACGTCGGCGATGCCGTCGAGCATGGCGAGGTTCATCGGGTCGCGGAACGCCTCGCGGAGCGCCTCTTCGAGCACGACGCCGATGATGCCCGAGCGGCCTCGCCTCAGAGATCGAGCACGAGGATCCGGCCCGTCGTAGCCCAGCTCCAGAGCCGCCTGGCGCACTCGCTCTCGCGTTGCCTCCGACACGGGGCCCGAGCCGTTGAAGGCGAGCGACGCCGTGGACGGCGAGACGCCTGCCAGCTTGGCTACGGCTGCCAGAGTGGCTCGCACGGGCTCGGTCATGCTCGGGCTCTCTCGGTCATGCACCGACCTTAGTCGAATCGATTCGACGCGGCACTTGCGGGGCGTGACGAGACGTTGCTAGCGTGACGGAGTCGGATCCTCGAATCGATTCGACTCCGGCTTTCCACCCGACTTGTGAGTGAACCAATGGCGTCCCCCTCCCTCGATACCCGCACCTACGACGGTGGCCTCACCCGCTACGACGTGGTGCGCTGGCGCAACGCCCTCTTCATCGTGTTCGCCCTCTCCGGCCTCTCGATCGCAAGTTGGCTGGGGCGCATCCCCAGCATCCGCGACCTGCTGCACGCGTCAACGCTCGAGATGGGCTTTCTCGCCGGAGGCATCAGCGTGGGGTCGATCGCGGGGGTGACACTCTCGAGCCACGTCATCGCTCGATTCGGGGCTCGGCGCACCTCGCTCTACGCCCTGATGCTGGTCGCCCTCGGGCTCGTCTTCGCCGGGCTCAGCACGGCGCTCGGCGGTGGCTTCTGGGCGATCCTGGTCGGCATGGCCGTCTTCGGCTACGGCAACGGCACGCTCGACGTAGCGATGAACGTGTCGGGGGCCGCCGCCGAACGCGTGCTCGGGCGCACGGTGATGCCGCTGTTCCACGCCTCGTTCAGTCTCGGCACGATGGTCGGAGCCGCTCTCGGCGCCGGCGCCGAGCTGATCGACCTGCCCGTCTCGGTGCACGTGTCGGTCATCGCCGTGGTGGTCGCGGTCGTCGGGGTGATCGTCACGCGCTGGTACCAGTCCGAAGAGCTCGGGCACGCCGTACGCGAAGACGACGGCCCCGCATCGACCGGCTGGCGGTCGCGCCTCGCGATCTGGACCACGCCCGGCACCCTTCTGATCGGCCTCATCGTGCTCGGCATGGCGACCGCCGAGGGGTCGGCCAACGACTGGCTCGCCCTCGCCATGGTCGACGGGCACGACGTGAGCAACGTGGCGGGAACGACAATCCTCTTCGTGTTCCTCACCGCCATGACCGTCGCTCGCATAGCCGGATCGCCGCTCATCGACAAATACGGCCGCGTGCCCATGCTGCGCGTGACAGCAGCGTCGGCGGTCGTCGGGCTGCTGCTCGTGATCCTCGCCCCGACCGTCTGGCTCGCCGTCGTCGGTGTCGTGTTCTGGGGGTTCGGTGCGGCGCTCGGGTTCCCGGTAGGTCTATCGGCCGCCGCCGACGACTCGCGCAATGCCGCCGCCCGCGTGAGTGCGGTCGCGACGATCGGCTACGTGGCCTTCCTGGTGCTGCCTCCCGTGATCGGGTTCCTGGGCGAGCACTTCGGGCTCCTGAATGCGCTGTTCGTGGTGCTCGTGCTGATCGTCGCCGCCGGCCTCGCGTCCGGTGCCGCAAGGGAGCCCGCCCGCCGCTGACCTGCCCCCTTCCGAATTTGAAGGAGATTTCGGCCTGGCGCGACGAACTCATGCGGATCCGGGCCCGCCGACGCAGTTTTCTCCTTCAAATTCGGAGGGGCAGCCGGTGAGGAGCCCGCCCGCCGCAGCGACTAGGCTTCCCGGGTGCGTCTCGTCATTGCTCGCTGCTCGGTCGACTACGCCGGGCGCCTCTCCGCTCATCTCCCTCTCGCCACCCGGCTCCTCATGGTCAAGAGCGACGGCAGCCTTCTCGTCCACTCCGACGGGGGCAGCTACAAGCCGCTGAACTGGATGAGCCCGCCCTGCACCATCACCATGGGCGAGCCCGACGACGAGCAGGCCGAGGCCGGAATCGCCGAGGTCTGGAAGGTCGTGCAGGGCAAGACCAACGACGTCCTACTCGTGTCGATCTACGAGATCCTGCACGACTCCGCCCACGAGCTGGGCGTCGACCCGGGCCTCGTCAAAGACGGCGTCGAGGCACACCTCCAGAAGCTCATGGCCGAGCAGATCGAGGTGCTCGGCGACGGCCACACGCTGGTGCGGCGCGAGTACATGACCGCGATCGGCCCGGTCGACATCCTCGCTCGTGACGCGAAGGGGGCGGCGGTCGCCGTCGAGATCAAACGCCGCGGCGACATCGACGGTGTCGAGCAGCTCACCCGCTATCTCGAGTTGATGAACCGCGACCCGCATCTCAAGCCTGTTCAGGGGGTGTTCGCCGCTCAAGAGATCAAGCCGCAGGCGCGGACGCTGGCGGAAGACCGTGGCATCCGCTGCGTCGTTCTCGACTACGACGCGATGCGCGGGCTTGACGACGGGCACTCGCGCCTGTTCTGAGCGCCGCTGAATGCAGCTGGGCGGGGCCGACCGGAACAGTCGATCCAACTGAAATACATATTGACGTTGTGAGACAAGCTCGTAGGATTTGATATACCCAATCCGAAAGGCTCTTCCCATGACCTCCTTGCAGACCGCGCCCACTCGTGCTCGTGCCCGCAACCGCACCGCCCGTTCCAACAGCCCCCTTTTCGACGAGCTGGCCGCGAAGATCCCCGCGTCGACCCGCCCCCTCGCGCCGATCCTCCCGAAGGCCGGCACCACGGAGGCCCACACCACGGAGACCCGCACCACCGAGGCCGGCACCACGGTCGCCGGCCTGATCGTCCGCATGCTCGACGACGACACCAAGGCCACCCGCCGCTGGCCCTTCCACTCCGTCCAGTAGGGCACGCGCGACGCAGGCCCCCAGGGCACGCCCGACGCAGAACCGTAGGGCACACGCAACGCGGGCCAGTAGGGGACGCGCGACGCAGGCCAGTCGTGCACGCGCCACGCAGGCCCGTAGGCTGGAAACAATGAGCGACAAGTTCCCCTACTCGGCCGTGCTGTTCGATCTCGACGGAACGATCGCCGACTCCGCACCCGGCATCACCTCGACCCTGGCGAGCACGCTCCAGCAACTCGGGCACCCCGTCCCCGCCCCGGCACAGCTTCTCGAGTGGGTCGGCCCGCCGCTGCCCGAGAGCTTCACCCGTCGACTCGGCCTCGTCGGCGACGATCTCGACCGTGCCATGGCCCTCTATCGACGCGAGTACCTCGCCCGGGGTGCGCTCGACAGCGTCATCTTTCCCGGCATGGAAGACCTGCTCCGCCGAGTCCACGAGGCGGGTCTGCCGGTGTCGACGGCCACCTCGAAACCGGAGACCCCGGCCACGCTGATGCTCGACCATTTCGGGCTGAGCCGCTACCTCGACGTGATCACCGGGGCCAGCGACGACGAGAAGCGCGGGGCCAAGGCCGACGTCGTCGAAGAGGCCCTGCATCGCCTGAGCGCCCGCGGAGCCGATGTGTCGCGCCCCGTCCTCGTCGGCGACCGGCACCACGACATCGACGGTGGTGCGGCACACGGGGTTCCCACGATCTTCGTGGAGTGGGGCTACGGCAGCGTCGAGGAGCAGGCGGGCGCGATCGCCGTCGCCTCCGACCCCGACGAGCTCGCCCTTCTCCTGGGGCTGCCCGCGCAGACCCGCCGGTGAGCCGCCGCACACTGGCCCGGTCGACCGTACGGTCTCCTGCCGCCTGGTTTCTGACCCTCGCGATCGTTCTGATCGCGCTGAACCTCCGCGGGCCCATCGTCGCGACGGCACCCGTCATCGACACGATCAAATCCGACCTCGGCATCGGCGCGCTCGTCGCCGGACTCCTGACGAGCATCCCCGTGCTGTGCTTCGCACTCGCGAGCCCGCTCGCAGCGGGGGTCATCGGGCGACTCGGCGCAGAACGAGCCGTCACCATCGGCCTCCTCGGCGTCGTGGCCGGCACACTGATCCGCTCCGGCGGATCGCAGGCGATGCTCATCGTCGGCACGGTGATTCTGGGCGTCTCGATCACAATCGGAAACGTCGTGCTGCCCGTCGTCATCCGCCGCGACTTCTCTCCGGAGCGCGTCGGGTTCGTGACCGGCATCTACACGTCGGCCCTCAACGTCGGGTCGATGATCACCTCTCTCGGCACGGCCCCGCTGGCCGACGCGACGGGGTGGCCTCTGGCGCTGATCATCTGGGGCACGTTCGCCGTGATCGCCGGAGGTGTCTGGATCCTCGCCGTCGGAATCCGCCCCGCCGTCACGGGCGAGGGCAGCCGCACCGACAAGGACGTCGTGACGGGGCCGATCGAGGTCATCACCGCGAGCATCCCGCAGGTCTCGGTCGACGACGACCGGAGTCTGCTGCGGCGGGCCTCCACCTGGGGCCTCACGCTGGCCTTCGCCGGTCAGGCGTTCAGCTACTACGGCCTCACCGCGTGGATCCCGACGCTCCTCCACGACGAGGTGGGGCTGAGCCGCTCCGGTGCCGGTGCGAGTTCGTCGGTCTTCCAGATCCTCGCGGTCGTCGGGGCGCTCGGAGTGCCGTTCCTCGCCCTGCGAGTGCGCCCGGTCGTGATCGTGGGGATCGTCAGCGCGCTCTGGATCGTCATGCCCCTCGGCCTCCTCCTCGCCCCGCAGCTCTGGCTCCTGTGGTCGATCTCGGGCGGCATGGCTCAGGGCGGCGGCATCACGATCATCTTCATCATCATCGTGAGGATGGTCACGAGCGACCGCGAGGCACGACGCCTCTCGGCACTCGTACAGGGCGGCGGCTACGCCATCGCGGCGCTCGGACCGATCGTGGTCGGAGCCGTCCACGACTCGTCCGGCACCTGGACGGCCCCCATGATCGTCGTGCTGTTCTCGGTGCTGACTCTCGGAGTGAGTGGCGTCCTGTCGGCCCGCCGCGTCCGCTGACCCCGCCCGTCTCGGATCAGCACGGGCTCAGCCCAGCAGATCCTCGAGCGACATCGGCCGACGCCCGATGATGGCCTCGACGTCGGGAGACACCGACTCGAGCTCTCCCGACGCGATCGACGTGTAGGTCGACACCCACGCGTCGGCGAGCCAGGGCTCCGGCTGCCACTTCTTGCGCGACTCATAGGCCTCCTCGACGGTCTCGTCGTGGAAGGTGACGGGCTTGCCGGTCGTGCGGGCGAGAAGCTCCGCAGCCTCGGCCAACGAGAACGCGTTCGGCCCGGTCAGTTCGTACGTCTTCTGACGATGAGCCTCAGGATCCGACAGAACCCGCGCCACCACCGCCGCCACGTCTGCCCGGGCGACCGCTGCCATCCGCCCCTCGCCCGCCGGTCCGCGAATCACCCCGTCTTCGCCCACCAGTTCCGGCACGAAGTCGAGATAGAAGCTGTCGCGAAGGATCGTGAACCGCTTGCCGGTGTCTTTGATTCGCTGCTCCGTAGCCCAGTGGTCGCGGGCCAGCGTGAAGATCGCATCTTCGGCGGCGCCGATGAACGACGTGTAGACGATGTGCAGCACGCCCGAGTCGACCGCGGCCTCGATGAAGTCGAGGTGCTGCTGCAGCCGGTCGGGGGCTTCTGCGCCCGACACCATGAAGAGCGTCTCGATACCGCGGAGCGCGTCCATGCTCGACTCGCGCTGACCGTACGCGGCGACCGCGACCTCGGCCCCGTCGAGCTGGGGTGCCTTGGCGGCGTTGCGGACGATGAGGCGCTGACGGACGCCCGCCTCCGAGAGCATCGTGGCGACGGCACCGCCGACGTGGCCGGAAGCGCCGGTGACGGCGATTGTGGGGGCGGGGAGGGCCGGATCCTGGGGCTGGTCTGTCATGGGGTCAGCCAACCACTCGCGCCTCCCGGTTGTCGGTGCTCGGGAGCAGAATGGCGGCATGTGCGGTCGTTTCGTCGTTGCCCGAGCCACATCCGATCTGCTGCCGAGCCTGCTCGACTCGCTGGCGTCGGCGGAAGCCCGCGCCGATGTGGCCGACCACGGCCTCCCCGAGTCGTTCAACGTCGCGCCCACCGACCGGGTCTCGGCGGTTCGCGAGCGGCACGGCGAGCGCGAGCTCGCCTCTCCGCGCTGGGGCTTCGTGCCCTCGTGGTACCCCGACCTCAAGAAACGGCCCCAGCCGATCAACGCGCGGATCGAGACGGTCTCGACGAGCGGCATGTTCCGCAAGGCATTCGCGGGCGGCCGCTGCATCATTCCGGCGCAGGGCTACTACGAGTGGGTCGTCACCGAGACCGGCAAGCAGCCGCACTACATCTTCGAGCCCGGAGCGGCACTCGCGATGGCGGGCATCGTGACCGCATGGCCCGACCGATCGAAGGCGGAAGACGACCCCGACCGCTGGGTGCTGTCGACGGCGATCATCACGCGCGACGCGCATGTTGCGCCGGGCGAGGTGCACGACCGGATGCCGGCCTGCCTGACGCCGGAGTCGTTCGACGCGTGGCTGGATCCTGCGCTCGATGCCGACTCGGCACTTGCCCTGCTCGACGGCGACAGTCTCGAGGTCGCGCACGCCCTCACGCACTACGAGGTCTCCCGCGACGCCAACAGCGTGCGCAACAACGGTCCGCAGCTGATCGAGCCGCTGGGGTGAGGGGTGTCGGCGCAGGGGGCCGAGAGGGTGAAGAATAGAGGCGTACTGCACCCTCGAGAGGATTCCCCGCGATGACCACCACCACGACCTCGAAGATCCGCTACGGCTACGCCGCCGGCCCGGCCCAGGTCGCCGCGCTCGTCGTCGCGATCCTCTTCATCCTGCTCGGCATCGCCGGGTTCATTCCCGGCATCACCACCAACCTCGGCTCGATCCGGTTCGCCGGGCCCGACTCCGACGCGATGATCTTCGGGCTGTTCCAGACCGCAGTGCTGCGCAACGCCCTGTACCTGCTGATCGGCCTCGCCGGTCTCGGCGCCGCGGGCAAGCGTCTCAACTCGACGCTCTACATCGCCGGCGCGGGCATGCTCATGATGACCCTCTGGCTGTACGGCATCCTCTTCGGCAACAGCGACTTCGGCGGAAACATCTTCCCGTCGAACCTCAACGACTACGCCCTCGACTTCTGCGTCGGGCTGGGGCTGCTGATCCTCGCCCTGTCGACCAGCCAGCTCGCGCTGTTCGGTAGCGACTACGAGGAGTAGCGCTCGGAGCGTCGCTGCGGCCGTAAGTGCTGCCGCTGCCGCTGGCTCTGCCGAGAGTGCCCAAATCGTCGTCTGACCTGCTCAGAGAGGCCGATTTGGGCACTTTCGTCGTCTCGGCGGTCATCGGCGGTGCCGGCCAGCGATCACCGACCGCGATGTCGGCGGCCGGCCCTAACGTACGAGCATGACGTCGAACACCTCAGCGGCACCGGCCACCGTCGGGCCCGCGTGCGTCGCACCGGGCTGCCCGCGACCCGCCGCCAACGACGCACCCCTCCCCCTCTGCGACCGGCACTTCGACATCGCCGCCGAGTGGTCAGCACGCACCGACGGCGTCACCGACACCCTGCCGTCGCCCTGCCTCGCGTGCGGGTCGCGCCTCGGCGTCCGCTACCCGAGCGGCTGGCTCTGCGCCGTGTGCGAGTGGCGCTACGGCGAGGTTCCCGACGGCGAACTGCCCACGCCCCGCGTCGACGTCGTCTATTACATCCGCTTCGACGACCGGATCAAGATCGGCACGTCGTCGAATCCGCGGCAGAGGCTCACGCGGATCTGGCACGACGCCGTGCTGGCATTCGAGCGGGGTGGGCGCGACGTCGAGCAGAAGCGGCACGCCGAGTTCGCGGCCGACAGGTTCGACCGGACGGAGTGGTTCCGGCCGAGCGACGCCCTGGCGGAACACATCGCCGTGGTGGGGGCGGCCGGGCCGGATCCTTGGGGTCTGTACGCCCGGTGGGTCAGCGAGGCGATGGCGCTACGCACCTGAGGCCGGCTGCAGGTAGGCGTCGACGAAGAGCGACCCGCGAACGTCGCGCAGCCGGTCGAGCAGCGCCGGAACAGTCTGCTTCGTTAGGCCCGACGCGACGAGATCGTAGGGGCCGAGCGGTTGCAACTTGCCGGTGCGCACCCGGATCACCTCCCACCCGGCGGCGCGCAGCAGCCGGTCTTTGCGGCGGTCGGCGACCTCGCGCTTGCCGACGTGCTCAAGCCCGTGCCGACCCGTCGAGTCGTACTCGATCGCGACGCGGAGCTCGGGCAGCAGAATGTCGGGCCACGCCTCGAGGTGGTCGAAGAACGGCTGCGCGAGCCGGACCGCGTTGACCCCGGCCGTGAATTCGAGCCGTGCCGCCAGATCGGCTCGCAGCTGTGCCTCGACGGCCGACGCGGGCGGGGGCGCGCAGAGGCTCGCGAAGGGTTCGCCGACGGCAAGGGCCGGCGTCTTGGCACAGAGTGCCGAGACGGGTGAGGCACGACGCGCACTGGCATGTCGACGAGCGGGCGCCGACGCGCGCGAAGACGAAGGATCCGGCGCAAGCGCCGCCGCCAGCCCCGCTGACGCCGACGTTCGGCGGGGTGCCGCCATTTCGAGGCACGCCGGGCACCACGACGATCGGCGCCGCTCTCGCCCCGGCCGCGCCCGCTGCTCCTCCGGCGTCGCGACGAAGACATGCCCCGTCTCGCACTGCCAGCAGAGAAACACGTCGGCCGCGGGCGGCACCTGGGTCAGCATGATGCCGCCGTTGTATTCGGGGTGGTACTGGCGCACGAGCACCGGGTACGGCGCCCACGCGTCTCGGTAGGTGCCGACGGCATAGGGCACGGCGGACCGGCGCGACAGCTGACGTCGCGCCCACCAGGCGAGGATCGGCTCGGGCACGGCAGCAGGCTACGACGAGCCTCCGACATCGAGCACCGGCGTCCGCGAACGTGCCCGCCTACCCCCGCGCGGCCCCTAGGCTCGACGAATGAGAAGGATCACCGTCGCCCTCGCTCTGTTCGCCGTGCTCGGCCTCCCCCTCGGCCTGCTGCTCGGCCCGACGACCCCCGCGCATGCCAGCGTCGACGACTTCCGTTTCAGCAGCATGGACGCGAAGTACTCGCTGTCGACCGACGCCGACGGCCACTCGACGCTCCGCACCGTCGAGACCCTCGTGGCCGAGTTTCCCGAGTCGAACCAGAACCACGGCATCCGCCGCACCCTCGTCGACAGCTACGACGGTCATCCGACGGGCCTCCGCATCCAGTCGGTGAACGATCAGAACGGCACGCCCCGCGACTACACGGTCGATGAGGGCACCGAGGTGACGATCCGCGACGACGACTTCGTGCACGGTCGGCAGGTCTATGTGCTCACCTACACGCAGCAGAACGTGACTCTGCCGAAGTCGAGCTCGGGCAACGACGAGTTCTACTGGGACGTCAACGGCACCGACTGGGCGCAGCCGTTCGATCGCGTCACCGCGACCGTCACGGTGAGCCCCTCTCTTGCAGACGCTCTCACCGGTGATGTGGCGGCGGCCCAGGGCACTCAAGGATCAACGAAGTCGGCCGCCATCGAACGCACCGGCGACCGCACGGTCACCGCTTCCGCCCGGAATCTCGCGGCGCACGAGAATCTGACCCTCGCGATCGGCTTCACGGCCGGTACCTTCACCCCGCGAGCCGGCGGGGTCTTCGACTCTCCCTGGCCGATCCTCTCGCTGGTCGGCGCCCTCATCGCCGTGGCCGGACTGATCGCCGCCGTCGCACTGCGTCGCGGCCGTCTCGCCGACGCCCCGGGTCGGCCGACCATCGTCGCCGAGTACCATCCGCCCGCCGGTGTCGGGGTCGTCTTCGCCGGGCACTTCCTCCGCCGTACGGCCACCGCGGCCGAGCTTCTGGCACTGGCGGTCGACGGCCACCTGCGACTGGTAGAGAAGCCGGGCAAGGGCAAGCCGAAGTTCGCGCTGAAGTTCGTTTCCGCCGACGGGGTCGACGACGACGGACTGGTGTTCTTGCACGCCCTCTTCGGTGACCCGCTCGTGCCGGGCAAAGAGCGCGACGTGGTGTCGAAGAACAAGAATGCGATCACGAGGATCCAGAGCCTGTACAGCGGTCTCCCGGCCCGCGCCGTGCGGGAGGGTTATCGCCGCCCGATCCACTCGCGCACGGTCGCCGCCGTGCTCGTCCCGGTCGCCGTCGGTGGTCTCGCCGGCCTCGTCTTCGGCATCGTCTCTGTCGTAACCGTCTTCGGCGGTTTCTGGCCCGTGCTCGCCATCCCGGTGGCCGTGATCGCCCTCGCAATCGCACCCGTGCTCGTGATCCGACGCCCACTCACCGCCCAGGGCGCCGAGCTCCGCGACCAGCTGCGCGGCCTCGAGGTCTACATCAAGCAGGCCGAGGCCGACCGTCTCGCGTACCTCCAGTCGCCGGAGGGTGCAGAGAGGATGCGCCCGAGTGACGGGGAGCAGAGCGGCGAGCTGGCGGATCCTCGTCTGTCACTGGGTGACGCCTCCTGGCTCCGGTTGAACGAGAAGCTGCTGCCGTGGGCGGCGCTCGTCGGCGAACAGAAGCGGTGGTCTCGCGAACTCGGAGAGCACTACGAGGAGGGTGGATCTCAGCCCGAGTGGTACGCCGGGCACACCGCGTTCACTCCGGCGGTGTTCGCGTCGAGCATCGGCGGGTTCTCGACGTCGACGACGTCGTCGTTCAGCGCGATGAACGGAGGGAGCACCGGCGGTGTCTCGTCAGGGGGCGGCGGAGGCGGCGGTGGGGGTGGCGGCGTCTAGCGCCTGCAGGCACAGCGACGCGGATCGGCCATACCGACGCGGCTAACCCCGTCGTTATGGCCGATCCGCGTCAGAAAGGGCCCGCGCGACCTACTTGTCGATCTCGGCCAGCAGGTCGGTCGAACCGCTCCACAGGGTGCCGTTGACGAACACGGTCGGCGTGCCGAATCCGCCCTGCGCCGGGTTGACCAGCGACTTGTCAGCGAGCACGCGGTTCGTCTCGGCGGTGACCCAGCTGCCGAACTCCTCGTCGTCGATGCACGAGCTGACCGACGCGTCGGTCACCCCGCCGTCACGAACGAGCTTCTTGATCTGCGTGTCACTCAGCCCATTCGACCCCTCGGCCGGCTGATTGTCGTAGAACTCCGTCTGGACGGAGAGGAAGTTGTCGGGGTCGTAGTTCGCGACGCACGCCGCCGCATTGGCCGCTCGGCTGGCGTAGCGGCTGTTCTGGTAGTTGCGGTCGAGGATCGACACCGGGTGGACCTCGAGGGTCGCCTTGCCCGCCGCAACGCGCGACAGGATGTCTTTCGAGTAGCTGGCCTCGAACTGCTTGCAGACCGGGCAGGCCCAGTCGATGTAGGTGACGACCTTGGCAGCCCCATCGGCGTTCGACGTTGCCACGGGCGACGGCGTGGCACTGGCTTTGACACCCGCCGTCGCGACCGGCTCGACCTTGCCGTCGACACCCTGGAACTGGATGCCGTCGGTGACCATGTTCTTCGGGCCGGCGTCGCTCGAGACGCGAGTGGTGCTGCCGCTGTTAGACGCCTGCACCACCAGGATGATCACTACGACGATCGCCGCGATGGCGAGGCCGATACCCCCCTGCAAGAAGATGCGGTTGCGTAGACGGCGCTTGCGTTCTTCTTCTTGGCGCTTCTTCGCTACTTCGCGAGCGTGCTCGCGGCGGGCGTTCTTGCTCGGCCGTTCGGCGTTCGACATCGGAAAATCCCTGCTCTCGGTGTGGCCTCTACTCTCGCACGCCACGCCGAGAGGCAGGGAGTCCCCGTCGAACGACTATTTGGCCGTGGGGCCGTAGAACGAGTTGATCTCCTGCAGCTCCAGGTCGGCGGTCTCCTGAATCAGGGCGAGCAGATCCTTGTCGAGACCCGGCGCGAACTCTTCGAGGCGCTCATCTGAAATCTGCGAGGGAACGCCGACGGGGGCCTGCTCGGTGGCGGTGAGGTCGGTGCCGTCCTTCGACGGCGACGGACCGCGGAAGATCTTCGACGCCTCGCTCTTGCCGTCGAGGTCGAACGAGTACTGCTTGCTCTGCAGACCGAGATCGACCAGCTTCTTCACCTCCGGGAACTTCTCGGCGTTCGTCTTCGGGATCGGCAGCAGGGTCTTCCAGTCGACGCCGAGCGTCTCGAGCGCCTTTGCGTAGGCGTTCTCGTGCGCCTGATCGCGGACGATCAGATAGGCGAGCGTGCCGCGGGCGGTGGCGTTGTCGGTCATCTCGTAGATGCGGCACTTCTGCAGGCGACCGGTCGACTCGAGCATCAGGTTGTACAGCAGGTCGAGGGGCAGGTTGCCGGAGTTGTAGACGTAGCTTCCCGACCACGGGTTTCCGACCGAGTCGACCGGGAGTGCGCCCTGCGCACCGACCAGGTAATGGTGGATGTTGCCCGCGCCCAAGGCGAGGTTGAGAGGTGTGGCGCCGCCGGATCCTGGGGTGTCCAGTGGGTCGGTGAGCTTGCCCGTGTACTCGGGCGAGCCGTCGAGCAGGCGCGAGATCGTCGTGCCGATGAGCTCGACGTGGCTGATCTCTTCGGTGCCGACACCCTGGATGAGGTCGCGGTAGGGCTTCGCGGCTGCCCCGCGGAAGTTCATGGCCTGGAACAGGTACTGCATCATCGTGCGCATCTCGCCGAACTGGCCGCCGAGGCCCTCCTGCAGCGCGTTGGCGGCGGCCGGATCGGGCTCGCCGTCGGTGATCTCGTTGATCCATGTCTGAGCGTGGAAGTACATTCGCATCTCCTCCGGGCGGCGGCACCCTGCCGTTGTCCTGCTCTCTGCCTACGCGCGGACCGGATGTGGCGACGGGGGTTGACTCTCGGCCCGACTCAGGCAGGGGTCTCGAATACAGCCGAGTCGAGCCGCGACGGGTCGGGCCGCGAGGGGCCGGGCCGAGACCGACCGGAGCGTCTACCGTGCCACCGTGACGCCCCCTCCTGCACCCGCGGGAACGCGCCACGATCGCTTGCCACGGAGCACCGCCATGACCACAACGCCGCCACTGACCGTCTCCGTCGTCATCCCGGTCAAAGACGATGCCACCGTGCTCATTGCTTGCCTGCGCGCGCTGTCGCTGCAGTCGCAGCGAATGCTCGAGATCATCGTCGTCGACAACGGCTCGACGGACGCGAGTGCTCTCGTCGCGACCCGGGCGGGAGCGATCGTGATCCCGGAGTTAAAGCGAGGCATCGCGGCAGCAAGCGGAACCGGCTACGACGCCGCACGAGGCGACATCATCGCCCGGGTCGATGCCGACACCGTCGTGCCGACCGACTGGATCGAAACCGTAATGGAGGAGTTCGACCGGCGGCCCGACGTGGACGCGGTCACGGGAGGCGCGTACTTTCTCGACGGCCCGACCTGGCTCCGTCGCCCGGCAGCACTGGTCTACCTGGGGGCTTACTTCGTGTTCGCCGGGCTTGCTCTCTCGCACGTGCCCGTCTTCGGTTCCAACCTCGCCATGCGGCGTCAGGCCTGGGTGGACGTCCGCGACGAGGTGCACGCTTCTGAGGCCATCCACGACGATTTCGACCTGTCGTACCACCTCGGTCGACGCCACCGAATCCGGTTTCTCGTGCGTCTGCGCCCGGGCATCTCGATGCGCCCGCTCTTCGACGGCAAAGGCCGTCTGCGGATGCGCCGCGGTCTGCACTCCGTTGTGCTCCACTGGCCGGAGGAGCTGCCTCTCCTCCGGTTTTTGCGCCGACTCGCGCTACGCACCCAGATGCGCTGAAGCCCCTGAAACGCACGAAAAAGGACCAGCCTCTCGGCTGGTCCTCTTCTTGTCTGAGTATCTAGTGTCTCAGTGCTGCTGGTGCGCGAGGGGGGAGTTGAACCCCCACGCCCTTTCGGGCACACGGACCTGAACCGTGCGCGTCTGCCTATTCCGCCACTCGCGCCAGCGTTGGCCGCCTGGGCCAACCTGAAAACGATAGCATGCACCGGCCCCTACTCTTGCAAGGGCAGGGCATCCCTGCGCCCGCATGAGCCACACCGACCAGGAGACCCATGGGACTGCTCGACAACTTCGAACGACGCCTGGAGCGTGCCGTCAACGGCGCCTTCTCCAAGACGTTCCGTTCCGGCGTGCAGCCTCTCGAGATCACCGCGGCCCTCCGGCGCGAGCTCGATGTCAAAGCGGCCGTGGTGTCGCGGGAGCGGATCCTCGCACCGAACGACTTCCGGGTGAAGCTCGCCGCCCAGGATTTCGCGAAGATGGACGGCATGGGTGCCGCCCTCATCGACGAGCTCCATGCCCTGGTCGAGAAGCACGCCTCCACGCAGAACTACTCGTTCGCCGGGCCCGTTCGCATCGCTCTCGAAGAAGTCTCGCAGTTGACGGTGGGGATCATCCGCGTCGAGTCGGCCAACGTGCGCGAGGAAGACGTGACGTGGTCCGGGATCCTTGAGATCGACGGCCGTCGCCACACCCTCCCCAAGGGCCGCACCGTCGTGGGCCGCGGCAGCGAAGCCGACATCACCGTCCAAGACACCGGCACGAGCCGCAAGCACGTCGAATTCGTGTGGGATGGCACGCACGCCCAGGCCACCGATCTGGGGTCGACGAACGGGTCGAAACTCGACGGTCAGGCCCTGACGAAGGCGGTCATCCAGCCGGATTCCGTCATTCAAATCGGTCGTACGCGTATCGTGTTCCGAGTGCTTCCCGTCTCGACGCCCCCTCGCGGCTCCGCCGACCCCGGTCGAAGCGGCTCGTCCGGAGGCCGCCGATGACCTCTGAGCTGACTCTTCTCGCCCTCCGCCTCGCGTTCATCGTGGTGCTGTGGCTGTTCATCTTCTTCATCGTCTACGCCCTCCGCAGCGACCTGTTCGGTCAGCGTGCCAAGCGTCTTCCGGCCGACCAGCAGGCCCAGAGCCACCAGGGCGCAGGATCCGCGGCCACGCCGCCCACCCCGACGCCCCAGGTCGCACCCAGCGCACCTCGCACCCCGCCGCCGTCCGTCCCGGCCGGTGCAGCGGCGACCCGCCTCGTGATCACCAAGGGCGCTAAGAACGGCCTCGAGATGCCTCTCGGCGACGGGCCCCTGACGATCGGCCGCTCCAACGAGAGCAACCTGATCATCCGCGACGACTACACCTCGACCCACCACGCCCGACTCATGCTGTGGAACGGCCGCTGGGTGATCCAGGATCTCGACTCCACGAACGGCACGTTCCTGAACGGCGAGCGCATCACCGTCCCGACCCCCGTCCCGTCGAACGCCACGATCACCATCGGCACCACGAGCTTCGAGTTGCGGCGGTAACCGGGTGACGTCGTCGATCAAAAGCGCCGCCCTCTCCAATGTCGGAAAGATCCGGGCCAACAACCAGGATTCCGGTTACGCGGGCAACCACCTCTTCGTCGTGGCCGACGGCATGGGTGGGCACGCGGGCGGTGACGTCGCTTCGGCGATCGCGATCCGGCGCATTCGCGAGACCGACAAGGTCTACAGCTCGTCGGGCGACGCGGAGTTCGCTCTGCAGTCGTCTCTGATCGCCGCGAACCAACTTCTGGCCGAGACCGTGTTCGAGCACCCCGAGCTCACCGGCATGGGCACGACGGTCAGCGCGATGATGCGGGTCGGCGACAGCATCGCCATCGCGCACATCGGCGACTCGCGCATCTACCTCTACCGCGAGGGGGAGCTCAGCCAGATCACGGCCGATCACACCTTCGTGCAGCGTCTCGTCGACTCCGGCCGGATCACCCCGGAGGAGGCCGCCGTGCACCCGCGGCGCTCCGTGCTGATGCGCGTGCTCGGCGATGTCGACGCGGCTCCCGAGATCGACACCGCGACCCTCGGCACGCAGCCGGGCGACCGCTGGCTCATCTGCTCCGACGGGCTCTCGAGCTACCTGGCCGAGGATCGCATCCGCAAGGCCCTTGCCTCCGGCCTCGACGCCGAGGCCGTGTCGCGTCGCCTCGTCAAAGAGACCCTCGACCACGGTGCCCCCGACAACGTCACCGTCGTGGTCGTCGACGTCGACGACGATGACTCGTCGGCCGCCGACCAGCCCACGACCGTCGGTTCGGCCGCGGCGCCGCTGACCTTCGAGGGCCAGGAGGGTCGACGACCGCTGCGCCTCTCGTCGATCCTCGTGCACCCGCTCAAGGTCGCGACCACGCCCGAAGACAGCCACTTCGAGCCGGAGTCCGACGAGTACCTGGCCGAGCTCATCGCCGAAGACCGTCGCCGGGCCCGTCGCCGTCGCATCACCTGGCTCGCCGCCCTCGTGATCGCGATCCTCATCGTGGCCGTCGGCGTGTTCTCGACCTACCGCTGGACCCAAGACCACTACTACGTCGGCGAGCAGGACGGCACGGTCGTCATCTACAAGGGTGTGCAGCAGGCCCTCGGCCCGATCAAGCTGTCGAGCGTCTACGAGACGACGACGGTCTCGGTCTCCGGGCTCTCCGCGTACAACCGCCAGACCGTCGACAGCACCATCAACGCCGACAACCTCAGCGACGCCCGCATGATCGTCGAGAGATTGGCGAAGTCCGGTGAGTGACAGCGCAACCGAGGCCATCAGCAAGCCCACCAACCCGGGCGGTAAGGCCCAGAACCTCACGCAGGCGATCTCGATCCGTCTGCGGCAGCCGGCGAGGCTCCGCAACATCGAGCTCGGTCTCCTGCTCATCGCCTGCGGAATCGCCGTGGGCGCGCTCGTGCTGGTGCAGCTCGGTGCACTCGGCGAACTGCGGACCGACGTGCTCTGGTCCGAAATCATCATCCTGGTGCTCGCCCTGGTGCTCCACGTCATCCTGCGCGTCGTGGCGCGGGAGGCCGATCCGTTCCTCGTTCCGATCGCGCTGACCCTCAACGGCCTCGGTATCGCCGAGATCTACCGCATCGACATCGCCTCGTGGACGACCCAGAATCCCACCCACGCGGGTGAGCGGCAGATCCTCTGGACCACGGCCGCGCTGATCATCGCGATCGCCGTGCTACTCGTGATCCGCAACTACCGCGTGCTCGCGCGCTACCGCTACATCGCGATGTTCATCTCGATCGTCTTCCTCCTCCTCCCCCTCGTGCCGGGTCTCGGTCGCCGCGGTCTCGCCGCGCGCGTGTGGATCGACGTCGGGCCCCTGTCGTTCCAGCCCGGTGAGATCGCCAAGATCACGCTCGCGATCTTCTTCGCCGGCTACCTCGTTCAGGCCCGTGACAGCATCTCGCTGATGGGCCCCAAGATCCTCGGCATGCGCTTTCCGCGGGCCCGCGACCTCGGCCCGATCCTCATTATCTGGGCCGTCGCCATGCTCGTGCTGATCTTCGAGCGCGACATCGGTACCTCGCTGCTCTACTTCGGCCTCTTCGTCGTGATGATCTACGTCGCCACCGGCAAGGGCTCCTGGGTGATCCTCGGCATGATCCTCTTCGTCGGCGGTGCGCTCGTCGCCGCCCTCACGATGAGCTACGTGCACGGTCGCTTCGAGGCCTGGCTCGACCCGTTCTCGACCGAGGCCTACAACCGCATCGGCGGCAGCTTCCAGCTGGTGGCAGGGCTGTTCGGGCTCGCCAACGGCGGTCTGATCGGCACCGGTTTCGGTCAGGGCAGCCCGCAGACGACGCCGCTCGCTCAGAGCGACTACATCATCGCCTCCCTCGGCGAAGAGCTCGGTCTGGCCGGTCTCGTCGCCATCCTCGCGCTGTATCTGCTGCTCGTGTCGCGCGGGTTCCGCATCGGCTTCGTCGGCCAGGACGACTTCGGCAAGCTGCTCGGCGTGGGGCTCGCCTTCGCCATGGCCCTGCAGGTCTTCGTCGTCATGGGCGGGGTCACCCGGGTCATCCCCCTGACCGGGCTGACGATGCCGTTCCTCGCCGCGGGTGGTTCGTCGCTCCTCTCGAACTGGATCATCGTCGCGCTGCTCCTGCGCCTCTCCGACGGTGTCCGCAGCGGCCCGAGGATGGTGGTCGGCTGATGAACAAAGAACTCAAGCGCGTGAGCGTGGTCGTCCTGGCCATGTTCATCGCCCTCCTCGCCTCGAGCACGTACATCACCGGCATCCAGGCCGATTCGCTGAAGTCCGACTCGCGCAACACGCGAGCGATTCTGCAGAGCTACTCCGCCCAGCGCGGCGCGATCCTCGTCGACGGTCAGGCCGTCGCCGAGTCGAAGCCCGTCGACGATCAGTACAAGTTCCTCCGCACCTACTCCGATGGCGACCTCTACTCGCCCGTCACCGGCTATTACACCCTCGGCGAGGGCTCGACGGGTATCGAGAGCGCCCTCAACAAGCAGCTGTCCGGCACGTCCAACTCGCAGTTCTTCGACAAGCTCAACTCGCTCCTCACCGGCAAAGACCCCGAGGGCGCCTCGGTCAACACGACGATCGACGCCACCGTGCAGAAGGTCGCCTACGACGCGCTCGGCGACAACACGGGGTCGGTCGTGGCGATTGAGCCGTCGACCGGCAAGATCCTCGCCATGGTGTCGAAGGGCTCCTACGACCCGAACGCTCTCGCCAGTCACGACCGGGCCAGCGTGCTCAAGGCGTACGACTCGCTGATCAACGACTCGACGCAGCCGCTCATCAACCGGGCGATCCAGGGCAACCTGTACTTCCCCGGATCCACGTTCAAACTGGTCGTCGCGGCCGCCGCCTTCGAGAGCGGCAGCTATACCAAAGACTCGAAGCTCGACAACCCCGCATCACTGAAGCTCCCCGGCTCGACCTTCCGCATCACGAACGCCGAGGGCGGATCCTGCGGTGGCGGATCGAAGGTGACCATCGAGACCGCACTGATCGACTCGTGCAACATCCCCTTCGCCGAACTCGGAGCGAAGCTCGGCTACGACCGCATCAACGACATGGCGAAGGCATTCGGCTTCGACACGGCGTTCGAGATTCCGCAGACGACGGCGAAGAGCGTGTTCCCCGAGACAAGCGACACCGCCACGCTGATGCTGCAGTCGTTCGGCCAGGGCAGCGTGCGTGAGAGCCCGCTCCAGGTCGCGATGATCACGGCGGCGATCGCGAACGGCGGGCAAGAGATGACGCCCACGCTCATCGACAACATCGTGAACCCCGACCTCTCGACCCTGCAAGACTTCCAGGCCGACGAATTCGGTCAGCCGATCAGCGCCGAGACGGCGTCGACCCTGACCGAGCTGATGACGGAGGTCGTCACCAAGGGCACGGGAACCAATGCAAGAATTGACGGCGTCGACGTGGCCGGCAAGACGGGGACTGCCGAGAACGGCACGGGCGACCCGTACACGCTCTGGTTCACAGGATTCGCTCCGGCGAACGACCCCAAGGTGGCCGTCGCGGTCGTCGTGGGGAACGGCGGAGGACAGGGACAATCCGGTGTCGGCAACAGCATTGCCGCGCCGATAGCAAAGCAAGTCATGGAGGCGGTGCTCAACAAATGAGGCCATACAGCGGACTCACTCTCGGCGGACGCTACGAGCTGTCGTCCCGTGTCGCGATCGGCGGCATGGGCGAAGTGTGGCAAGCCACCGACCTCGTCATCGGTCGTACCGTCGCGATCAAGATCTTGAAAGACGAGTACCTGGGCGACCCCGGGTTCCTCGAACGCTTCCGCGCCGAGGCGCGTCACGCCGCTCTCGTCAACCACGAGGGCATCGCCAACGTCTTCGACTACGGCGAAGAAGAGGGCAGCGCCTACCTCGTCATGGAGCTGGTGCCCGGCGAAGCCATGTCGACCGTGCTCGAGCGCGACCGCGTGCTTCCGACCGACAAGGTGCTCGACATCGTCGCCCAGACGGCGTCGGCACTTCAGGCTGCCCACGCGGCGGGACTCGTCCACCGCGACATCAAGCCGGGCAACCTGCTCGTCACCCCCGACGGCCGCGTCAAGATCACCGACTTCGGTATCGCGCGGATCGCTGACCAGGTGCCCCTCACCGCCACCGGCCAGGTCATGGGCACGGTGCAGTACCTTTCACCCGAGCAGGCGTCGGGCCACCCCGCCTCCCCCTCGACCGACATCTACTCGCTCGGAATCGTGGCGTACGAGGCCCTTGCCGGCCGGCGACCCTTCACCGGTGAATCGCAGGTCGCCATCGCGATGGCGCAGATCAACGAGACGCCGCCCGACCTCCCGAGCACCATCCCCGAGGCCGTGCGCAAGCTCGTCTACTCGTGCATCGCCAAGAAGCCCGCCGAGCGACCCGCATCGGCCTCCGCGCTGGCCCAAGCGGCGCGCGCTCTGCGTCGGGGCGACGTCGCGGCAGCCACCGCGGCCGTGCCGATGCTCGGCGTCGGCGGCAACGGCGATGCTGCGACGCAGGTCTTCGCGGCGCAAGACGCTGCGACCAGGATGATGCCGGCGCCCGAGCGCCAGGCACCTCCGACCGCAGCCACGCTGGGCTTAGGATCCTCGTCCACCGGTCTCAACGACACCGTCGACGGAGACGAGCCCGAGAAGAAGAAGCGCAGCGCCTGGTTCTGGCCGCTCATCGTGCTCCTCATCATCGCCGTCGTCGGCGGCATCGCATTTGCCGCCATCTCACTGACCAACGGCGACAAGCCGCAGACGACGACGAGCTCGACGCCCGCGGCGACCAAATCGTCGAAGCCGAAGCCCTCGCCGACGCCGACCCAGACCCCGGTCGCCGACAGCGCCGTGATCAACGGCGCCGACTACACCGGCAAGAACGTCGACGAGGTGCAGGCGTCTCTCGGGCGCCTCGGCTTCCAGACGACGATCTCGCCCGACTCGTCGCCGGCACCCACGGCCGCGCAAGAGAACCAGGTGTATCGCGTGTCTCCGACGGGGCTCGTCAAGAAGACCGAAGAGATCGTGCTCTACGCCTACACGGCCGCTCCGACCGCCGGTGATCCCGGTGCTCCCACGGCTGCGCCGACCGCGATCGACACCACGCAGCAGGCGGTCGTCACGATCCCGACCTACACGGGCTGCCCTGCCGGGTACTCGGTCACCGGCTTCACCTACTCGATCTCGGGCGGAACCGACTCGGCCGGCAAGACGAAGAACACCGTCGGCGCCAACGCGACGAGCGTGACCGTGCAGTCGTCTGACGTGGGCACCCTCACGTTCACCTACCAGGCCAAGTGCGGTTCGTCGGTGACCTCGCCTTCGTCGGCGGGGGTCTCGATCACTGTCACCGCGGCCCCCACCACACCGACCGAGGATCCCACGACCCCGGCCAGCGACCCCGCAGACGGCTGATTTCACTCCGGTCTCGATCGGCCGCGACGCGCACCGGCTCCGACTCACACGGTCCCGCCCAGGTAGACTGGTCGGGACCGTGGCAGTGGGAGGGCAATTCGTGGCTGAAGGCGTGACCGAGGGGATCAGCCTCCTCGCCAACCGTTACCAGATCGGTCACCTGATCGGTCACGGCGGTATGGCCAACGTCTACATGGGCACCGACAGCAGGCTCGGCCGCCAGGTGGCGATCAAGCTGATGAAGTCGCAGCTCGCCTCCGATCCCGCCTTCCGCACTCGCTTCCGGCAAGAAGCCCAGGCGGCAGCCCGCATGGCCCACCCGACCATCGTGCGCGTCTTCGACGCCGGCGAAGAGCAGACCCGAGACTCCATGGGCAACACGGTTCTCGTGCCCTACATCGTCATGGAGTACGTCGAAGGTCGACTCCTCAAAGACATTGTCGCCGAAGGCCCCCTCGACCCCAAAGAGGCTGTCCGCGTCACCGAGGGCATCCTGACCGCCCTCGAATACTCGCACCGGGCCGGCGTCGTCCACCGCGACATCAAGCCCGGCAACGTCATGCTGACCCACACCGGCCAAGTCAAGGTGATGGATTTCGGTATCGCCCGAGCCGTCTCCGACTCGGCGGCCACAGTCGCGCAGACCACCGCAATTCTCGGCACCGCCCAATACTTCAGTCCCGAGCAGGCCCGCGGCGAGACCGTCGATGCCCGCTCCGACCTCTACTCCACCGGAGTCCTCCTCTTCGAGCTCCTGACGGGGAGACCGCCGTTCCGCGGCGACTCCCCCGTCGCCGTCGCGTACCAGCACGTCAGCGAGCCGCCCGTGCCGCCGAGCGTCATCAACCCGGCCGTGTCGCCCGCTCTCGACGCCGTCACGCTTCATGCCCTGGCGAAGAGCCGCTTCGACCGGTTTCAGAGCGCTGCCGAGTTCCGTAACGACGTCGTCGACGCGGGTGCCGGTCACCTTCCGGCCCGCCGACAGCACGTCGATGTCACCTCCCCCGACACCACGCTGTTCGGAGTCAATCCGCGCGCTGCCGTCGGCTCCGAGGCGGCGCTCAAAGAACTCGACAGCACCGACGCGAATCGGCCCTCCCGCACTCAGACCAGGCCTCCGGTCGCGTGGATCTGGGCGGGCATCGTGCTCGTCGTCATCATCGTCGTGGCCGTCGTCGTCTGGGTCGGCCGACTCTCGCCGGTCGAGCTCCCCACGAACGCCGGCGTCGAGGTGCCGATCATCTCCTCCGAGTCGTACGACGCCGGGGCCGCCGAGCTCACCAAGCTCGGCCTCGTCCCCGACCGCAACGACATCGCCAGCGACTCGGTCGACGAAGGCGACATCATCAAGACCTCACCGGTGGCAGGCACCAACGTCGCCAAAGACGAGACCATCAGTGTCTATGTGTCGTCCGGTCCCGCGTCGGTGAATGTGCCCGACGTCTCGGGCAAGTCGACCGACGACGCCTGGTCAGAAATCACCGGTCTCGGCCTTCAGCAGGGCTCCGTCAGCCAGCAGGACAGCCCGACGGTACCCGCCGGCAACGTGATCCAGACGACGCCCGAGTCGGGCACGAGCGTCGACGTCGGCAGCACCATCGACCTCGTCGTCTCGAGCGGCACCGTCGCCGTTCCCGACGTGACGGGCAAACCCGTCGCCGACGCGATGTCGACGTTGAACACGCTCGGCCTCCAGGTGAAGACCGTGGCCGACGGCACCTGCACCGGCAACGTGGTCAAGACCCAAGACCTCCCGGTCGGCGAGCAGCCGCAGGGCTCCACGATCACGCTGACGATCTGCAGCGGCTCGTAGTACCGGGCGTCTGAGGCTCCGCTGCTCGGCTGGCGCCTTGCCGCCTCAACCCCAAGCCGGCCGAGCTACCCCAGGTTGACGAGCGGGCTCAAGCCCTTCGCTGCCTCGACGGCAGACGGAAGCCCGGCCACCGACAGCCAGTTGCCGACCATGCTGTAGCCACCCTCGGTGAGCACCGACTCGGGGTGGAACTGCACGCCGTACACGGGCGCGTCGCGATGCCGCAGACCCATGATGACCCCGCCGGTGGTGCGGGAGGTGACCTCGAGCACGTGGGGCACGGTGGAGTCGACGACGGCGAGCGAGTGGTATCGCGTCGCGAGGAACGGCTGCGGAACGTTGTCGTAGAACGAGCTGTCGTCGTGCTCGACCCGCGAGGTCTTGCCGTGCATCAACTCTTCGGCGTGGGTGACGGTCGCACCCATGGCCTCGGCGATCGCCTGGTGGCCGAGGCAGACACCCAGAAGAGGCTTGTCGACCGCGAGAGCGGCGTGGACGACGTCGACGGACACCCCAGCGGCGGCGGGAGTGCCCGGGCCGGGCGACAGCAGAACGCCGTCGTACTCGGCGATCCGTGCGGCGGCCTCCCCCGCGGTGAACGAGTCGTTGCGCACGACGTCTGTTTCGGCCCCGAGCTGGTGCAGGTAGCCGTTCAGCGTGTAGACGAAACTGTCGTAGTTGTCGATGACGAGAATGCGCGTCATGAAGAACCCACTGTCACTTCAGGCGAATCGATGAACGAGTCGGCGTACGGGAATGCCCAGGTGACCAGGGCGTAGAGAATTACGGCGAGGAGCACGAGGAGGATGAGAACGCGAACCCACCAGGGGCCGGGGAGAACGCGCCAGAGTGCGGAGTACATGCGTCAGCCCTTCACCAGCGACTTGATCTCAGACGGGGCGCCGGCCGAGAAGGGCCGCCAGGAGTCGAAGACACCGTAGGCGATGATTCGCTCGGCCGCGCTGAACTTCGGATTGCAGCTCGTTAGCGTGATGAGTCGATCGCCCGACGTCGTGTCGACCTTCGGTGCGTCGGGAACCTGCTGCAGAACCTGAATCTGAGTGGGCTGCACGTATTGCAGATTGCGGAACGTGTAGGTGTAGTAGCCGGTCTTCGTCTGCACGTAGAAGTGATCGCCCACTTTGAGCTCGGCGATATTGGCGAAGGGCGCCCCGTGCGTCGTCCGGTGGCCTGCAATCGCGAAGTTGCCCACGGCACCCGGCATCTGCGAGGAGTCGTAATGCCCGGCATCGCCCTTGTCGAGGGTCTGCGCCGTGCCCGTGCCCCCGGCGAGAGGTACGCGGTAGTCGGAGCCGAAGCGAGGCACGTAGAGCACACCGAAGTCGACGCCGTCGGCTGGCTTCGGAGTCACCTTGGGCTTGCCGCTGTCGAACGCGACGTTGTTCGACCCGACCGGCGGTGCCGCGTCGTGCAGCTGCTCGCTGATCTTGGACGCCTGATCGCGAGTGCCCTGCGCGACGACGATGTCGTTGAACCACTGCTGCCAGACGATGAAGAGGAGCACGACGACGCCCATGGTGATGAGCACCTCGCCCAGAACACCGATCACCGACGTGCGGCGCCGCTGCGAACGGCGACGGGCGCGTCTGCTGGCGGCGGGCGCTTCTAAATCGGACATGCCCCGATTCTACGGGCGCGAAGTTGCAACGCAGAGGCTATCCACAGACCCCCTACCGGTACACTTCTGCCCATGGCCAGAGAGAAGAAGACCACCGCGAGCACCTCGCGACCTGCCGGCACGACCGCAACCGACTCCCAGTCGAACGCCAACCAGCCGAACGCCGTCTGGTTCAAGCCCGTCATGTTCGGCTTCATGCTGCTCGGTCTCGCCTGGATCATCGTCTACTACGTCAGCCAGACCGTCTACCCCGTGCCGTCGCTCGGCACCTGGAACATCCTCGTCGGCTTCGGCATCATGTTCATCGGCTTCCTGATGACGACCCGCTGGCGCTGACCTTCCGCATAAAGTCAGACCAGTTCGGCCGGGTTGGCCCGACGCGAAGTCGGCCCCGTGGCCGGTGCGATCGCGGTTTTGCCCGGATCCTTGTCATTCATAACGGGGTGTCTTACACCGGTGTAACTATCCCCAATGTGGATGAGCCTGTGGATAACTCTGCCAAGCACCCTGCGAACCAGAAACGCCCCGCTCCTCATTGAGGAGCGGGGCGTTTTCGCGTGACGACCTAGGCGGCAAGCCCGACCAGTGACGCCGAACGGACCAGCAGGATCGCCAGCAGGGCGACCGCCAGCCCACCGGCCAGCAGGCGTTGCTGCATCGCCTGCGATCGATGCTGAGTGCGCATGTAGATGAGGGCTGTCAGGGCCCCGATCGCGGCGGCACCGATGTAGTTCTGCCACGGAGTACCGAAGAAGATGCCGATGACGACGTTGAGGGCGATGATCACCAGAATCTGGACCGCCTGCTCGCCGCGCGACCGCAGAATCACATAGAACGCCCCGAAGAGGCCGAACATGGCCGCTCCGCTGATCAGCACGGGCTGATAGGGGAAGAACAAGGAGGCCGCGACCTCGGCGCCCAATGCACCGAGCAGGTAGAGCCCGATGTAGCGAACCCGGCCGAGCTGCTGCTCGATCATTTGGCCGAACGCCCACAGCATGTAGACGTTGAAGGCCAGCTGGATGATCGAACTCAGACCGCCGTAAACGAAGATGCCCGTGACCATCCGCCACGGTTCGGTGAGAGCGCCCGCTCCATAGAAGAGCAGAGCGCCCTGGGCCGACGGAACGAGGCTCACCAGGAACCCGAGCACCGACAACCCCATCAGCGCATACGTGGCCGTAGGGCCGCCCGAGGTGGCGAGGCTGTTCATGCGGGTGACGACCTGAGGCCTCACCTTGGGCATGTTGCCGCGTGCCTCGCGGACGCACTCCGGGCAGTGCACTCCCACCGCGGCCGGCGTCTGGCACTGCGTGCAGATCGTCCGGCCGCACCGCTGGCAGAGAATGAAGCTCTGCCGGTCGGGGTGGCGATAGCAGAAGTTATCGGAGTTGCGCGGGATGTTCGTCACCGAAGGGTCAGACCTCGTCGATCGTGACGCTCTCGATGACGACGTCTTTCAGCGGCTTGTCGCGCGCGTCGGTGTCGACGGCCTGGATGGCGTCGACGACCTTCTTCGACTCGGGGTCGGAGACCACGCCGAAGATGGTGTGCTTGCCTTGGAGCCACGGGGTCGCGACAGTGGTGATGAAGAACTGCGAGCCGTTGGTGCCCTTGCCGCCGCGGGTGCCGGCGTTGGCCATGGCCAGGATATAGGGCTCCTGGAAGGTGAGCTCGGGGTGGATCTCGTCGTCGAAGTTGTAGCCGGGGCCGCCGGTGCCCTGACCGAGCGGGTCGCCGCCCTGGATCATGAAGTCGGGGATGATGCGGTGAAAGACGACGCCGTCGTAGAGGTTGTCTTTCGACACCTTGCCCGTGCTCGGGTGGGTCCACTCGATGGTGCCGGTGGCGAGGCCGGTGAAGTTGGCGACGGTCTTGGGGGCGTGGTTGCCGTACAGATCGACCTTGATGGGGCCGAGGGTGGTGGTGATGGTGGCGACAGCGGTGTGCGTAGACATGTGTCCGATTCTTTCACAGCGACATGATGATTCAGTCGTCCCCCAGACATCATCCTGTGACCTATCAGGGGAGCCCGTGCCAAGATAGGCGCAACGCCGCAGGAACCATAAGGGAGAGCACATGGCCACGTCACGCAAGAGCACACGCGAACTGAAGAAGCTCCGGAGCGACGCCGCCGGCATCTGGGGTGAGCAGCGCGAGCTTCTCGGCCACGCCGGTGAATTCTGGAAGGCCGCCGGCGCCGAAGCCGCCGAGCGCGCGAAAAACGACCTGGCACCCCGAGTCAAGGCCGCCTACGACGCTCAGGTCAAGCCTGCCGTGTCGACCGGTGTCGCCAACGCCTCCGTGGCAGCCACGCACGCCAAAGACCGCCTGAAGAACGACGTGGCTCCGGCTGTGTCCGCCGCCGTGGCCTCGAGCCCGCTGGCCGAGCACATCGACCTCGACGAGCTCCTCAAGAGCGGCAAGAAGCTCAGCAAGAAGGCCAAGCGCAAGGCTCTGAAGAAGGCCGCGCAGCAGGCTCGCAAGCACCCCAAGGCCACGAAGAACATCGCGAAGACGGTTCTCAAGGCCAAGAAGCTTCAGAAGAAGACGCAGAAGAAGAAGGGCCTGGGCAAGGGTGGGGTCTTCCTCATCATCCTGGGCGTGGTCGGCCTCGGCGCAGTCATCTACGCGGCAGCTCAGACGCTCCGTGCCGACGACGAGCTGTGGGTTGCCGACGACGAAGACAGCCCCAAGGCCTGATCGTCGCGTCACCGCATCGAAGGCTCGCATCCTCACAGGGGTGCGGGCCTTCGTCGTTCCCAGGGCAGTCTCCGACCTCAGGATCCGGCGGCCCCGCCTGCCAGCTTCTGCCCGCCGGGCGCTGCCCCGGGCCTGCCGCCCCGCCCCGCCCCGCCTCTGCCCGCCAGGCCGCGAGAGTGCGCAAACGGGCCGTCCGGTAGCTGTTAGGGGCCCATTTGAGCACTTTCGCCCACACGAGCGAAGCGAGTGCCGCGGCGAAGCCGCCAGACCAGCACAGAACCCACTGCGAGCCCGAGCGAAGCGAGGGCGAGTAGAACAAACTGTGGAGCCTGGGAGAATCGAACTCCCGACATCCTGCTTGCAAAGCAGGCGCTCTACCAACTGAGCTAAGGCCCCGGTCACTGACCAGGAGTTGCACCGAATGGTGCGTGGTCTTGGGGGTGTTTCTTCAGTGTCGTGAAGAGACACCGTGGGGCTAATAGGACTTGAACCTATGACCTCTTCGTTATCAGCGAAGCGCTCTAACCGCCTGAGCTATAGCCCCCTGGACCGAATAAGACAGTACCTTATTCGGCCCGATTCACTAAATCGAGGGGGGCCTCTGAGGCCCCGGCTCGATCAGTTGTTCGTGAAACCGACGAGCAGACCGCCGGTGATGCGCACGCTCAGGTTGTAGAGGAGCGCGGCGATGGCACCGAGGACGGTGCCGATCACGATGTTGAGGATCGCGACGACGATGGCGAACAGCATGACCTGCCCGATCGAGAGGGTGTCTTGGAGCGTGAAGCCCTTATCGCCGAGAACCTCTTGAAGCAGCTTGTCGACGGTGTCGAAGATGCCGAGGCGCGTGAGGATCACGTACACGAGGAACGTCGCGACGACGGTGATGATGCCGAGGGCGACGGCGATCAGGAACGACAGCTTCACGGTCGACCAGAAGTCGATGTAGACGAGCTTCAGTCGGACCTGCTTCGTTCCGACTGGCTTCTTGGCTTTGCTCTGTAGCTTTTCTGCGACGCTAGTCATGCTTCGGTCGTGTCCTCTCCGGCGGTCTCACCCGTGGTGTCGGGCGATGTGTCGGTGCCCTCGACGCTGTCGGCGTCGGAGGACACTGTATCTACAGTGTCACCTTCCGCGCTGGCAGCGCCTCCGTCTACGGTCGCATCTTCGATCGCCGTCTCGTCGTCGGGCCCCTCGAGGTTTCGCTCGGTGTTGCGCGCGACGGCGATGATCCGGTCGTCGGCGGCGAACCGCGCGAAGACGACTCCCATGGTGTCGCGGCCCTTGGCCGGCACTTCGGAGACCGCGGAGCGGACGACCTTGCCGCCCGACAGAACGACCAGCACCTCGTCGTCTTCGGAGACGATCATGGCTCCGGCCAGGTCGCCGCGGGCCTCGGCCAGCTTGGCGACCTTGATGCCCAGCCCACCGCGGTTCTGGATGCGGTACTGGTCGGCGGCCGTGCGCTTGGCGTAGCCGCCCTCGGTCACGACGAAGACGAATCCTTCTTCGCCGACCACCGATGCGGAGAGCAGCGAGTCGTCGTCGCGGAAGGTCATGCCCTTGACGCCGGAGGTCGAACGACCCATCGGCCGGAGTGACTCGTTCGTCGCGGTGAAGCGGAGCGACATGCCATGACGCGAGACCAGGAGGAGGTCGTCGTGCTCGTCGACCAGCAGCGCGGACACGAGCTCGTCACCCTCGCGCAGGTTGATGGCGATGATGCCGCCGGTGCGGTTGGTGTCGTACTCGGTGAGAGCCGTCTTCTTGATGAGACCCTCGCGCGTTGCGAGCACGAGATAGTCGGCGACCTCGTAGTCGGGGATGTCGAGCACCTGCGAGATCTCTTCGTCGGGCTGCATGGCGAGGAAGTTCGCCACGTGCTGGCCCTTGGCGTCGCGGCCGGCCTCCTGCAGCTCATAGGCCTTAGCGCGATAGACGCGGCCCTTGGTCGTCAGGAACAGCAGCCAGTGGTGCGTGGTGGTGACGAAGAAGTGCTCCACAACGTCGTCTGCGCGCAGCTGGGCACCCTTGACGCCCTTGCCACCGCGGTGCTGCGAGCGGTAGCTGTCGCTCTTGGTGCGCTTGACGTAGCCGCCGCGCGTGAGCGTAACCACCATCTCCTCTTCGGGGATGAGGTCTTCGACGCTCATGTCGCCGTCGAACCCGAACATGATCTCGGTGCGACGGTCGTCGCCGAACTTGTCGGTGATGGCCTTGAGCTCGTCGCCGATGATGGTGCGCTGGCGCTCGGGCTTGGCGAGGATGTCTTTGAAGTCGAGGATCTTGCGCTCGAGCTCGTCGTGCTCGTCTTGGATCTTCTGGCGTTCGAGAGCCGCGAGGCGACGGAGCTGCATGGCGAGAACGGCGTTCGCCTGTAGCTCGTCGATGTCGAGCAGCTCGATGAGGCCGGTGCGGGCCTCGTCGACGGTCGGCGAACGGCGGATCAGGGCGATGACCTCGTCGAGGGCATCGAGCGCCTTGATGTAGCCGCGGAGGATGTGCGCGTCGGCCTCGGCCTTGCGGAGTCGGAACGAGGTACGACGCACGATGACCTCGACCTGGTGGTCGACCCATGCCGAGATGAAGCCGTCGAGCGGAAGCGTGCGGGGCACGCCATCGACGATGGCGAGCATGTTCGCGCCGAAGTTCTCTTGGAGCGAGGTGTGCTTGTAGAGGTTGTTCAGCACGACCTTCGCGACGGCGTCGCGCTTGAGCACGATCACCAGACGCTGGCCGGTGCGACCGGAGGTCTCGTCGCGAATGTCGGCGATGCCGGCGACACGACCCTCGCGAACGAGGTCGGCGATCTTGATCGCGAGGTTGTCGGGGTTGACCTGGTACGGCAGCTCGGTGACGACGAGGCAGGTGCGACCCTGGATCTCTTCGACGCTGACGACCGCGCGCATGGTGATCGAACCGCGACCCGTGCGGTACGCGTCGTGGATGCCGCGAACGCCGAGGATCTGCGCTCCGGTCGGGAAGTCGGGGCCCTTGATGCGCTGCATGAGCGCCTCGAGGAGCTCTTCGCGCGTGGCCTCGGGGTTGTCGAGGTACCACTGCGCCCCCGCAGCGACCTCACGGAGGTTGTGCGGGGGGATGTTCGTCGCCATGCCGACGGCGATGCCGACCGAGCCGTTGACGAGGAGGTTGGGGAAGCGCGCCGGGAGAATGGCGGGCTCTTGCGTGCGACCGTCGTAGTTGTCTTGGAAGTCGACGGTGTCTTCGTCGATGTCGCGGACCATCTCGAGCGCGAGCGGGGCCATGCGCGTCTCGGTGTATCGCGGAGCCGCGGCGCCGTCGTTTCCCGGCGAGCCGAAGTTGCCCTGGCCGTGGGCGAGCGGGTAGCGGAGGCTCCACGGCTGGACGAGACGCACCAGCGCGTCGTAGATAGCCGAGTCACCGTGCGGGTGGAAGTTACCCATCACGTCACCGACGACGCGCGCGCACTTAGAGAAGGCGCGATCGGGGCGGTAGCCGCCGTCGAACATCGCGTAGATCACGCGGCGGTGAACCGGCTTGAGGCCGTCGCGCACCTCGGGGAGCGCACGGCCCACGATCACGCTCATCGCGTAATCGAGGTAGGAGCGCTGCATCTCGAGCTGGAGGTCGACCGCTTCGATGCTGTCGCGCTTCAGCTGCGCCGCGAACTGTGCCGGCTCGACACCCTCGGGGATGCCGCCGGTGGTGTCGTCTGTCTCGTCTGCCATCAGGTGTGTTCTTTCGGTAGCCGGCCCATCGGATCCTTCGATCGGCCTGAGCGCCCCGCCCGGGGTCGCGCGTCAGTCAGAGACGCGACCCCAATCGGGGAGCGAATCAGATATCGAGGAAGCGAACGTCTTTCGCGTTCTGCTGGATGAAGTTGCGTCGGAGCTCGACGTCTTCGCCCATGAGGGTGTTGAAGATGGTGTCGGCCGCGACGGCGTCGTCGAGAGTGACCTGACGGAGGGTGCGGGTGTCGGGATCCATGGTGGTCTCCCACAGCTCTTTGTAGTCCATCTCGCCGAGGCCCTTGTAGCGCTGGATGCCGTTGTCTTTCGGAATCCGCTTGCCCTCGGCCTTGCCGGCGACCAGAAGAGCATCGCGCTCGAGGTCGCTGTAGACGTACTCGTGCGGCGCGTTCGACCACTTGATCTTGAACAGGGGCGGCATGGCCAGGTAGACGTAGCCCAGGTCGATGAGCGGACGCATGTAGCGGAAGAGCAGCGTCAGCAGCAGCGTCGTGATGTGCTGACCGTCGACGTCGGCATCGGCCATCAGCACGATCTTGTGGTACCGGGCCTTCTCGGGGTCGAAGTCGTCGCCGATGTCGGCGCCGAACGCCTTGATCATCGCCTGGACCTCGTTGTTGCCGAGGGCCCGGTCGAGCCGCGCCTTCTCGACGTTGAGGATCTTGCCGCGGAGGGGCAGGATCGCCTGCGTCTCGGGGTTGCGGCCCTGAACGGCCGAGCCACCGGCCGAGTCGCCCTCGACGATGAAGATCTCGCTGAGCGCCGGGTCTTTCGACTGGCAGTCTTTGAGCTTGCCGGGCATGCCGTTCGACTCGAGCACGCCCTTGCGGCGGGTCGAATCGCGGGCCTTGCGAGCGGCCATCCGGGCCTGCTGCGCCTGGATGCCCTTCTTGATGATCTCTTTGGCCTGCACGGGGTTCTTGTCGAACCAGTCGTTCAGCTGGTCGTACGCGACCTTCTGCGTGAACGACTTCGCCTCGGTGTTGCCGAGCTTCGTCTTGGTCTGACCCTCGAACTGCGGCTCGCCGAGCTTGATCGAGATGACGGCGGTGAGGCCCTCACGCACGTCGTCACCGGTGAGACGCGCCTCTTTGTCTTTCTCTTTGTCTTTGTCGTTCGTCTTGATGAGGCCCTTGGCGATGCCGTACGAGTTGACCACCGTCGTCAGCGCGGCACGGAAGCCCTCTTCGTGCGTGCCGCCCTCGTGCGTGTTGATGGTGTTCGCGTAGGTGTGGACGCTCTCTTGGTACGAGTAGTTCCACTGCATCGCCACTTCGAGGGCGATCTTCTTCTCGGTGTCTTCGGATTCGAACGAGATGATGTCGGGGTGAACGACGTCGACCTTCTTCGACGCGTTGAGGTACTCGACGTAGTCTTCGAGCCCCTTCTCGTACATGAAGTCGTCGCTCTTGGCCTTGGTGCCATCGGGGGCGTCGTCAGCCACGGGGCGCTCATCGACGAGCGTGATTCGCAGGCCCTTGTTCAAGAAGGCCATCTGCTGGAAGCGCGCCCGCAGGGTCTCGTAGTCGAACTCGACGATCTCGAAGATCTCGGCGTTCGGCCAGAAGGTGATCGTGGTGCCGGTGTCGGAGGCGTCTTCGCCCTGGGCGAGCGGGGCCACCGGAACACCGTTGGTGAAGCTCTGACGCCAGACCGACCCCTGACGGTGCACCTCGACGTCGAGCTCGGTCGACAGCGCGTTGACGACCGACGATCCGACACCGTGAAGGCCACCGGAGACCGCGTAGCCGCCGCCACCGAACTTGCCACCGGCGTGCAGCACGGTGAGGACGACCTCGACGGTCGACTTCTTCTCGACGGGGTGGATGTCGACGGGAATGCCGCGGCCGTTGTCGACGACGCGGATGCCACCGTCTTCGCGCATGGTGACGTGGATGGTGTCGCAGTAGCCGGCGAGTGCCTCGTCGACGGCGTTGTCGACGATCTCGTAGACCAGGTGGTGGAGGCCGCGGGGGCCCGTGGAGCCGATGTACATGCCGGGGCGCTTGCGAACGGCCTCGAGGCCCTCGAGTACCTGGATGTCGCTTGCTTCGTAAGAGTGGTCGGTACCGTCAGGCGAATTCGGTGACATGCTTTGTGGGGCTCCTGCCGTTTTTCTCGTGACGCCTCCGTCACCTGCGCGAAACAGGCCTCCGGACGACCTTCCGAGTCTACCGCAGGAGGCCCTCCTCCGGGGCGAAATCGGCCCTCAGAGCGATTTTCACGAGTGGGTTGACCGATTGAGCCCTGTCAACCGTAAGTATCGCGAGGACCGCGCCCTGGAACAGATCTGGGACCGCGTTTCCAGGTGGGGGCGTTCGGGCCGAGAAAACGCATCGACTGGATGCCCGCCTCGGGGTAGGTGCCCATGATCGACGTGGTGATCTGAGCGCGCATCAGACGCAGCTGCGTGGCCCACGCCGTCGAGTCGCACTGGACGGTCAGCGTGCCGTCTTCGATACCGACCGGAACGGAGTGGTCGGCGAGCTCGACCCCCACCATGTCGGGCCAGGCCGTCATCAGGTCGGACTGCGCCAGGGTGCTGTTCCAGCCGAGCTCAGTGGTCACGCCCAGGATCACATCGGCAATCCCCTTGGGGTCGCGCCCCGACGAGAACGGCTGGCTCGGCGAACCCGCCCGCGCGATACGTCGACGGGCATCTCGCGACCGGGTCGACGGATCGCCGAAGACCTTGCGAAACCGCAGGTAGACGCGCTGCGCTTCGTTGTCGTCTTTCGGCCCGGTGGGCCGCGGGCTCACGGCGACACCTCGGGAACGACTTCAGGATCCGACCCGGTCACCTGGTCGACGATGGTGCCCTTCGAGATCCGCACGGTGTGTGCAGCGAGACGCTCGGGCACGTCTTCTTCGACCGCCGCCGTGATCAGCACCTGCTCGTAGTCGGCGACTGCATCGGCCAGACGTTCGCGCCTCGACCGATCGAGCTCGGCGAACACGTCGTCGAGCACGATCACCGGATCGCCCGTCGACGAGTCGCGGCGGAGGACGGCGGCCGATGCGAGCTTGAGCGCAAGCGCGAACGACCACGATTCGCCGTGACTGGCGTAGCCGCGGGCGGGAAGGCCGTTGAGCGCCAAGAAGAGATCGTCTCGGTGCGGACCGACGAGCGTCACCCCTCGATCGAGCTCCGATCGCCGGACACGGGCGAGCGCCTCCTGGAAGACCGGCTGGATCTCCGCGGCCGGAACGGCCGCGTCGGGCTGCTCCACCGGATCGTCATCGTCGCGAACCGTGCCGCGAATGCTCAGGACGGAACCGAGGTCGGCCGCGTGGTCGTCGCCGGCGACGGCACGGTAGGCCGCACGCACCTCTGGCCGCAGCAGCTCGACGAGGTGTTCTCGGGACGCGATGATCTCGGATCCTAGAGTCACCAGCCGTTCGTCCCAGATGTCGAGGGTCGAGAGCTTGTCGCCCTTGAGCCCGGAGGCCCGGGCCGACTTGAGCAGGGTGTTGCGCTGGCGGAGCACCCGGTCATAGTCGGAGAGGACTCCGGCGAGGCGAGGATTGCGGGCGACGAGAAGCTCGTCGAGGAACCGCCGCCGCCCGCCGGGATCGCCGCGCACCAGCGCGAGATCTTCGGGGGCGAACAGAATGCTCGAGAAGTAGCGAGGCAGCTCGCGAGGCTTGATCGCCCCGCGGTTGATCTGGGCGCGGTTCGGCGACGAGCGGTTGATCTGCACCTCGGCGAGCAGCTCACGGTCGCCGCTCTCGATGCGCGCACGCACGATGGCCGAGTCGCGGCCGGCCCGAATGAGCGCCGCATCGCTCGAGACCCGATGGGAACCGAGGGTGGCTAGATAGCCGAGACTCTCGACCAGGTTGGTCTTGCCCTGGCCGTTGCGGCCGACAAAGAGATTGGGCCCACGCGCGAGGGTCACTTCAGCCGACTCGTAATTGCGGAAGTCGGTCAAACTGAGGTGGAGTACTCGCACGCGGGCCCATCCGGCGCAGCTGCGCCTGCTCGAAATCGAGCGGTGGCTAGTCGGCCTTCTTGACCGCGTGGCCGCCGAACTGGTTGCGGAGGGCTGCGACGGCCTTCATCGTCGGCGATCCGTCGCCCTGGCGGGAGACGAAGCGAGCGAAGATCGAGGCGGAAATGGTCGGCATCGGAACGGCAAGCTCGATGGCGTCGGCCAGAGTCCAGCGGCCCTCGCCCGAGTCTTCGACGTAGCCCGAGATCTCGTCGAACTTCGGGTCGGCCTCGAGGCCGACGACCAGGAGCTCGAGGAGCCAGGAGCGCACGACGGTGCCGCGCTGCCAGGCCTTGAAGGTGCCGGGAACGTCTTTGACGAGGTCTTTCTTCGCCTCGAGCAGCTCGAAGCCCTCGCCGTAGGCCTGCATGATGGCGTACTCGATGCCGTTGTGCACCATCTTTGTGTAGTGACCGGCACCGACGGGGCCGGCGTGCACGAAGCCTTCGGCCTTGGGGCCCTCGGGTCGGAGCGCATCGAAGATCGGCATGGCCAGCTCGATGTTCTCGTCGGAACCGCCGACCATGAGGCCGTAGCCGTTCTTCAGGCCCCAGACGCCACCGGAGACACCGGCGTCGACGTACTTGATGCCCTTTTCGCCGAGCAGCTTCTCGTTATCGAAGTCGCTGGTCCACTTGGAGTTGCCACCGTCGATGACCATGTCGCCCTCGGAGAGGACTTCGGAGAGCTCTTTGACGACGCCCGCGGTGATGGCGCCCGACGGGACCATGGCCCAGACGATGCGGGGAGCGGGGAGTGCGGCGGCAAGCTCTTTGAGGCTGGCGACGTCGGAGACATCGGGGTTGTGGTCGTACCCGGTCACCTCGATGTCGTGCTCGCGCAGGCGGGTGCGCATGTTGTTGCCCATTTTGCCGAGACCGATGAGGCCGATGTGCATGAGAATCCTTCGTTCAGGTGACGCGCGGCCGGTTTTCGGGAGCGCGGCGGTGGAGTGCGCGGCTAGCGCAGCAGGAGATTGGGCTGGAGGAGGTACTTGTAGCTGTCCGCACCGGGCTGATCTTTCGAGGATTGGCTCGTGATCAGTACGGGCCCCGGTTTGTTGGGGTTCTCGGTCTTAGTGAACGAGATGCGGACGAACTCCGAGTGAACGGCTCCCAGTCCGTCCAGGAGGAACTGCGGTTTCAACGAAACCACGGTGTCTTCTCCGGTCAGGAGCGCGTCGATCGACTCTGACGCCTGCGCTTGCTCGCTACCGATCGCCTCGAGGGTGAGGCCATCGATCGTGAACGTGAATCTCAAAGCTGCTTCGCGCTCGAGGACGAGCGACACACGACGGGTCGCCTCCACGAGATCGGCGGTGTTCATCACCGCGTAGTTCTCGACCGTCTCGGGGAACAGTCGCTTGACCGGGGGGAAGTTGCCCTTGATCAGGAGTGAGGTGACGATCTTGTTATCGGCCTGGAAGGCGATCAGCTCACGGTCGTCGGAACCCGTGATCGCCACGGAGAGCGTGGACGCGTTGCCGAAGGTCTTGCCGACCTCCTGCAGGGTGCGAGCCGGCACGAGGGCGGTGAGTGTCTGGGTCGAGGCGGCAGTGCCGGGATCCCAGTCGATGCCGCGGACGGCGACGCGGTAGCGGTCGGTGGCGACAAGAGACAGGGCGTTTTCGGTGACCTCGAGCTGCACACCCGTGATGACCGGTGTGACGTCGTCGCGGCTCGCCGCGACAGCGACCTGCGCGATGGCCAGCGAGAAAGCGTCGCCGGGAACGACGCCCGACTGCTCACCCGGTGCCGGCAGCGTGGGGTACTCCTCGACGGGCATGCTCAGCAGCGAGAAGTTGGCCGAGCCGCACGAGACGCTGATGCGCGTGTCTTCGGTGGTGAACGTGACGGGTGCGTTCGGAAGGCGGTTGGCGATGTCGGCCAAGAGCCGGCCGGAGACGAGGATCGTGCCGGGTTCGTCGACCTCGGCCGCGATGCTCGTCTGAGACGAGACCTCGTAGTCGAACGACGAGAGCGTGAGGCCACCCTCGTGAGCCTCGATGAGCACACCACTGAGGATCGGCAGGGTGGTTCGCTGAGGCAGCAGCTTCACAGCGAACGAGACGGCGTCGCTGAAGACGTCGCGGTTGACCTGGAACTTCACGCGGTGACCCCTATTCGAAAACTGCAGTCGATGCCCGACAGAGCATGGGCCCTGCGAGTGCAGGGCTCCGCCCGTGCAAACCGTGCCCGTGCAGAGCGCTGCCCGGCGGTTAATACTGGCACAGCAATTCTCCAGGTGGTTTCGGTGACTCCCAGGCTGCTCCGGGGTGCCGACTCATCCACAAGGTTGCTTTCTCCCTCATTCATTTCTAAGTAGGAGTAACAGTCTTAACCGTTGTGCACAGTGTGGATAACTTGTTAATAACCGCCTGGCCACTGGGAACTACATCCGTGTGACTTGTTGATGGATTGTGGGATCGAGGCCCCCGACCTGTGAGCGCGACCGACTGACAAATTCGTGTCATTCACACCCGAGGCGTCGGAGTGAACAATCCGTCCCCCGATTCTCCCCAAGTTTCCACAAGTTATCCACACTGGGGGAAACGCCCGAAACCGTGGGGGCGCGTCAGTGGCGCGTGGAGGGGGCATGGGGCCTCCAGGAGGAGGCGCTCAGGCAGGGGTTAACACTCCAGTGCGAGGCCGGGACGTCAGATCCTGGGGCTTCGGCTCGAGCGTTTCAGTTCGGGGGCTCCGCCGAATTTGAAGGAGAAACCTCGGCCCGGCGACGGATTCATCGCGATCGGGCGGGGTCGACCGGCGGTTTTTCCTTCGAATTCGGGGCGGGGCGGGGCCGAGGCAAGGCTAGATCGGGGCTGGGCCAGTCGGCGCCGCGGCTCCGACGGGCTACTTGTAGCGGTGATCCTGCTTGATGCGGCTGGTGAGCTCGGTGACCTGGTTGTAGATCGACCGGCGCTCCTTCATCAGCTCGGAGATCTTCTTGTTCGCGTACATGACCGTGGTGTGGTCCCGATTGCCGAACAGCTGCCCGATCTTGGGCAGAGAGAGGTTGGTGAGCTCGCGGCAGAGGTACATCGCGATCTGTCGTGCGGTGGCGATTGCCTGAGAGCGCGACGACCCGTAGAGGTCGTCGACCGAGAGCTTGAAGTAGTCGGCCGTGTGATTGATGATGTCGACCGGCGCGATGACGTTGTCTTCGTCGAGGGTGATCAGGTCTTTGAGCACCGTCTGAACGAGAGCCATGTCGACGGCCGTGCGGTTGAGGCTGGCGAACGCGGTGACGCGGATGAGGGTGCCCTCGAGCTCGCGGATGTTGCTCGACACCTTCGAGGCCATGTACTCGAGGATTTCGTCGCGCACCTGCAGCTTTTCGCTTTGCGCCTTCTTGCGGAGGATCGCGATTCGAGTCTCGAGGTCGGGCGCCTGCACATCGGTGATGAGACCCCACTCGAAGCGCGATCGCATCCGGTCTTCGAAGCCGGTGAGGTGCTTCGGCGGCAGGTCGGAGGTGATCACGAGCTGCTTGTCGTGGTCGTGCAGGGTGTTGAAGGTGTGGAAGAAGGCCTCTTGCGTCGAGTCTTTGCCCTGCAAGAACTGGATGTCGTCGATCAGCAGGATGTCGATCTCGCGGTAGCGCTGCTGAAACTGGCTCGACCGGTTGTTCGCGATCGAGTTGATGAAGTCGTTGGTGAACTCCTCGCTCGAGACGTACCGGACGCGGATGCCCGGATACATGCTCTCGGCGTAGTGACCGATGGCGTGGAGGAGGTGGGTCTTGCCGAGGCCGGATTCGCCGTAGATGAAGAGCGGGTTGTACGCCTTGGCCGGTGCTTCGCTGACCGCGACCGCGGCGGCGTGGGCGAAACGGTTCGAGGCGCCGATCACGAAGTTGTCGAAGCTGTACTTCGGGTTCAGCCGCGAGTCGGTGCGTTTGCCGGCGGAGGTCTTCTGGACGGGCGCCGGCACGAAGGGCGCTTCGACGTACTGGGCCGGCTCGGCGATCTCGTGCGGCTGGCTGAGCGTGTCGGGCGTGATGTCGGGGTTGACCGTGATGGCGAAGCTGGCGACCGGGGAGTCGTCGAGGGTCGCGATCGCGTCGAGGAGGGGCTCGCGAATCCGTTGCTCGAGCATTCCGCGCGTGAGTTCGTTCGGCACCTCGAGGTACAGGGTGTCGCCGAGCACGCCCTTCGGCTCGACCAGACTCATGAACCCGTGCAGCTGTGGCGTGATCCGGTCGTCGGTGGTCAGGCGCGCGAGAACCGTTCTCCAGAGGCCCTGAACCGGGTCGATGGTGCTGGTCACTGTGTTCTCGCTTCGTGTCTTGGGGGTGACGGGGGCGTGGTCGCGCGGGTGGAGTTCTCCACAGGGTTTTCCACCGGTGGCAAAAAGACCCGAGGATCCGCGCCCACCGACTGCCACCCCTGATGTTCCGCGGCGGAATACGCATTTACAGAGCCCCCGCCGCTGCGGCTCCCCCACCTTAGTTCGACACGGCGGGCCGAACACAACCCAGGTTTTCCACACTGTGGATAATGAGTGTTTTGCTCGTCGTTTGACCCCGGGGCCCCGCTCGCGTAGTTTTAACCAGTTGATTTCAGTCACTTTGGGCTGACAAGACTTCTCGGACTGCGGCACGTGTCTCCGGCGCGTTCAGCTCGGTCCCTTTCCTTCTGGAGACAAAACCATGAGCAAGCGCACCTTCCAGCCGAACAACCGTCGTCGTGCCAAGAAGCACGGCTTCCGTGCCCGCATGCGTACGCGTGCCGGTCGCGCCATCCTCGCTGCGCGTCGTGGCAAGGGCCGCACCGAGCTCAGCGCGTAGATCGACACGGTCTAATCGACCGGTCTGAGCCGGACGAGACCTCATGTTGGCAAAAGCCAATCGGATCGTCCGCGCTGACGACTACCGCAACACTGTGCGCCGTGGCCGCAAGTCGGCTACGGCGCACTGTGTCGTGTACCTAAGGGTGGTTTCCGCGGATCCTTCTCTTTCGGGGGCGTCGGCGCCTGGTCGTTTCGGCTTCATCGTCGCGAAGAACGTCGGCAACGCTGTGGTGCGCAACACCGTGCGGCGACGTCTCAAGGCAGTCGCCCACACGCTGCTCGGCGACGACGCGTTCCCCCTCGAGCGAACGGACATCGTGATCCGCGCACTGCCAGGGTCGGATGCAGTTCAGTGGTCTACCCTGCTCGAAGAGATCACCGGAGCGGTGAACAAGGGTGTGAGAGCGTGAAGATCGTCCGATTCGTGGCACTTCTCCCGCGCAACGTCTGCGTGGCGCTTCTTCGTGCCTACCGCGCGGTCATCTCGCCGCTGTACGGCGATGTCTGCCGCTACTACCCCTCGTGCTCGACCTATACGCTCCAGGCGATCCAGAGTCACGGAGCCCTCAAGGGGATCGCCCTTGGTTCCTGGCGAATCGCGCGATGCAATCCGTGGGCGGCAGGCGGGATCGATGATGTTCCCGAGCGTCACACGGCTCATGGGCACGAAATCAGCGTCTTGACCAGCGGTTTCGTCGTAGCCGCTGACAAAGAGTCGTCCTCTGGTGCGACCAGCCCTCTCCCCCTTAGTCCCCGGCTGCGCTTCGGCAGCGAAAGGCTGCACTTCAGCAGCGACAGGCTGCACTTGCGCAGCGAAAGAAAGGCCTGACCCGCATGCTCGATTTCATAGGCACGATCCTCTGGCCGATCCGCTGGGTCGTCGAGGCGATCCTCGTCGGGTGGCACTACGTGCTCACCTCTGTCGGCCTCGACGCCGACGCCGGTGTGACCTGGGTGCTGTCGATCGTGCTGCTCACGATCGTCGTTCGCGTCTGCCTCATCCCCATCTTCGTGCGCCAGATCAAGAATCAGCGCCGAATGATGGAGGTAGCGCCCCAGCTCAAGAAGATCCAAGACAAGTACAAGGGCAAGAAAGACCAGTTCTCCCGCGAAGCCATGTCTCGCGAGACGATGGCTCTGTACAAGGAGACGGGCACCAACCCTCTCTCGTCGTGCCTTCCGCTGCTGATTCAAATGCCCGTGTTCTTCAGCCTTTACACGGTGCTCCACAATGCTCAGCTCGACAAGGTCGGCATCGGCCTCCTCAACCGTGACCTCAGCAACGCGTTCGCGACGTCCACCCTGTTCGGCGCTCCCCTCAAGGAGACCTTCACCAACTCCGACGTCATCTCGGTCAAGATCATTGCCGGCGCAATGATCGTGCTCATGACGGCCTCGCAGTTCTTCACGCAGCTGCAGCTCACGACGAAGAATATGTCGCCCGAGACCAAGGCGAGCCCCATGTACAAGCAGCAGAAGATGCTCCTCTATGTGCTCCCCCTTGTCTTCCTCTTCTCCGGTCTTTCGTTCCCGCTCGGCGTCATGTTCTACTGGCTGACCTCTAACTTCTGGACGATGGGCCAGCAGTACGTCGTCATCCGCAACAGCCCGACGCCTGGCTCCGATGCCGCTCTCGCGCGTGAGGCCCGGCTTGCGAAGAAGCAGCAGGATCGCGAGGCGCGGGGCAAGGGAAACCCCCTCAAGTCACTCACCGAAATCACGGTGACCGAGATCGAGACCCCCAAGCGAGTGACCACCCAGCGCAGCCAGCCCGTGGGCAAGGCGCGCTCCAAGAAGCAGAACGGCCAAGCACGATGACTTCCGCTCCCCTCCCCGCTGACGAGTCAGCCGACGACCGCCTCGCCGCGGCATCTCAGACCACCGACGAGGCGATTACTTCGAATGGGGCGCTCGAGGTTTCGTCCGTTGTGTCGGACTCCGCACGATCGACCGGCGACGAGTCGGGTGCTTCTGAGGGGCAGAGCGACGTGCGCGACGACGATGGTGTCGACGCGGGTGACGATGCAGGGCCTGACGAGGGCGACATCGCTGCCGACTACATCGAAGAGCTGCTCGACATCCTCGATCTCGATGGCGACATCGACATTGAGACGCGGGCCGGACGCTCCTACATCTCTGTCGACTCATCGGGTGAGAACGACCTCCGCGTTCTGTCCAAGCCGGAGACGGTCACAGCCCTTCAGGAGTTGACGCGTATCGCCGTCCAGGCCAAGACCGGCGAATTCTCCCGCTTGATCCTCGACGTCGGCGGCTCTCGCGCGACACGTGAGCAGGAGCTTGCCGCCCTCGTGGAGCGAGCTGCCGAACGCCTCGAGGAGGGAGCCACCTCGGCCTCTCTGCCTCCCATGTCGTCGTACGAGCGCAAGCTCGTTCATGACATCGTGGCCGCGCGTGGTTTCACCTCGGAGTCCGAGGGTGAAGGCCGCGACCGGCACACTGTCGTGACCCGCCCGTGATCGCAGCTTTCACGCTGATAAGCGTCACCACCGCTCGCATGTTCCACGTGAAACGATGACCGCCGTCCTTCCCGATCTTGAGCCTGAGCCGGCATTCGCGGCTGATCTCTTTGGCGACCGCATTGACGTCGTTCGGCAGTTCACCGCGGACCTCGCTCAGTACGGCGAGGAGCTAGGGCTCATCGGGCCCCTGGAGCTCCCCCGGCTGTGGACTCGTCATGTGATCAACAGTGGCCTCCTGGCGCCTCTTCTCGTCGCCGGGCGAGTGGGTGATATTGGTTCTGGGGCAGGCTTGCCCGGTCTCGTGTTGGCCGCGGCACGACCGGATTCGACGTTGATCCTTATCGAACCGATGGAACGCCGCACGGACTGGCTGCGCGCCGAGGCGGATCGCCTCGGGCTCACCAATGTGGAAGTCGTTCGCGCTCGCGCCGAAGAGGCCGAGATCTCTCCGTGGCTCGATCAGGCAACCGCCCGCGCTGTGAGCGCCCTCTCGAAGCTCATCCCGCTCACTGTTCCATTGGTAAAGACGGGCGGTCAGTTGCTCTTCCTCAAGGGTGCTCGAGTGGCTGACGAAGTGACAGCAGCGCGCAAAGTAATCGCCAAGAACCACCTCAGTGACGTCGAGGTACTGGAGCTTGGGGTCGGTGTACTCGACGAAACCACGAGAGTCTTTCGGGCTACAGTTGACTGACTTGCGGTAACGAGCTGGCTGTTTTTGCGCCACTCTCAATGACCGTTTCACGTGAAACACAGCGATTCGGAGACGCATCCGGTGACTACTGCCTCCACCCCTTCTGAGCCCAAAGGGCCGGTCGCTTTTGACGCCACCACTCCCCTGGCTCGTGAGTTGGCCGATTTGTCGCGACGCCGTGAGGCCCTGCGGGCGGATCACCTCCCCCGACCCGAGCGCACGCGTGTGGTGACGATCTCGAATCAGAAGGGCGGCGTCGGTAAGACGACGTCAACCGTGAACTTGGCCGCGGGTCTGGCGCGCGGGGGAGCTCGAGTCCTTGTGATCGACCTCGATCCGCAGGGTAACGCCTCTACTGCACTGGGAGTGGAGCATCGCGCTGAGACGGCGAGCGTCTACGACGTTGTGGTGGGCGAATCCGCCATTGCCGACGTGATTCAAAAGAGCCCTGAGTTCGACCTCCTCTTCTGCGTGCCCTCCACGATTCACCTCGCGGGAGCGGAGATCGAACTCGTCTCGCTCGTGGCGCGTGAGCAGCGACTTCGCACGGCTCTAGATGCCTTCCTGGCGGCCACCGAGGAGGCCGGAGAGCGCTTCGACTACGTGTTCATCGACTGTCCGCCGTCGCTAGGTCTCCTGACGATCAACGCCTTTGTTGCCGCTCAAGAGGTTCTGATCCCCATCCAGTGCGAGTACTACGCCCTCGAGGGCTTGAGTCAGCTGCTCCGCAACATCCAGCTCATCGAGAAGCACCTGAACCCGGCGCTCACGGTCTCAAGCATCCTGCTGACCATGTACGACGGTCGCACGAATCTTTCGCAGCAGGTTGCTGCTGATGTGCGCGAGCACTTCCCGAAGGAGGTGTTGAAGACCATGATTCCGAGGTCTGTGCGCATCTCTGAGGCACCGGGATACGGCCAGACAGTGATCAGCTACGACACCAACTCCCCCGGCTCGCTCTCGTATCTCGAAGCCGCCGCTGAAATCGCACACCGAGGAGCACCCGCCTGATGGCAACAAAGAGAACTGGGCTCGGCCGCGGAATCGGCGCCCTCATTCCCGTTACCGACGAGACTCAGGGTCGCCCCGTTGACGTGTTCTTTCCGACGCGCGAGCAGACGGCGGAAGAGCTGGTGGCCGTTCCCGGGGCGCGTCTTGCCAACCTCAACCCGCTCGACATCGTGCCGAACGCGCAGCAGCCCCGGACTGAGTTTCGCGACGAAGAATTGCGCGAACTCGTGGCGTCGATCCGCGAAGTCGGCGTTCTCCAGCCAATCGTTGTTCGAGCCATCAAGGATCCGGCACAGGGTTCTGCCCCCTATGAGCTCGTCATGGGTGAGCGGCGCCTGCGGGCCACCAAGGAGCTCGGCCTTGCGACGATTCCGGCGATCGTCAAAGACACGGCCGACGACGCCATGCTCCGGGATGCCCTTCTGGAGAACCTGCACCGCGCACAGCTGAACCCCCTGGAAGAAGCATCCGCGTACCAGCAGCTACTGGCTGACTTCGGGATCACCCAGGAAGAGCTGGCCGGTCGCATCGGCCGAAGCCGACCGCAGATCACCAACACCATTCGTTTGCTTCGACTCCCCTCCCCCGTGCAGCGTCGAGTGGCGTCGGGTGTTCTCTCGGCCGGTCACGCTCGCGCAATCCTCTCGGTGGGTGATGCCGCCGGCATGGAGCGGCTGGCCGACAAGATCGTCAACGAAGATCTCTCCGTTCGAGCGGCAGAGGCGGCCGCAGCCGGAATCTCGACGAAGCCGAAGAAGGCCAGTTCGACGTCGGGTGCGACACAGGGCCATCTGAATGAGGTCGCTGATCGACTCGGCGACCGACTCGACACGCGAGTGAAGGTGACCCTGGGTGCTCGCAAGGGCTCGATCACGATCGACTTCGCTTCGGTGGGAGACCTCAACCGAATTCTGAGTGAAATCGGGCAAGACCCCTTCGGTGTGGTTTAGTCAAGGTGCCGTTGATCAGGGTATTTACCGGATTCGTAGCCCTGCGTCGATCTGAGGGTCGATGACTCAGACCGAGACCGTGCTTTTCGGTTCAAACCGGCATGACGAGTTGCTCCAAAGCGGCTTTCTTCCCGTGGGAGAGTCATGGGGTGCCCGACTCGAGGTGAGCCCGTCGGTCTTGTCGTTGTGCAGAGAGATTGTGGTTGGAGCCGAGGCCAGCGCCTTCATGTGCGGAGAGCTCGGGCGGTCTGATCTCGGAGATGTTGTTCATGTCGAGTCGCTGGTTGCCGGCGACTACCCCAGCACTCCCTCAACAGTCCACGAGGCGCCGAGTCTGCGGGAGTTGGAGGCGATGTGCGATGGAGGCGTGCGGTCCTTTGGAATTCGCTACGAGGGATCCTTGGTAGCTGTCACACTGGTCGGCCTGGCTGCAGATCGGGCGGAGACCGAGTTCACATCGGTGCACCCCGAGTACCGGCGGCAAGGTCTAGCCAAGGCTCTGAAGGCATCGTCGATCTTGACCTTGGCGCTCGAGGGTGTGGAACTGTTTGGAACCGGGGGCTCCGCGGTGAACGAGGCCAGCGTTCGGATGAATGCGGCCTTGGGCTATCGCATAACGGAGCGATGGGTGAGTCTCGAGCGCTAGGCGCGGCAGTGTTTCACGTGAAACAACTGCGGGGCGGTGGGGTAGGCGGGCGGCGGTGCCGGCGCCAAATCTCGACATTGGCTTGGACCCCCAGTAGCGACACAGACCCGCTAGGCCGGCAGACACCCGTGACATCGGCACAGACCCCCGATGCGGGCACGGACCTGCAAAGGCGGCGTAAACACCGAGCCTAGGGCGGGTGTTTACGCCGGTTGTGCGGGTTTGGGCCGAGTGGGCGTGTCTAGGCCGGGCGCGTGGGGTTCAGGTCGAAGGGGCGAACCCAACGTCAACACAGAAAGCAGGGCTGCTACCAGCACCAGCACCAACCCCAGCACCAGCACCAGCCCCAGCACCGAACCTCAAGCGCTGTGGTCAGCGATCGCCTTCTGCGCGAGCTCGGCGTAGACCCATCCGAGGTCGTAGCCGGCCGCCTCGAGGGCCTGCGGCACCAGCGACGTCTCGGTGAGCCCGGGCAGCACGTTGACCTCGAGGAACCACGGCGTCCCGGCCGCGTCGACGATGATGTCGACGCGTGACAGGTGGCGAAGCCCGAGGGCCTCGTGCGCGGCCACCGCAGCGGCGGCGGCAGCCTCGGCAACCGACGACGACAGGCGGGCGGGCGTGAAGAAGCGGGTCTCCCCCGCGTTGTACCGCGCCTCGAAGCCGTAGAACCCCGACGTCGGCACGATCTCGACGGCCGGCAGGGCTACGGGGCCGTCGCCCGTGTCGATCACTCCGATGGCGATTTCGGTGCCGACGATCTTCTGCTCGACGATGACGTCTTCGCAGTACGTGTAGGCATCGACCATGGCGCGGGGCAGACCAGCGACGGTGTCGACGACCGTCACACCCTGCGCTGATCCGCCGCGGGCCGGCTTCACGACGACGGGCACCGGGTGCTCTTCGGCGATCGCCTCGAGCACGCCGGCGGCGCCGAGCTCGCGGAACGAGTCGTGCGACAGGGTGATGCTCCGCGGAGTGTGAATGCCGGCACGGGCGACGAGGGCCTTGGCTGTCGGTTTGTCCCAGGCGAGGCGAGCTGCAGTTGCGCGAGACCCGACGAACGGGATGTCGACGGCCTCCATCAGGCCGCGCAGTGCACCGTCTTCGCCGCTCGCCCCGTGGAGGACCGGCCACACGACGTCGGGGCGGGTCGTGCGGAGGTGCTCGAGCAGTGTGGCATCGGGGTCACGCAGCTCGACCTTCACCCCGTGCGACACCAGGCTGTCGGCCACGCGTCGGCCGGAGCGGAGCGAGACGTCGCGTTCGTGGCTGATTCCGCCCGCCAGGACGGTCACGGTTCGGAGGGAGGCGGGGACGAGGGGCGTGGTCATGAGAGTGGCGCCTTCATTTCGGTGCGTGGGGCTGGATCCTGCGTTTTTGCTGGTCAGAGAGTGTTCGGCGGCGGGTTGCCGACACTCTGACGCGAGGGAGTCTGCGTGGTCATCGACGCACCCGAGAAAGTGCGCAGCAGATCGAGCTCGCCGTTGATGACGGTGGCGAGACGTGAGACTCCGAGGCGGATCGACTCGGGCGTCGGGTAGCAGAAGGAGAGACGGATGTTGTTGCGACCCTGACCGTCGGAGAAGAACGCCGTGCCGGGCGTGTACGCGACCAGCTCTTTCACTGCGCGCGGCAGCATGGCCTTCGCGTCGAGCTCGTCGGGCAGGGTGACCCAGACGAAGAAGCCGCCGTCGGGTTTGGTCCACGAGAGGCTGGGCAGGTACTCCCCCAGCGCCGAGAGCATCGCGTCACGACGTTCGGCGTAGATTCCGCGGAAGGTGTTTATCTGGCCCTTCCAGTCGGTCTGGTCGAGATACTCGGTGATGACGAACTGACCGAACGACGACGGCGAGAGCGTGGCCGACTCGTTGGCGAGAATCAGCTTCTCGCGGATGGCGTGGGGGGCGAGTGCCCAGCCGACCCGGAAGCCCGGCGCCAGCGTCTTCGAGAACGAGCCGAGATAGATGACTCCCTCGTCGTCGACCGAGCGCATTGCCTGGGGTGCCGGCTGGTCGAAGTAGAGCAGACCGTACGGGTTGTCTTCGAGCACGAGGATGCCGTGCGACCGGCAGATGTCTAGGATCTCGAGGCGACGAGCCCAGGTCAGAGTGACGCCCGCGGGGTTGTGGAAGTTGGGGATCGTGTACAGGAACTTGATCGGCTTGCCCGCGGCTTCGAGAGCGGTGATCGCTTGGCGAAGGGCCTCAGGATCCAGCCCCTCGTCGTCCATCTCGACGTGTACGACGTCCGCTTGATAGGCGCGGAACACGCCTAGCGCACCGACGTAGCTCGGAGACTCGGCCAGCACCACGTCACCGGGGTTGATGAACAGGCGCGTGACGAGGTCGAGGGCCTGCTGCGAGCCGGTGGTGACGACGACGTTGTCGGCACTCCCCCGGATGCCCTCCATGGCCATGATCTCCATGATGTGCTCGCGGATCGCCGGGGTGCCCTGGCCGGAGCCGTACTGCAGGGCCATTGCGCCGTTGTCGCGCATGACCTTCTCGATCGAACCCATCACCATCTCTTTGGGCAGGGCCGAGACGAAGGGCATGCCGCCGGCCAGGGAGACGACCTCGGGGCGGGAGGCGACGGCGAACAGGGCCCGGACCTCAGAGGCGCTGAGGCCTGCGGTGCGGTCGGCGTAGCTGTCGTACCACGGATCGAGGTTGGTGCCCTGGTTGGTCATGCGATGCCCTGTCTGTGTGAGGGGTTTCGGTCAAGGTTAGTGAGTTAACAAAAGAAAGCCCGCCCAGCGTGGTTGCTGGGCGGGCTTTCTGACGGTTGTCTACGCCAGGAAGTCCGCCAGGTCGGCCTCGAGGGCCGGCTTGGGCTTGGCGCCGATGACGGTCTTGACGACCTCGCCACCGCGGTAGACCTTCATCGCGGGGATGGAGGTGATCTGGTACTTCATCGCGGTCTGCGGGTTGTCGTCGACGTTGAGCTTGACGATCTTGATCTTGTCGGAGTGCTCCGACGCGATCTGGTCGAGGATCGGCGAGACGGCGCGGCACGGGCCACACCACTCGGCCCAGAAGTCGACGAGGATCGTCTCGTCGGAGTTGAGGACTTCGGCCTCGAAGTTGGCGTCGGTGACTGCTGTTGCGGTGCTCATAATGTTCCCCTTTCGTGGAGAGTCAAAGATGGTGAAGCGAGAGGGTCAGGCGGCCTGAATCAGGCGCTGACGGTGACGGGCTCGGCGGGCTGCTCACCCAGGGCCTGGGCCACGAGCTGCTGGTCGAGACCGGCGAGGTAGTGCTCGACGTCAAGGGCGGCGACGGTACCGGAACCGGCGGCGGTGATCGCTTGACGGTAGGTGATGTCGATCACGTCGCCCGCGGCGAAGACGCCGGGGAGGTTGGTCTTCGACGAGCGACCCTGGACCGCGATCGTGCCGTCTTCGGTGAGGTCGAGCTGACCGTGCACGAGGTGCGTGCGCGGGTCGTTGCCGATCGCGATGAAGAGGCCCTCGAGGTCGAGGTGCGATTCGGTGCCGTCGACGGTGTCGGTCAGCGTGACGCCGGCCGCCTTCTCGTCGCCCGTGATCGCCGTGACCGTCTTGTTCCAGAGGAACTCGATCTTCTCGTTGGCGAACGCGCGATCTTGCATGATCTTGGAGGCACGGAGGGTGTCGCCGCGGTGGATGACGTAGACCTTGGTTGCGAAGCGCGTGAGGAACGTCGCCTCTTCCATAGCCGAGTCGCCGCCGCCGACGACCGCGATCTCTTTCTGCTTGAAGAAGAAGCCGTCGCAGGTGGCGCACCACGAGACACCGCGGCCCGACAGACGCTCTTCGTCGGCGAGACCGAGCTTGCGGTAGGCCGACCCGGTCGCGTAGATGACGGTGAGTGCCTCTTCGACGGCTCCCGAGCCCAGCGTGACCTTCTTGACGTCACCGGACAGGTCGACGCTGACGACGTCGTCGAGCAGAACCTCCGCGCCGAACTTCTCGGCCTGCTCCTGCATCTTGAACATGAGCTCGGGGCCCTGCAGACCGTCGGGGAAACCGGGGAAGTTCTCGATCTCGGTGGTCTTCATGAGCTCACCACCCGCCTCGACGGAACTGGCGACCACAAGGGGCGCGAGACCGGCTCGACCGGCGTAGATCGCAGCGGTGTAACCGGCTGGGCCGGAACCGATGATGATGACCTGGCGCATTCGGAACCTTTCGATTGGGTGGCAGATCGAATTGGCCGATCGCCTGTGCGGTGAAACCCATCCTAACTTCCGGTTATTCCGCGCGTCCGCGCGCTCACAGGCGGCGTCAAGACAGCGGGCCAGGGCGCAGGATCCGGGGGAACGCCGCGGGTGGTCAGCGCAGGGAGCCGCTTAGCGCCGCAGCAGCCTCCGTGCCTTGCGGAAGACCGGCTGCGTCATGGCCGACAGCTCGGGAATCCGGGCGCCGGTCAGGAGGAGGAAGTACACGAACACCATGATGAAGCCGGCGACCAGCATCGTGATCAGGGCACTGGCCGGGTTGGATTGTCCGAAGCCGTCGGGGCTGTAACCCCCCATACCGGATACGACGAGGAAGCCGATCGCGCCAGCAATGAGCGAGAACAGCAGGAACTGCACGTGGCGGCGCAGCACCCAGCGGCCGTCCATGCCACCGAGCTTGCGGCTGACGAGGCGGAGCGCCACGACCGTCTGGGCGCTGCCGGCGATCGAGGTGGCGACGGCAATTGCGACGGCGATGCGATCGGCCGGCACCGTAACCGAGCAGACGACCACGATCGCGACGAAGACGCCCGACTGGATGAGCTGCAAGAAGAAGACGGTGCGCTGATCGTGGAACGCGAAGAAGACCCGCTGCACCAAAAACAGGATGCTGAAGAGGATGAGCCCGGGCATGAACGCCAGGATGACGTGGGCCATCGACTCGACGTTCGCGAACTCCGACTCGTAGATGCGGGCGAAGGGGAAGGCGACGACCGAGATGGCTACCGTTGCGAAGACGATGAAGAGGCCGATGGTGCGCATCGAGTCGGAGAGGTTGTTGCGGACGGCCCGACGGTCGCCGCGATCGGCGTGCTTGGTCATGCTCGTGAAGTAGGCCGTGGCGATCGACACGGTGACGATGCCGTGCGGCAGGAAGAAGATCAGCCAGGACGCCGCGAGGGTCGCGTTGGACGCGCCGACGTCGGTGCCGAGCGACGCGACGCGACTCTGGATGATGCCGGCGAGCTGGGTGACCAGGATCAACGCGAACATCCAGCCGGCTGCGCGACCGGTGTCGCGGAGGCCCACCCCGCGCCAGTGGAAGTCGGGCGAGAAGGTCAGGCCGGCCTTCTTCCAGAAGAAGAGGAGGAACCCCGCCTGAGCCGCGACTCCGAGGGTCGCCGTGCCCGCGAGCACGACGGTCTTGGCGGTCGTCCAGTCGTCGACGAGGGTGTTGCGCGATCCGAACAGCACGATGAAGACGACGAGCCCGAGGATCGCGACGACGTTGTTGACCACGGGAGCCCAGGTGAACGGGCCGAAGACTTGACGAGCGTTGAGGATCTCGCTGAGCAGCGAGAAGACCGCGTAGAAGAGGATCTGCGGCAGACACCAGTAGGCGAAGGCCGTGGCCAGGACGATGCCGCGCTCGGTGAAGCCCGCTCCCCCGTCGGCCCCTCTCGACGAGGCGTAGAGGTTCACTAAGAAGGGCGCTGCCAGGGTGGCTATCAGCGCGACGGCGACGAAGGCGGCGAGACCGAGCGTGACGATCTTGTTGATATACGTCTGACCACCGTCGGCGCCCTTGCTCGCGCGGACGATCTGCGGGATCAGGACTGCGCTGAGGAGGCCACCCGCGACCAACGCGTAGATGGTGTTCGGCAGCTGGTTCGAGACGGCGAAGGCGTCTGCCACGCTGCTCCCGCCCTGGCCGATCGCGACGGCGAGCACGGCCGTCTTCGCGAAGCCGAGCACGCGCGAGATGATCGTGCCCGAGGCGAGCAGGGCGCTCGCACTGCCGAGGCTGCGCGGAGCGGGCGTGCGGATGACGGGGATGACGCCGGTCGAGGGGTCAGGATCCGACGCGGACGCGCTGGTGGGATCGATGGCGGTCACTCGTCGGTCACTTTCGCCGTGGGATCCTTCGTGTCTGATTGTGCGGGTGCCTCGGCGGCGCCGGCGGTCGCGCCGCGCCCGCGGCGACGCCGGCGGATGTTGCGGTAGATGCCGCCGCCGAACAGGGCGATGACGGCGGCTGCGAAGACGAGGGTGATCAGGGTCTCCCAGCCGGCACGCACATTGATCTCGACCTGCGAGGGCGTGGAGATGGTGGTTCCGTCGCTGCTCGACAGCGTGAGTGTGAGAGTGACCTTGCCGTTTGCGACCGACTGAACCGGCACGGTCACGCTCGTGCGCGACTTGGCCTGGATGGTCACCGCGACGTCGTTCTTCTCGACGTTGAGGTAGCCGTTCGAAGGGACGACGCGGAGCTTCACCACCGCTGCCGAGTCGGTGTCGTTCTGCAGCGAGATCGGGAGTGACGACCGGTCGCCGAGCACGTTGATCGGGCTGCCGTCGACGACCGAGATCTGGCGGGTGATCGAGTCGGCCCGCGTGACGGCCTTGGTGATCTCGGTCTTCAGGCCGCTGATGTTGCCGCTCCACGCGTTCGACGACAGCGCGAGCATGCGCAGGCGCTCTTTCGCGGTGACGACGGCGGGCTCTTTCAGAGCGGAGGCGAATTCGGCGACGTCTCTGTCGGCCTCGATGAGAGGACGGAGGGCGTCGACCCGGGCCTTGGCGGCCGACTTCGACTGGAGCGACGCGCTGGAGGACGTCGCACTCAGGGCTCGGGTCAGCGTGTTCGGCTTCGTCCAGGTCAGCTTCGACAGCGCGCGGAGCGTCGACTCGAGGCGGGAGCCGGTCGTGGCCCAGTCGCGACCGACCGTCGCGAAGAGAGCGCGGGCGTCGCTCGGCCGTTCGTGCGTGAGGGTGGCGAGCTCTGCCGACAACTCGGCGATGTCACCGCGCCACTCCGGGGTCGTCTCGGCCGAGACGGCGTCTCGCAGGAGGCCCGAGAGAGTGGAGTCGGAGACGAGCGCCCCGCGCCCGCTGATCGTCGTGGCCGCGTTCTCGGTCGCAGTGCCACGCAACTTGACGTTCGTGCTGGAGAGGATCGTCGTCGAGTAGCCGCTGGAGGAGAAGACGGGGAGGTCGTCGGATGAGACGGTGCCCTCGATCGGCCAGGCGACGCCGTCCTGGGTGTAGTCAAAGGCGAGGAGCGAGTCGGTGGTAGGCACCTCGGAGGTCGGCGGGATCGTGGTCGCGGTGGGGTCGGGAGTCGCGGTGCTGCCGGTGCCGGTGGAGTCGGGGGCGGTTGTGCCGGATCCTGAGGTCGCTGTGGCGGAGGGGGCGTCGGACGCCGGGCTCGCCGACTGCTCGGAGGTATAGGAGTCGGGCTCGCTCTTCTGCTGCGCAGCGATCTCGGCGTCGAAGTCGATGGGAGTGGCGAGGGTGGTGGCTCCGGCCTGGCGCGTGCCCGAGATGTCGGAGTCGGCGTAGGCGAGGGCGAACGTCTGGTTGGGAGAGGTCTCGAGCCGATGCAGCCACTCGACGGCCGACGGCGGAGCGACGTTGCCGAGGATTCGGATGGACGCGAGGATCATCGGGTCGATGCCGAGGGCCACCGTGCGGCCGCGAACGGCATCGAGCTCTTGCGTCAGGATGCCGTTGCGCGAGGTGTACGACGCCAGGGCCTCGGCGGAGATGAGCCCGCTGGTCGACTCGGGCACCGTGATCGGCACGGCGATCGCCAGACCCGTCGGCTCGAAGCTGTCGTTCGGGTAGTAGACGACGCTGGAGTGCGCCTCGGTGATGTCGATGCCGTCGGCGCTGTACCGCGCGCCGAACGCCTTCGCGCCCCAGTCGGATCCGGCGAACGACAGCGTCGACTCGGGGATCGTGACGGGAACCGAGGCGCTGGTGCTGCCGGCCGCGAGAGCGGGAACGGTGACGGTCGTCATGAACGAGCCGAGGGCATCGGTCACGTCAGAGGGCGAGCGGTCGAACCACGACTCGATCTGATCGCGGCTGGCAAAGGTCGCCCGGTCGAGATAGAGACGAACCGCCCCCTCGCCCAGATCGTCGTCGGTGCCGTTGGTCACGGTGATCGTGGCCTTGAGGTCGTCGCCCTCTTCGATCACGCCGCTGGCCGCGGGCGCGACCGACACCGTGACGTCGTCGCCGGTTGCCGCGTCGGCAGGGCTCGACGACATGCCCGGCAGACCGGCCACGAGGGCGACGGCGGCCAGGAATGTGACGGCGGCGGCGGCAATTTTTCTCATAGATAAGGAGTGCGCCCTGCGAGCGGTGGATCTCGTGCGGGCAGGCACGAGTCTAGAGAAAGACTCCAAGGAACCCTGGGCGCCGTGCCTATGGCAAGCTTGGTCGTCATGGATTCCGTCGCGGAAGCACTCGAACGACTCGGCCAGCTCGCCGAGACGAGCCGTGTCGACCGCCTCGCTCGGGCCTTCCACAAGGCCGGTCACGAACTGGCCCTCGTCGGCGGACCGGTGCGCGACGCCTTTCTCGGCCGCCGGGTCAACGACCTCGACTTCACCACCTCCGCCACCCCCGACGAGATCCTCGCGATCGTCGTGCCGATCGCCGAAGCCCACTGGGATGTCGGTCGCGCTTTCGGCACCATCGCCGCCCGCATCGAGGGCGAGACCGTCGAGATCACGACGTACCGGAGCGACGTCTACGACGGCGAGACGCGCAAGCCCGAGGTCGAATTCGGCGACACCCTCGAGGGCGACCTGATCCGCCGCGACTTCACCGTCAACTCGATGGCGCTGCGCCTGCCCGAGCGGGTGCTGGTCGACCCGTCCGGAGGCGTCGAGCACCTCCTTGCACGCACCCTCGAGACGCCGGGCACCGCGGTCAACTCGTTCCGCGACGATCCCCTCCGCATGATGCGCGCGGCCCGCTTCACCTCGCAGCTCGGCTTCACCGTCTCCCCCGCCGTGCTCGCGGCCATGACCGACCGCGCCTCGACCCTGTCGATCGTGTCGATCGAGCGGGTCAACGACGAGCTCTCGAAGCTCCTCAAGACGAAGGATCCCGTGCCCGGCGTCCGCCTGCTCGTCGAATCGGGCATAGCCGACCTCGTTCTCCCCGAACTCCCCGCGATGATCCTCGAGCGCGATGAGCACCACCACCACAAAGACGTCTTCGAGCACAGCCTCACCGTGCTGACCCAGGCGATCGGCTACGAGGCCGAGCGCCACCCGGGCGATGCCCCCGACCTCACCCTCCGGCTCGCGGCCCTGCTGCACGACTGCGGCAAGCCGGCCACCCGCCGCCTCGAGCCGGGCGGAGTCGTCACCTTCCACCACCACGACGTCGTCGGAGCCAAGCTCGCCAAGAAGCGCCTGAAGGCGCTTCGCTTTGACAACGACACGATCGCGGCCGTCTACCGGCTGATCGAGCTGCACCTCCGCTTCTTCGGCTACACCGAGGGCGCCTGGACCGACTCGGCCGTTCGGCGCTACGTGCGCGACGCCGGCGACCAGCTCGAACGTCTGCACATGCTGACCCGCGCCGACGTCACCACGCGCAACCGCCGCAAGGCCGATCGCCTCGGCTTCGCCTACGACGACCTCGAGACGCGCATCGCCGAGCTGCGCGAGCAGGAAGAGCTCGACTCCCTCCGCCCCGACCTCGACGGCGTGCAGATCCAAGAGATCCTCGGCATCAAGCCGTCGCGCGAGGTCGGCGAGGCGTACCGCTATCTCCTCGAGCTGCGCACGGAGGAGGGGCCCCTCGGCGCCGAAGAGGCCACGAGGCGGTTGCTCACCTGGTGGTCAGAGCGCTGACCCGGTAGGCTGTCAAGGTTGCTTACGGTGGGCGCGGATCCTTCGCGCCTTCCCCGAGCAGCTATGCAACTACCCTCCTGCCACAGAAATACTGTGGCCGTTAAGTCCGAAGGAGGTGGGTTAGACATGCATCAGTACGAATTGATGGTGATCCTTGACCCCGAGATCGACGAGCGCACTGTCGCTCCGAGCTTGGACAAGTTCCTCAACGTCATCCGCAACGACGGTGGATCGATCGACAACATCGACATCTGGGGCCGTCGTCGCCTGGCCTACGAGATCGCGAAGAAGACCGAGGGCATCTACGCCGTCGTCAACCTGACTGCGAACCCCGACGCCACCAAAGAGCTCGACCGTCAGCTCGGTCTCTCCGAGGCCGTTCTGCGCACCAAGGTCCTCCGCGCTGAAGAAGGCATCGAGATGGTCGCCAAGGCCAAGAAGCTCGCCGACGAGAAGGCCGCCCGCAAGGCTGCCGCTCCCGCCAAGGCGCCCGCCGCAGCTACGGCTGCCGAGTAGTCATGGCCGGCGAAACCGTCATCACCGTCGTGGGCAACCTGACTTCCGACCCCGAGCTGCGCTACACGCAGAACGGTCTCGCAGTCGCGAACTTCACGATCGCGTCGACCCCTCGCACGTTCGACCGCGCGTCGAACGAGTGGAAGGACGGCGAGGCGCTCTTCCTGCGTGCCAGTGTGTGGCGCGAGTTCGCCGAGCACGTCGCCTCCTCGCTGACGAAGGGCTCCCGCGTCATGGCGCAGGGTCGCCTGAAGCAGCGCTCGTACGAGACCAAAGAGGGCGAAAAGCGCACCTCGATGGAGCTCGAGATCGACGAGATCGGCCCCTCGCTCCGCTACGCCACCGCTCAGGTGACTCGTGCCTCGTCGTCTCGCGACGGCGCCGGCGGCGGGTCGTTCGGCGGCGGTCGTCCGCAGGGCCAGGGTGCAGTCGGCGGAGGCCAGCAGGCCCCGGCCGGCGAGCCGTGGGGTCAGCCCGCGGGTGCCGGTGCGTCACAGGGCGGCAACACGTCGTCCGGTGATGTCTGGAACACCCCCGGCGGTGGCGGCACCTACAACGACGAGACGCCTTTCTAGGCCCTCGATCCTCTTCACTTCTTAAGACTGAAAGCAGAACACAATGGCTGGAAAGAGCAGCGGCGACCGCCGCAAGCCCCTCCGCGGAAAGGGCGGCAAGAACGCCGCTCCCGCGAAGGCGATCCGCGTCGGCGTCATCGACTACAAAGATGTCGCGACCCTTCGCAAGTTCATCTCCGAGCGCGGAAAAATCCGTGCTCGCCGCATCACCGGCGTCTCCGTCCAGGAGCAGCGCCTCATCGCCCGTGCCGTGAAGAACGCCCGTGAAATGGCGCTCCTCCCCTACGCCGGCTCCGGCCGCTGATCCGCTAGGGAGTAGCGAATGTCCAAGGTAATCCTCATCCACGAGGTCTCCGGCCTCGGTTCGGCCGGCGATGTCGTCGACGTCAAGAACGGTTACGCCCGCAACTACCTCGTGCCCCAGGGCTTCGGCGTCGTGTGGACCCGTGGCGGCGAGAAGCAGGTCGAGCAGATCAAGTCGGCCCGCGCCTCGCGCGAGCTCAAGACGATCGAGGAGGCGAAAGACATGAAGGCCCGCCTCGAGGCCGTCAAGATCACGCTTCCTGTCAAGACCGGTACCGGCGGGCGCCTCTTCGGCTCCGTCAAGCCGGCTGACGTCGCCAACGCCGTCTCGGCGCAGGGCGTCGGCACGATCGACAAGCGCAAGGTCGAGATCCCCAACGCCATCAAGCTGACCGGTGAGCACGAAGCCACCATCCGTCTGCGTGAAGACGTTGTCGCCACGATCGCCCTTCTGGTCGTCGCAGCGAAGTAACACCTCCTCTGCGCCTCGCAGAGACCCAGTAGCGGGAGACACTCCGGTGTCTGCCGCTACTGGCGTTTAAGGGCCCCGCAACCCGGTCTGATCGACGGGTACAGACGTGCTGGAGCTACCCCCGCAGGGGACAGGCTGTCAAGTGTTTTGTGCACAGGGGCGACTTGTTTCCGCAACCTTCAACCCCGCATTCACACAACTTTGCGCACAGCCTCTGTGGAAACAGAAACCCCTGGTCAGGATCCTAAATGGTCACCAATATTCTTTTCTCTCCACAGGTCTGTCCACAGTTCTCCCCAGGTTGCCCCGGCGTTTCTCCCACATTTTCCACAGAGTTATCCACAGGGGCATTTGGTCTCGTGGGGGCCAAGTCTCTATGGTGTGACAGCGCCCCTCAGCGGGCCAGCGATCATCGCCCGACACGATGGCTCAGGGGTGTTTACTGCCTGTGATCTCGGGGAGTTCTGCCGTGCCCGGCGGCGTGGTCGTCGTGCTCTTCGGCTGTGGTGTCGGAGGGTGGCGGTAGAACGGATTTTGTTACTCAACGTTTGCAGGAGGCCCCCGTGTCGATAGCCCATCTTGGTCTCGCGCCCAACGCTTCCGGCGACGGTCGAGGCGACAAGCCGGGTTACGACGGCGGCAACGGTGGCGGCTACGACCGCCGCACTCCCCCGCACGACCTCCTCGCCGAGCAGAGCACCATCGGCGGCATGCTGCTGTCGAAAGACGCCACCGCCGACGTGATCGAGACGGTGCGCTCGGCCGACTTCTACTTGCCGAAGCACGAGGTCATCTTCAACGCGCTGCTCGGGCTGTACTCGCACGGCGAGCCGACCGACGTGATCGCGGTCACCGACGAGCTCACCAAGGCGGGCGAGCTCAGCCGCGCCGGCGGGGCCGAATACCTGCACACGCTCACCGGGCTTGTGCCGACCGCAGCGAATGCCGGGTACTACGCGTCGATCGTCGCCGAGAAGGCAGTCCTGCGCCGCCTCGTGGAGGCCGGCACGCGCATCGTGCAGATGGGCTACGCCAGCGAGGGCGAGGTCATCGACCTGGTCAACAACGCGCAGGCCGAGGTCTACAACGTCGCCGGTGGCGTGCAAACCGAAGACTACGTGCCGCTCACCGACGCCGTCACGGTCGCCATCGACGAGATCGAGGCCGCCAAGGGTCGCGACGGTCAGATGACGGGCGTGCCGACCGGCTTCGCCCAGCTCGACGCCCTCACCAACGGCCTGCACCCCGGCCAGCTGATCATCGTCGCCGCGCGCCCCGCCCTCGGTAAGTCGACGCTCGCCCTCGACCTGTGCCGTGCCGCGTCGATCAAGTACGACCAGCCCTCCGTCTTCTTCTCACTCGAGATGGGGCGCTCCGAGATCGCGATGCGCCTGCTCTCGGCCGAGTCGAGCGTGCCCCTGCAAAACATGCGAAAGGGCACCGTCGACGCCCGCGACTGGACCACCATCGCCCAGACCCGGGGTCGCATCAACGACGCCCCCTTCTACATCGACGACTCCCCCAACATGACGCTCGTCGAGATCCGCGCCAAGTGCCGTCGCCTCAAGCAGCAGGTCGGCCTCAAACTCGTCGTGATCGACTACCTCCAGCTGATGACCTCGGGCAAGAAGGTCGAGAGCCGCCAGCAGGAGGTCTCGGAGTTCTCACGTGCCCTCAAGCTCATGGCGAAAGAGCTGCAGGTGCCCGTCATCGCCCTCTCGCAGCTCAACCGTGGCCCCGAGCAGCGTGCCGATAAGAAGCCCGCGATCAGCGACCTCCGCGAGTCGGGTTCGCTCGAGCAAGACGCCGACATGGTCATCCTGCTCCACCGCGAGTCGGCCTACGAGAAAGACAACCCGCGCCAGGGCGAGGCCGACTTTATCGTCGCCAAGCACCGCAACGGCCCGACCGACACCATCACCGTGGCCTTCCACGGCATGTTCTCGCGGTTTGTGGATATGCCTAGCGCTTAGTTTGTCGCCTGTAGGGTCCGGGTGATAACTGCAGTCTGCCTAAGCGCATTGCAGTGAGGTTGCACGTCCTCGATAACTGATTGCGGCTCAACTGCACCTGATGCTGACACGGGTCCTCGCGAGAGCGCCGGCTATCGGTGGACCCTTTTGGGTGCGGACGGTCCTCTCCGAAGAGCTTCGATGCCTTTTCCAGGATCGCGACTTCCTCCTCGAGCTGTTGGATCCGTTTCTTCGCTTTGGCCCGCTCGATGTTCCCGGCGTGGTGATGCCGGGACGCTCGCCGCGGTCGATCTGGTCCTGACGGACCCACTTATGAATGGCAGCTGCACTCACGCCCAACTCAGCGGCAGCAGTGGCAATCGGGTTGCCGGCCCGGACGAGCGCGACGGCTCTCCTACGGAACTCGTCAGGAAACGGTCGTGGCAGGGCTGAAGCCTCTCAGGACAAGCCCGATCCTCAGACCATTGCGGGTAACCGAACCGTGGGACACGTCTTCGAGTGAACCAAACCGACAGCAGTCCCGAACGGCATACGAACTCCCTAACGCAACAGTTTTGGAACACGTTCTGGGTGCTTTGCATGGCGCTTCGTATGCGGTAGATGGCTGGTGAGCTCGCGGTGTTCCTGAACTGATCGTTTTGGAACACCGTTAGATAGCGGACTCGACGGCAGTTACGCGTCGCTCATCCCCGCTACCCTCGGCTCATGGCACTGGAGAGTGAGCGCTACGTCCTCGACCTCTGCGATGAGGTGCTGGGCACGGCGGGTAGAAGGCAGCACGCCTTCGAGTGGCTTCAAGGTGACCCCTCCCCCAGGACCGGCCGTCGCAAGGCTCTTCCGGTGGATGCGTACTACCCCTTACTGCGCCTCGTGGTGGAGTTCCACGAGAAGCAGCGCTCCGAAGCCGTCAAGCACTTCGACAAGCCGTCTGTACTCACTGTCTCGGGAGTGCATCGCGGCATCCAACGGCGCCTCTACGACGACAGGCGTCGTGAACTTGTCCCAACTCATGGGTTATCACTAGTCATCATCCCCATGAGTGACTTCACGGTGCGTGGTCGGTTCATCGTTAAGCAGCACGAAGCGGACCTCGAGGTTGTTCGCAACGCTCTTCGAGATCACCTATGACTCCTGTACACGGACACCGCGTTGACCGCAATCGAGCAACACCCCACCAAACGTTCTGGAGGACTCCCGCACTATGACTGCCCAAACAGAGGTCCATGCGATCAGCAAGCGCCGGTTTGACGCCTTCGTGGTCTGGGCCCGAGGGACCGGCATGCTGCCCCCAATCACCGAAGTCGAATGGTTGGAGATTCAGCCAGCGAAAGTGCTCGGGACAGTGTTCGTTGATAAGACGGACAGGGATCTTAACAGCGCCGTGCTCGCGCCCGACCTGGCGGGCCGGTACCGCGCGGTAGAGACATTGGAAAGCTACACAGACGTCCGTGAAGTGATAAACGCCACAGCTGCAAGCATGGTTGTAGTCCTTAACGACTACGACAAGGTAAGAACGCAAGGTGACGAGAAGCAAGCGGTGGACTTCTTCGCGAAAGTAGCGAAGGAGAGCAATCTTCACACGCGATTCCAGTACCTCCGAGACAGCACCGGCGCAGTTGCCGCTAGGCGGCTCATCGAGGTCGCGATGCGCTGGTATGAGAACCAGGATGGCTCTTACATCGAACAGTTTCAGACGACGGGCTTCGATGCGCGGGTCTGGGAGCTCTACCTATGGGCAGTGCTGAGAGAGGCGGGCCATCGGGTCGAGCAGCCAAAGCCCGCACCCGACTTCCTTGCTCGGGGCATGGTCGGCGACTTCTACGTGGAAGCCACCACATCGAACCCGCCACCCGCCAACCAGGCCGTACCGCTCCCCAGGAGCGAGAAGGACATCTTCGAGTACATCCACAACTATCTGCCGACTCGATTCTCTGGTCCGCTGTGTAATAAGTTGACCGAGAAGGGGTACTGGACGCGCGAAGGATTTGACCTGACGATCCCGTTCGTCATTGCCATCCAGGACTTCCATCAGCATCTTTCCATGACGTGGAGCCAGTCCGCGCTCTTCGAGTATCTTTACGGCGTGCGTATCGAGGAAAGGGAGTCGGGTGGCGAGGTGCAGAAGGTTGAAGTGCCGGTTGCTCGAATCAAGTGGGGGACGAAAGATTTCTCTTCGGGCTTCTTCAAGCTGCCGGACTCTGAGCGGGTCAGCGCTGTAGCTTTCAATGCCGCGGGAACACTCACGAAATTTAACCGCATGGGCATCGCGGCTGGCATGGGTGATCCGAGTGTGACCGTGCAGCACGAAGGCCGCCGCTTCATGAAAGACGACACCGGAGTCGAAGAGGCGTTCTCGCAGACGGTGACACCGGGGTATGAAGAGGACTGGATCGACGGTCTGACTGTTTTCCACAATCCGAACGCACTCAATCCGCTCCCCTTCGAGGCGTTCCCCGGAGCGGCCCACGTGTTCGAAGAAGACGGCCTTCTCCGTCAGATCTTCCCCGCCGGTCACCTCATCTCCAGTACCTCCAAGATCATTGTTCGAGAGTAGGGCTCTCCGCACACGACTCGACGCTTACCACCGGAAATTGCGAGGCCACGGGATCGACGACCGTCGGAGCCACACGGATCATCATTAGTGATCCCGGAAACTCTTGCCTAGCTTCTACATGGCGGGGTTTTGCTTTCCCTACTGAGAAGCGGTTTTGAGCCACCTCCTGGGCTGTTCCGACCTCATTGTTGAACGAGTCGAAATCCCGACGGTTGAACGAGCGAAGCGAGACGAAACGCGCTCTTAGGAGCTTCTGCCGGTTTTGTGCCAGAAGCAGGCAATTGCGGGTGGGTGTCGACGGTATGCCTAAGAATTATGGCAACGACCAGGAGCGAGATCGCGCCCCGTAGAGTCTGGCCGAAGAACGCGAACGGCATCAGGATCAACGCAATTCAGAGCATCCAACGACGGCAGTTGGGAGGTGGGGCTGCGGTGCGTGTGATATTCGCTTCGCTGCGGTTCGCGTGCTACTCTCCTCGCTCCGCTAACGGCTTGGAGGTACATGCGCGGCCATCAGCGGAGATCCACTATATTGAGCTCGCACGCGTGTTCAACGACCGAAGACGCGCTCAAAGAGCCACCCGGGGGGGATCTGCAAATTGGCGAAAGCAGACGCACTGCTGCAAATCGAAGCTACTGACGACGTTGGAGCACGCACTGCCGATCTCTTCCATTGGCAGGCCGCGATGGCAACCGCCGACGGGATCGCTGCACTCTTGGTCGAATTGGACGAGAGACTGGACGTGCCGCAGGAATCTCCATCCGCGGTCATCTGCGAACACCACGAAGACTGGGTCGTCCGCATCGAAGACGATCTTGAGATCGTGTCAGCCAAGCATCGCGAACCGAACGTCGGCACATGGGCTTCTATCACCGTACTGATAGGCGACGGCGGCATTGGTCATCTGTTCACTAGATGGCTCCGGCTGGAGCGCAAGGTGTCCGCCCGGCTTGTTTCCTGCGCAGCACTGAGCAACGGTGAAGCCTCCGAACTTGTTGACTGCTCCACGCTGCTCCGTCGCTCGCGCACTGGCGAAACACTGGCGGCCTCCGAAGTGGAGTTGGTCGATAGGTGCATCGACAAGTTCAGTCGGGCGCTGATGATGCACCGCAAAGATATGCCGCTGGAGTGGCGGGCGCCCAAAGATGCGCGTGCGAAGAAGTTGGACCCGCCACAAGACCTGCGGGATGCCGTTCGTGACTTCCTGGTCATACTGAATCTTGATGTCGGCCGACCTGGACGAGAGTTCACTTCACACGCCGCGCCGGGCCTTTACGCCGAACCATTGGCAATCAGAATGAATCAGACGGCTGCGCTCGCGCCGATTATCTGGAACGCCGTCCTTCGCCTGTTCGAAGTTCGCATGCGAGCTCGCGGTTCAACACAGCGCGGCGGACTGCCGACAGTGGCGGCGACCATCGTTCGAGGTGATCTCGTCGCCGGTGCAGACGAACTCGAGTCGCGAACTGTGACAACCCGTGACATTTTGCTCGCCGTTCGCAGTGCTATCCAAAACCCTGGCGCTTACCTGCCTCTAGCTCGCCCTGCGAAATTGACGAAACTGAGCGTGAAGATGGCCAATGGCGGGTGTTCTGATACGAGTATCGCGCGCGCTGAACGATTGCGTCTTGACTACGCTCGCTACCGAAGAGCGAGGGAAGCCACTGTCCCTGGTAGCTCGGCGGAGCGAGCGGTCATTGAGCGCCATCTGATGCGCATGGCGGACGAGGAAACTGCACGCTCTCGCAATGGCACCGGCCGATGGGGTGCAGACCTCTGGGGAGCGATGTCTGATCGCTTATCCGATGCTCCGCCTCAGAATCTTCCGGCTGGTCTCGAGGGCGAGATTGCTCTGGGCGGAGTTGCAGATCTCGCGTCACGGTGCCAGGTGTGGTTCAGCCCTAGGTTCGATGTCGACGGCGCAATCGCCGCCGAGAAGAGAGTTCGAGCGCAGCAGTCATGAAGCAAGACCCAATCGCGGAGCACCTCGCCGCTCTGCAGGAGGACCTTGCATACCACCAGACTCGCGTCCTTCTCCTAGTTGCTGCAGTGAGCTCGACGGATGGTCACGCTCGCAAACTCGATGGCCTCACCAAGCTTGCCAAGCTCGATTTTCTGACCAGGTATCCCGGACTCGCGTCCGTCGTGCTTCCCAGCCTCTCCACAAAACACGACCGCATGCATATCACCGAAACCGAAGCGCTCAAACCTACCGACGTGGAGGATCCAATGATTCGATATAAGTACGGCCCGTGGGATGACCGCTACTACCCAGTCATTGGTTCTCTTGTTGGGCGGAGCCTAGTCAAATACGTGCGCGGTCGACAGGGCAGCGTAGCCCTCGCGCCCACGCCAGCAGGGAGGAAGCTCGCCGCCGAGGTCGCCACCCTTCCGCAGTGGCGCACTGTGCAGGCGCGGTGCGAGGCCATAGCCGAGGCGTCCGCTGGGCTTACGGGCAATGCTCTCAAAGAACTGATCTATCAAAGACTTGCTGACCTGATGGACCGACCTCACCGGGAGCTGATCAAATGACTACGCCGTTCCGCCTTGAGTCCGTCCTCGTTCGCACGGTAGCGGGCAACGTCACTTACGCCTTCCCCTCAGCGCTGACCGTGCTAGCCGGAAGCGTAGGGGTGGGCAAAAGTACGCTTTTCGAGTTGATCAAACACGCGCTTGGCGGGAACGCGTTGCTCGCTGAGGTGGTCCGATTGAGCGTGCTCGACGTATCCGTGGATATCAGGATCGGGTCCGATCACTTTCTCCTGACACGATCTGTAGATCCTGCAAGCTCTTCGGTGGTTCGAGTCAGAGACCTCACTGAGCAACTGGATCTCGAAGATCGCCACACCGATAAGCGAGAGCCCAATCTCAGTTCGCTGCTGCTCTCCTCGATGGGCGTTCCCGACGACATGCGCGCGGCCTCGAAGGCGACGAACAGCACCAAGCAAGGTGCACGCATTTCTTTCGCGGACATCTTCAAGTACATGTACGTGTCTCAAGGGGACATCAATAGAGAAATAGCTAGCAGCGAGGATAGCTACTACACACCGAAACGAAAGGCAGTCTTCGAGCTGCTATTCGGGCTGACAAACCCTTCGATCCTCGATTTTCAGTCGTCCGTAGCAAGGGTGAGGGGCGAGTACGAGGATGCAGTACGGGAGCACGCCGTTGTGTTTCAGTTCTTGGTGGACGCTGGCGCGCAGTCTCGCTTTGAGGCCGAGGTGAGCCAGGCGGACGCACAGGCGCAGATTCGCGAGTCATCCATCGAGCTCGAAAGGCTTAGGGAGGCAATTCAGCCCGCGATTGATAGAGAAACGCGGACCCTTCGAGACCTGCTTGGTGAAGCGGAGACGAGCCTCGCAGAGGCCGCCATCGCAAAATCCCTTACCGAACAGCAACAGACGGACTTCGCCGCCGAGCGCGCGCAAGTCCGGCAGGATATAACTCGGCTCGAACGCATGGCTAGCGCAGGAGAGCGGCTGGCGCAGATCGAATTTTCTGTATGCCCGCGGTGCATGCAAAGCCTCAAATCGCGGGAGGCGCCTCCGGAGCTCTGCAGGCTTTGTCTGCAGGAGGATCCACTAGTCGGCGCCGAGCTCTCAGAACAGACTACGTATGAAATCGTCCACCTTAGGGAACAAGAACTGGAGCTGGCGACTCAGGTCCTTACTCTCACTGAGGAACTCGAATCCACCGCTAAGACGCTTGCTGATCGCGCCCGTCTGGTCGAGGAGCTGTCGCGAGCGATCCAGGACCGAACACGTAATCGAATTACGCCTCAACTTCAGGCGTACACGGATGCCACGGCCCGACTCGCGAGCGCGGAGGGACGATCCCGCGAGCTTGAGCAAGTCATGAGATTCTGGGATCGCGCGGATGATTTCGAAGCGAAGGCCTCGGGACTTGGCGCGGAACTTAATCGTCTTCAGGATGAACTCAACGTACGCGCGGCCGCACTTGCCGAACGGCGAAGAGAAGTATTTGATGAGCTTGATGAGGAGTTCTCCCAGAACGTAGCAGCCATCGGAGTCCCGGGGGTTCGGTCCACCAAGGTTGACCGAGAAAACTACCTGCCAGTATTGAACGACCAGCCGTTGAAGGAGTTCAGCCCTGTAGGTGGTGTGAGGACGGCAACGCAAGTCGCATATTGGGTAACACTCCTGAACGTGGCGCTTCGGAGGCGAGACACTCTGTTCCCGGGATTCCTTCTCATCGACAGTCCTCGTACCTCTCTCAACGACAATGACGAACTCTCAGCTGCCCTCTATCGCCGACTTGTGACTGCCGCTGACGCCGCCGACGGTCGCGTGCAACTAGTCATCGGTGACAACGAATTGCCTGCGACGTATCGTCGGGATTATGCCCAGATGAACTTCGACTACGGTCATCCGACTATCGCCACAATCCCTCACCCTGGTCGGGATGCAGTTAAGACCATCGCGGGCGAGTCAGTCTGACGGCGCGCGTGCCGGATCTGTGCCGGTAGCCCATTAAAACAACCCTCAACCAGCCGCGACCAACAATGACAACTTCCGCAGAATCACGACAACGGCGACCAGCGAGCACCCAGTACGGGGACTGCTGTCCGTCTGTTGACTCCTGCGCCGTGAGGATGCTGGATCTCACGGAAGGATGGTCAACGTGCCAAAGCATTTGCACTGGAGTTCCGTCGCGACGTTGTCGCGGTCGCGCGTCGGGGCGAAGCCCCGGTCAGCCGGATCACGAAAGACTTCGGGATCTCGGAGTCCTGCCTGCAACGCTGGCTCAAGCTCGCGGACGTCAAAAACGGCGGCAAACCCCGTGTAACACAGGCTGACGGGGCCGAGCTTCTTAAGGCGAGGAAACGTATCAATGTCCGCGCTAATCCCCCAATTGATGTTCCCGCTGGCCCTTGACCTTGCCGCAGATCGGATTCTGATCAAGGTGGCCTGCCGGGTGCCGGGCTGCAGCAAGCAAGCCTTCATCAAATAGCAAGCCAATCCTGTGTCGGGTCGGGACTCGGACAACGCTCACCTCACGAATGTCGCGATCGTTCTGCCGCACGACGATCCCGGACTCGGGTGTCGATCTATCTCCGACGAGGTCAAGGCTGAAGTCGGCCTAATGGCGTCGGAGCGGTGCGTGTAGCGGCTGTGTTCCGAGTAGCGGCTCCGGTCGCTGCACCCGAAGAAGCGGGGCCTGAACAGGACGGGCGACCGCCCGTCCACGATGATCTCGTACTCCGCGACTTCACCGCGATCGAAGTGAATCAACTGTGACTCACCTACATCACCGAGCACTGGATCGACGAAGGCAAGCTACATCTCTGCGCGATCAAAGACGACTACTCGAACCGGATCGTGGGCTACTCGATCGATTCGAGGATGACCGTTGAGCTGGCCGTGGGCGCGCTTCAAAATGCGGTCGCCCTCCGAGACACCAGCGGGACGACACTGCACTCGGACCGCGGATCACAATTTGGTTTAGGCAGTTCGTCGAACACCTCAAGGATTTCGGGATAACCGGGTCCATAGGCCGCGTCGGCGCCTGCGCCGACAACGCAGCCATGGAATCCTTCTTCTCACTCCTGCAGACGAACGTGCTCAACCGGCAGCGGTGGCACACGAGGCAGGAACTTCGGCTCGCAATCGTGACCTGGGTCGAGCGGACCTACCACCGGAGACGACGACAACGGAGACTCGGACGGCTCACACCGATCGAGTTCCAGATAGTCGACTCACAAGCCGCTCACGCAGCCTGAAAACCCCGAACAAGACGAGTGAAACAAACCGACAGCAGTCCTCTCGACCAACACGTCCACCGGTCCGTACGCCGTTGCTACCTGCTCGGGCAACAGCTAACCAAGCAGCAAACAATAAGGCCCTCTCCGGCGCACGTGAGTGCGGCGAAGAGGGCCTCTCTGTTTGCCAGACCTTCATCGGTCTCTTACACGTAGGCCAGCCTCGGGCTTGCTGCCGGCTTACATGCATTGGCGAAGGTGATGCCGGCTGCTAGCCCTGCGGCGGCGAGTACAGCTGCAGGTCGTTGCCTTCGCTGTCTTTGAACGGCAGGATCCGCCCCCACGGGTGCTCACTGATCTCGCCTTGGATGTCAGCGCCGTGGTCGTTGAGGCGAGCGAGCTCGTCTTCGATCGAACCGTCGGGCTGGAACGAGATGACGGCGCCACCCGACGACGACACTGAGGCGTCTTCGCGGCCGTTGAGCCCGATCATGAGGCCGCCCGCGTCGAGCTCCGACCAGTCGGTGTCTTCGCTCTTCACTTCGAGTCCGAGAGTGTCGCGGTAGAACGCAACCGCTCGTTTCATATCCGTCACAGGAACCCAGACGGTTGCCACTCCATGTGCCATGTGTTCATCCCCACTCTCTCGGGTCAGCACGTCTGACCCTCACTTAGCTCTACGCCCCTTGAGCGAGAAGTGCCGCGAGCACCGAGGTGAGATGTCTGCCTGGTGCGGGAGGTCGGATCCTTTGCATCTTTCGACGCAGGGTTCAGCCGTGCGTTCTTTTGCCGGTCGTTCGGGGGAGGGCCCGTTCATAGCGTTGGGGTGTGGTCGTTCCGGGCCACCCGACGAACGGAGGCATCATGGCGACGATCATCGAGAACCGCCCCAAGACCGGCACGGAAGCCCCTACACGAGGAGGGATCGGCGGCGTCATCGCCCGGCGCCCCCTCGTCAGCTTCTTCGCCCTTGCGCTGGGCTTGAGTTGGCTGGCGTGGGTGCCGTACATCCTGTCGCCGCACGGGCTCGGGGTGTGGAACATCCATTTTCCGGAGTTTCTCGGGTCGGCTCAGTTCTCTGGCGTGCTTCCGGGGGCTCTTCTCGGGCCGCTGGGCAGTGCCTTCCTGGTGACAGCGGTCGCCGACGGGCGTCCGGGCCTTCGACGGTGGGTCGGCCGGCTCTGGCGGTGGCGGGTCGGCTGGTACTGGTACGCGCTGGCTCTCGTGGGCGTGCCCGCTCTGATCGTGCTCTCGGGGCTGCCGTTCTCCGGCGGCAACGTGCAGGCGCCCTCGGCCCTCGCGCTGGGCGCCCTGGTGCCGGGGCTGATCGTGCAGATCTTCTCGACCGGGCTTTCTGAAGAGCCGGGCTGGCGTGACTTCGCCCTGCCGCGCCTGCAGTCGCGCTTCGGCGCCCTCGGTGCCGCGGCCGTGCTCGGACCGCTCTGGGCCCTCTGGCACATGCCCCTCTACCTCAGCGACTGGGGCGGCTGGCCGACCGCGCCCTGGACCGACCCTCTCGTCTTCATCGCGTTCACGATCACGTTCAACGTGATCATGATCTGGGTGTTCAACCGCACCGGTCAGAGTCTGCCGCTGGTGTTGCTGCTGCACGTCGGCGTGAACAACACCATTTCGACACTCTGGGCAGACATGTATCCCGGGATCACCGCCTCGACGATGCTGATCGGCCTCGCGATCCTGTCGACGATCGGTGCGACCCTGCTGCTGGTGATCACACGGGGTCGCCTGGGTTACGACCCCGCCCGCGACGACGAACCGACGGCCGCCGAGGCCCGACTCGTAGGATCGACCGATGACCTCCGATGACGCACGCCGGCGACGAACGACCGTCGCTGTTGCGAGCGGCACGGCCCTCGTCGCCATCGGCCTCCTTGTCGGCCTGCCCGCCCTCGACCGGGTCGACGAGGTCGGGCCGGTCGGGTCGTACCCTGCACCCCTCGGTGGGGAGTGGATCGGCTTCGCCCTCGTGCTGCTCGCCCAGGCCGCGGCGCTCCTCTCTTCGGGGCGCACTCCCCGAGCGACGCCGGTGGCGGTCGCCTTTCTCGCAGTCGCAGGATCCGCCGTCTCGCCGGGCGACTTCCACACCCTGGCGGAACTCGCCGTCATCGTCTCCGTCGCGCTCGCCGTCGTCCGGGTGCGGCTCGGCGTGCTCTGGCCCGCGCTCGCCGCGACGGCAGGCCTCGTTGTCGTTGCGGAGGTGACCGGTGGGATCCTTGGGGCGGATGCGCCGTTCGCGGCGGCCCTGGGGCAGGGACTTCTGCAGGCGGCCGGGACCGTCGGACTGCCTCTGCTCGTGGCCCTCGTGATTCGCTCGCGTCGTGACGAGCGATCAGCCCGCACCGCGGAAGCATCAGCAGTCGGTCGAGAACAGGAAGCAAGGATCGACGCGGCGGTGTCGCGGGAACGGACCGCCATGGCGCGCGAACTGCACGACATCGCCGCGCACCACCTCTCGGGGATCGCACTGATGGCCGCTGTGATCGACCGGCAGATCGACTCCGACCCGGAGCGGGCCCACGAGGGCGTGCGGCAGGTTCGGGAGGAGAGCACGGCCGTTCTCGACGACCTGCGCCGACTCGTCGGACTGCTGCGCGACGACGCCCCGGCCGAGCGGGCTGTCGAGACCGTCGCGGGGATCCTGGACCTTGTGGAGCGGACTGCGTTGCGATCTGATGTGCGGCTCGAGGTCCGCACCGCCGGCGATCAGACGCACCTTGCCGCCGGTGTCGGACCGCTCGCCCAACTCGCCGCCTACCGCACCGCTCAGGAGGCGCTGGCGAACGCCGCCCTGCATGCCGCGGGTGCTCCGGTCACGGTGACCATCGACGATCTCGACTCGGCCGGTGTGACTATTCGGATCGAGAACGGACCGGCTGCTACGCCGGCCGCCTCGACCTCGTCTTTTGGGGGGAGTGGCGTGCGCGGAATGCAGGAGCGGGCCGACCTCGTTGGAGCTCGACTGCAGGCGGGGCCTACCGACGACGGCGGTTGGCGGGTGGAGCTGACGCTGACCCGTGAGGCGCCGCTGGACGCCGCCGACGAGGGCCTTGGGGTGCAGGCATGATCCGGGTGCTCGTCGCTGACGATCAGCCGCTCGTGCGCGCCGGGATCACCGCGCTTCTCGGCGCTGAGGCGGACATCGAAGTGGTGGCCGTTGCCGCCGACGGGGGAGAGGCGCTGGAGCTCGCTCGGCGCACCGCACCGGACGTCGCGTGCCTCGACATCCGCATGCCGGTGCGGAACGGGATCGAGGTCGCGCGTGAACTGTGCGGCCCGGACGCCGACCCGGTCGTGCCGGTGCTGATCCTCACGACGTTCGGTCTCGACGACTACCTGTTCGGGGCGCTCGAGGCCGGGGCGTCCGGGTTCTTGCTGAAGGACGCCGATCCTGACGTGATCATCCGGGCGGTGCGCCAAGTCGCCGCCGGGAACGGCACCGTCGATCAGGCGCTCACGCGCCGGGTCCTGCGCGAGTTCGTCTCGAGGCGGAGCCTGCAGCCGGTCACGGGCGATCGGGCTGACGACCTCCTGACCGTTCGTGAGCGCGAGGTCTTGATGCTTCTCGCGCAGGGAATGTCGAACGAGGAGATCGCGGCCGAACTCGTCGTCGAGGTGTCCACGGTCAAGTCGCACCTGGCTCGGATGCTGCCAAAACTCGGCGTCCGGTCTCGCCTCCAGGCGGTCGTGTGGGCGTACCAGAACCGGATCGTGGCGGTGCCGGGGGTGGAGTAGATGGCGGCGGCGGGTGCTGAGCGGTGACGACTGGGTGTCTCGTGCCAAAGACAGGTCGACACGGCGCCGCTCACGTTTGCACCTAGGGGAAGCTTGCGCGGTTCCAATTCACTCTCGATGAAAGCGAGAGAGACCGTGAAGATGTACAGCGTGATTGCGCCTCCACCCTGCAGCGGGAAAGTCAGAGGGAGTTGTCCACCTCGCGAGCGAGACGCGCGACGAGTCCTAGCTCGAGAACGTCTCGACACTCCCGCCGGCCCAGTCGTACTCGCCAACCACGTCGGCGGTGCGCTCGACGCGATCGCAGAACGCGACCGCCGCTGCAATCGACGGGGCATCGCCGAGCCACTGGCGATCGCGGATCGCCAGAGCAGGCCCGTAGATGTGCTCAGCCTCGTGCGAGCCTGGCTGCGACACGACCTTGAATCACGCCAACGCCGCCACGGATTCCGATCCGATCGGCCTGATCCCTGCGACGTTCGTGTCCTCGAATGCAAGTCGGTTGGCCGTCGTTCAGCAAGCCTGACACGGTCGCTACGACGGTGGTCGGCCGTACGCTCCGGCCGTGGGAGTTCAAGGTCCAGGGGAGAGCGTCGACAAGATCCTTCGGCGACCGATCCCCTCACGCCCGCTGGCCGTTCCGCCGGCCGCCTCCACCTTTGGTGTGTGGCAGATCAGGCGGGTTCGAGAGTCGCCGATCGGCTACGTCCTCTCCGGCAGCGAGAACGGTGTCGTGGTCTACCACTGCTACGCCCACGGCCGCGAAGACGCCGGAGGCCGCCCGTGGCTCCGCACCACGGACTCGCTCAACAGTGCCGTCGCGTGGATGATCCAGAACGAGAGCGAGTTAAGCACCCTGCAGAGACAGCTTCACCCTGAGCCCGACGCCTGGCCACGATGACTCGTAGGGTGAGCTCATGAGCGCTCTCACACCCCGCGAGCTCGTCAACGTCCTCGTTGACGTCGACGCCAACGGCATCGTCGCCACGTTCGACCTCGGCGACCCCTTCCCGGCCGAGCCCGTCGCGGAAAGGTTCATCTACGGCATTGCGCTCGTCGACCAGAGCGGCGCCCTCGTCAAGCACTTCGCCGTGCGGTTCGACCACACGAAGGCCGCCGCGTACGTCCACGACTTTGCCAGCGCCACCCAGGCCAACTACGACGCGAGCCACGTCGACGACAAGGGCACTTCCATCGTCGTCCGGTTCCCGGACTCGTCGCTCGGCACCGACGCCGTCAAGAGCATCACCGGGTTCAGCACCGTCAACGGAGAAGACGTCTCAGTCGACGTCCCCGTGCAGCTCCTCAGATAGACACTGTCAATAGCACCCTTGCGCGCAAGGGTGCTATTGCGTTAGCGTTTTGCCATGTCCGAAGCAACCATCGCCGAGATCGTCTCGCACTACCGGCCGCACGACGCGGCCGCGACCGCGCAACGGCTCACGGAGCACGACGTCAGCATCGTAGATCTGCTCGACGCCATCGACCTCGACCCAGAGCGCGCCACGGAGGTGCTTTCGCTCGAGGCGCTAGCCGCCAATCCCGTCGAGCTCAGCACAGAAACGCTAATGCGGATCTCCCTCCTCGCCGAGGAACGAGCCGCCGTGCTGCGGCATGAGGTCGCGTCCGCCACGCGGGTGCGCTACGCGGCTCTGCGGGCGGCTGCCGAGCGGGAGTCCATCGTCGCGATCGCACGACGACTCGGAATCAGTCGGCAAGCCGTGTCCCAAATCGTCAACGGTTCAGAAGCAACTCAACTCACCGCCGGGGCACTGACCTGGCTTGCACGTCGCCTCAAGGGGGAACGATGACCGCTGTAGCAACTCATCCCATGACCACCGGAGGCCGGCGCGAATACCTCGCCGGCCGCGCTCTGGAAACGGCCGCACTTCTTGTCATCGGCGTCGCGGCCGTGGTGTTCAGCACCGTGGGCATGACCCCCGGCGAGACGGGTAACTTCGTCCTCAACGCCGCAGGAATCGCCGAACTCGTCGGGGTCGCCGCGATCATCGCCGCGACCATCTTGCAACGCCGCGCATGGCACTGGGTTGTAGGCGGCGCCGCAAAGAACCGCGCGCTAGAGCCGCGCTGGTTGTCCTGGGGCATCTTCGCGATCCACAGTCTCTTGATCGTGGCCTTCTGCTGGGCGCTGATCGCTTGGGTTCAGTACCCCGCCCTACTCGCGTTCGACGCCCTTCTGTTCTTCATCATGGCCGGGGTCTGCGCCGCCGGATTCGCTCTGCGGGAAGGGCGCAGTCGCGCCAAGTCCGGAATCCTTCTACTTCTCGCCGCCGCTGCGGCGTCGGTTCTCGCAGTGCAGGGAGGCGGGGTCGGCACCGTAAACGGAGTCGCAGCGATTATCGCGGGAGTTGCCCTCGGCATAGGCCTGTATGCGTTCCGGCGTGGATCTCGGACGTACGAATGGACTCGGAGGATTGCGCGATAACGATGAACTGGTCGCACCTTGCGAGTGCGGGCAAGGCAGAGGCCCAGCAGGTAAACCTGCTGGGCCTCCTTTTGCAGCTGGGACGGGATTCGAACCCGCGAGGGAGCCGAAGCCCCCTGCCGCCACCTCAAGGCGGTGCGTTCGGCCGCTACGCAACCCAGATCTTGACCATAACTCAGTTCCGATGATCATCACAAAAGATCCTTGCGACCGCCGCTCGCTTAGCTACCCAGACGTTCATCCGTAAGGACGAAGGGCTTGATCGCTTTGTTGACGAGAACCCAGATCTTCCGACTTTCCCCTGTGCTGGGGTCACGGTGGTTATTGAACATGTCAAGCATGAACTTGTAGTCGTTCTCACCGTTGCCATGGTTGTAGTCGTTCGGCGGGAAAGCGCCGTTTTCCCAGAGGTCGGCAAGCATGGCGCGTGAGAAGTACTCGGGCGTGAGTGTGACGTGCTTCCTGCTCTCGAGCGCGGCGCGCAGATCGAAGAGGACGCGGAGGACGGACACACTAACGTTGAGATCTTCGACCTCGAACAGGTTGACGCAGCTACTACCGATCGGAAAAAGATCGTGCCCTGTCTGCCGGTTGCGGATTGTGTAGAGGTAGAGAAGCCCGACCTTGCCGCACACGCAGATTCCAGCGCTGCGGGGGTCATCTTCGACGCCGATTACCTGCCACTCCTGGACGGCCGTCGCCCAGCTCCTTGAGCGCGATGCACTCAGGACAGTGCCACGCAACGTCTCAAAATTGTGACTGCTCATCTACCCCTCCTACGAGAAACTTAGTGCTGATAGATCCTCAAAGCTGTCGTCTGGTTCCGGGACCCGCCCCTCGATGCCGACGCCGTCGAGGGCATCACCGGGGTTCGGCGCAGTCAAGGGTCAATACGTCTTGGTCGACGTCCCCGTGCAGCTGCTCGAATAGACGGAATGGCTACGTCGCGGGCGGCGCAGTCGCCGGGGGAGTGGTTGCGGGTGAAGGTGCCGCCACGGCTCGGGCTCGGCGTATGAAGAGCAGGTTCAGGACCCACTTCGCATTCTTTACGTGCGCCGGCGTACCCACGACCGCCATCATCAGGAGGAAGGCGAGGATGATCCCGCAGAAGACCAGGTAGACACCCACGCAGATGTAGGCGGCGATTTGGAGGCCCGGGCTGACGACTGCGCCCACGGTGAGGGCGGCAGGCGGCGCAAACGGCAAAATAGTGCGAAAGTTCGGCATCGTGCTCCAAGCGGTGCACGACTCCCCACGCGTCCTGCACCAGTTGGTCGACGATATTCCAATGACTTTTCTTGCAAGGCCTGACTCCCCATTCCCCCGCAAGAAGCACGTCCCGTGGGGGGAATCGTGATACTTGACGGGCAGGAAGCCCCTTGCTGAGATGCCCTCTACTTCGAGGATCCCAGTACTGCTCGCTTTAATTTGCGTAAGTATTTGAGTTTTTTTAGTCTGTACGTTTTTTATGTTTTATTTTTATTTGGGTATCTTTTGGCCATGAAGGCCTCTGGCTTGAACATACCTCACCCAACTGGCTTCTGAGCTTTCACACAGCAATCTCATAGCTGCCAGGCGGTCAGGCGGTCAGGGCGATCGCTTACGTCAGACTGACCGCATGACTGATGAATCCTCGCCTACGACAGCTGTGACAGCTACGACGCCTGCCGCGCCTGCCGCGCCGACCGCGCCGACCGCGCCGACCACGCCGACCACGCCGACCACGCCGGCCACGCCGGCCACGCCGGCGACGAAGATTAAAAGGTTCTTCCGTAACGAGTGGGTGTGGCTCGGCATCATGTTCGCGATCTCCACCATCGCTGCCCTAGTGCTGGTTGCGACGATTCCGATCGTGAACAAGCTGCCTAAGGGCACGAGTGCGACCGAGTATGTGGTGAACGCCACTGTCGCGCGTTTCGGTCTCCCCGTGGTCTTCTTCCTATTACTCGCGTCGCTGGCGACCGTGGTCGGACACAACAAGGGCGACGGACGACCTTGGCTCGACTTCGCCGCCAAGGTGCTCACCTTCGGGGCTGCGACGTTTTCATTCTGGGCCGTCCTTCTTGGCCTCCGAGCTGGCGGGGTGTTCTAGGCGTGATCCTCGGCGTCTAGCTGGCGCCAGCCAAAACGATCGTTTATGCGTGGCCTGACGCCATCTGGGAGGGCCCCGGATTTACAGCCCTGCCGAATCGTCAGAACTCATCGTCAAAACCTTTAGCGTTAGAACCTGGCGTCCACCGTTTTTGCCGCCGGGTTGGTAGAAGTTATTGACAATGGGGGAGGACCCAGATGGCCACGTCGACCACCGAGACCGAGCGTGCCCGCCGGCAACAGATGGTCGACGAGACTCGCACCTCCACCGCCCTTGAGGGAGGCCGAGCCTCCGACGTCACCATCGCGGCCGAGGATGCTTGGGTTCGAGGAGAGCTGACGCTCGAGCAGATGAGCGCCGTCATCCGACGCGCGCACCCTTCGCTCAACGATCGCTGAGCAGGGATGGCGAACGTATCTGGGCGCCACACATCTGTCGTTGGAATCAATTTGCTCGGCAGCTGAGAACGCAGATGGCCTCCCGGGAAAATGAGATCGACCGTCTCCCGCGCCGACGCCGCGGAACACCTTCCGCAGGTACCAGCGGGTGTGGCGGCTAGGTCGCCTCGCTATGTGAACGCCTCGACGCAACTCGCACGGTCGGGCAATTTCGACACGACCGTCTGATGCTTACTGCATGCCGGTGGGGTGCTCGGGATGGTCGTTGTGCTCTTCGCCGCTTGAGGCTTGCCCGTCTCGATTGGCGGCCAGAATTCGGATGTAGGTGTACCCCAGAGCGAGCATGACGACGCCCAGAATGATGGACATATAGCCGGATGGATCATTGTGGGCGAGTTCCACGATGCCCAGCGCGAGACTGAGCACGCCGACCACGGGGGACCCGACCGCCAGGATTCGCATGAGGCGGGGGTTTCGCCGAGGGGGTTGGGAGTGTTCTTTCATTCGCTCACTCTAGGAGTGGGGCTACGCCGGTCGGACGCGGTGGGGGTTGAGCCGCCAGCGTGGGCAGGCTACTGCTCGTGCCGCGAGAGCCGACCGTGTCGAAGACGCCCGCCGACAGGTGATTCGGGACCACCGGGATCCTGAGCTCCTATGCGCAGTGGGCGGCGACCAAGGCCCGACCTGCGAGCATGGCCCCATGCTCGTGTGGTTCAGTGACTGGCAGCTCGCCGAGGAGCGGCTCCTCATTACGGTCGGCGATGCCGTCGAGTGGGAGCTCTACCCGGCCGACGCGGCGTGGGTGACTCGCCTGTTCGGTGATCGCCTCGCGGTCGAGTGGGAGTACGACACGTATGGCGATGCGGTCGAGCAGCCGTCGCGGCGGGTTCGTGGTGCGGTGGTGGATGTTCGCCGTGTCCGGTGCGTTCTGGTCCACGACAGCGACGGTCTCGGGCCTCTTCCCGGTGCGGCGGTCATGAGCCCGGTGCTCGACACGTCGGGCTCATGGATAACGGAGACCACGGCGCCGGTGGTGGCGGATCCTGGTCGTGGTGGTCTCGACACCGGGTGGCGGTCATACACGAGCATCTACGGCAACGGCGACGTCGAGTTTCCTTTCGGCTATGCCGTCACCCTCGCGGTCGACGACGAGTGAGTCTCGGTGCTGCAGGATCCTGGACGGCGAGCGTCTCTGACGACATCTGACTAGGCAGCGGCGGGCGCCCAGCCGAGCTCCGGGCCGAGGTGCTCGGCGAGATCGGTGAGGATCTGCGCGTAGTCGTCGGGCTCGAGCGCGAAGGGCAGCGCGAACGCGACCTCGTCGACGGCCTGATAGGCCGGATCGGCGTGCAGCGTGTCGGCGATCTCGGCGGAGGTGCCGACGATATCGGCCGCGAACAGCAACTTGCCCGGGCCCTGGGGCACCCCGACGCGACCCGCTCGCGATTCGGCGTACGCGGCGTAGCGGACCCGTTGCTCCGGCGTCGCCGAGTCGGTCGGCACCACCACGAGGCCCTGCGAGACACGAGCGGAGGCGGCATCCTGATGGGCGTCTCGGTAGGCGTCGATCTGGGCGCGCTGATTCACGGCGAAGTCGGTGCCCTGCTCGGCGCGAGTCACGCTCGACGCCAGCAGGTGGAAGCCGTTCTCGCCCGCCCACACCGCGGACCGCGTGCTGCCGACGCCGCACCAGAGACGATCGACGAGGCCGGGGGAGAAGGGCTGCACGATGTCGCTGAACTCTTCGATGCCGCGTCGTTCCGGTGAAGGGTTGACGACATCGCCCCGCACCAGGTCGCGCAGGCGAAGGAGGCGGTCGTAACCGAGGTCTTCCTGGTCGGCGGTGTCAGGGTAGATCGCGTCGCGGTACAGGTCGAAGTTCATCGGGGTTCCCGCCGAGAAGCCGGGGTTCAATCGGCCGCCCAGCAGCACGTCGACGGTGCTCAGATCTTCGGCGAGGCGGAACGGGTTCTCCGCACCGATCGGCGTAACGGCGGTACCGAGCTCGATGCGGCTCGTCCGCTGCGACGCGGCAGCCATGATCGCGACCGGCGACGAGATACCCGGCTGCAGATGCCGATGGCGGAGCCACGCACTGTCGAAGCCGAGCTGCTCGCCGCGCTCGATCACCCGCAGGGTGTCTTCGTGGCCGGCGGCCGGAGACGCGGGGTCGAACGACCCGATCGTGAGGAAGCCGAGACGCTGGAGAGGGGAACCGTGGGCGGGCATGCCACCAGTCTCGCAGGGACGCAGGCACGGGCACGGGCGTGGCAGGCCCCCGTGCGCGACATCGGTCGGCGGTCGAGACGCTCACAGCACGGCGCGGAGTGGGTTAGTCTCGCCGTGCTCCCGGCTGCACCACCGCCACGTGCACCGACCAGGCTGGGCCGGGGGTCGACGGAAGGAACCGCAATGAGCATGGAGTCCGCGGCCTGGAGCTCGCTCTACAAGATCTCGTCCGCCCGAGGCGGAAAGCACGGTATCTCGCGTGCCTCTGTGCGTCGGATCCTGACGTTCTCGGTGCCCTACCGGGCCAAGCTGATCGTCTTCATCCTCCTGTCCGTCGTGGGAGCGTTCCTCGCGGTAGCGACGCCGGTGCTCGCCGGCAGGGTCGTCGACGTCATCGTCGCCAACGGCGCAATCGCCACGATCGTCTGGCTCGCGATCGGCATCGCCGGGGTGGCCCTGGCCGATGCCGGTGTCTCGCTCGTGACGCGCTGGTACTCGGCGCGCATCGGCGAGGGCGTGATCTTGGATCTCCGTACGGCGGTCTTCAACCACGTGCAGAAGATGCCGATCGCGTTCTTCACCCGCACCCGGACGGGCGCCCTCGTGAGCCGCCTCAACAACGACGTGATCGGGGCGCAGCAGGCCTTCAGCGGCACGCTGTCGGGCGTGGTCACGAACGTCGTGGCGCTGATCCTCACCCTGATCGTCATGCTCAGCACCTCATGGATCGTGACCGTCCTCGCCGTGGTCATGCTGCCGATCTTCCTGATTCCCGCGCGCCGGATGGGCAGTCGACTCGCCGCGCTGCGCCGTGAAGCCGCCGACCACAACGCCGCCATGAGCACGCAGATGACCGAACGTTTCTCGGCCCCCGGTGCCACCCTCGTCAAGCTCTTCGGCCGGCCCGACGACGAGGCCGAGGAGTTCCGCGTGCGCGCCGCCCGCGTGCGCGACATCGGGGTGCGCGCCGCGATGCTGCAGTTCGTCTTCGTAACCGCCCTGACGCTCGTCTCCGCTCTCGCCCTCGCGCTCGTGTACGGGCTCGGCGGTTTCCTCGCCCTTCGCGGCCAGCTGAACACCGGCGACGTGGTCACCCTGGCACTCCTCCTCACCCGCCTCTACGTTCCGCTGACCGGCCTCGCGAGCGCCCGAGTCGAGATCATGAGCGCGGTGGTCAGCTTCGAGCGTGTCTTCGAGGTGCTGGATCTCGAACCGCTCATCCAGGAGAAGCCCGATGCCGCCGCCGTTCCTGACGGGCCGGTGGCCGTCGAGTTCGACGACGTCCGCTTCGCCTACCCGTCGGCGGACAAGGTGTCGCTCGCCTCCCTCGAGGAGGTCTCCACGCTCGACACCCGCGGCGGCGACGAGGTGCTGCACGGCATCTCCTTCCGGATCGAACCGGGGCAGACAGTCGCCCTCGTCGGGACGTCCGGTGCCGGAAAGTCGACGATCGCGCAGCTTCTCTCGCGCCTGTACGACGTCGACAGCGGCGCCGTGCGCCTGTCGGGAACGGATGTCCGCGACGTCAGCTTCGCGTCCATGCGGCACACCCTCGGCATGGTGACGCAGGACGGCCACCTATTTCACGAGACCATCCTGTCCAACCTCCGCCTGGCGAGGCCGGAGGCGACCGACGACGAGGTGTGGGACGCCGTCCGACGAGCACGGCTCGAACCGCTCATCCGGTCGCTGCCCGATCAGCTCGACACCATGGTGGGGGAGCGTGGCTACCGACTCTCCGGGGGTGAGCGTCAGCGGATGACGATCGCGAGACTCCTGCTCGCCCAGCCGCGCGTCGTCATCCTCGACGAGGCGACGGCGGCCCTGGATTCGACGTCGGAGGCCGCTGTGCAGGCGGCGCTCAGCGAGGCTCTCGAGGGACGCACCGCCATGGTGATCGCACACCGCCTCTCCACAATCCGGAGCGCGGACACGATCCTGGTGATCGAGGACGGATCGATCGTGGAGCGCGGCACGCACGAGGAACTGCTGGCCATGGGTGGGCGGTACGAGGAACTCCACCGGACCCAGTTCGCGGTGCAGAAGAACGTCGCGGCAGACGAGGACGCATTGAGCTCGAGCTAGTCGCGTCGCGACACCGGCGCTCGCCGGATCAGCCCCCTTTGTCGGCCTTTGCGGCGTCGCGGGGCGCACGATGGAGCAGTGTTCATCCCCACCCGATCCGCCGGCCTCGACGCGCTCGAAGAGTTCGTCCCCCGCGCGGGCTTCGATTACGCCCGCAACCGCAATCACGACCTCGGGGTGTCGAGGGACAACGTCTCAAAGCTGTCGCCCTACGTGCGCCATCGCCTGGTGACCGAGCACGAGGTCGTTGCCGCCGTCCTCGAACGACACAGCCTCCGCGGCGCCGACAAGTTCGTGCAGGAGGTGTTCTGGCGCACCTACTGGAAGGGCTGGCTGGAACAGAACCCCGAGGTATGGCGTCGCTATCGCCGCGACGTGGAGGAGTTCGCGACCGGCGATCTCCTGGAGGCCTACCGCGACGCCGTGGCCGGGCGGACCGGCATCGACGCTATGGACGCCTGGGTGCACGAGCTCATCGACACCGGCTACCTGCACAACCACACGCGGATGTGGTTCGCAAGCATCTGGATCTTCACCCTCGGCCTGCCCTGGCAGCTCGGCGCCGACTTCTTCTACCGGCATCTGCTCGACGGAGATGCGGCGTCGAACACGCTGTCGTGGCGGTGGGTCGCCGGCCTGCAGACCAAGGGCAAGACCTACCTCGCATCGGCCTCCAACATCGCGCAGTACACGGAGGGCCGTTTCTCGCCTACCGGGCTCGCCAGCGAGGCCCGAGCGCTCGCCGAGGACCCCCTCCCGCCTCGCACGGCCATCGAGCCGAACGACGTCGTGGGGCAGCTCGGAGATCGCATCGGCCTGATGCTGCACGAGGAGGACCTCGAGGCCGGCAGCCTGCTCGCGGAGCAGCCCGGGCTCGCCGATCGGCTGGTGGCGACCGCCGCAGTCGCCGACTCGGGAGAGCGGTCTCCGTTCGCGGCGTCGGAGGCCGTGGCGGCGTTCACGGCGACGGCCCTCGACGATGCCGCGGCCCGCACTCTCGACGCCGGCGGCCGCCCGGCCCGGATCCTCGTCGACACGCTCCCCTCGACCGTCCTGTGCTGGGCGGAGTCCGAACAGCTCGACACCGTGGTCGTGCCCTTCGCACCGGTCGGCCCCGTCCACGAGAGGCTCGAGAAGTTGCGCCCGATCCTCGCCTCGGAAGGGGTCGCCCTCGTCAGCGTCCGCCGTCGGTGGGACAGCCTGGCGTGGCCGCACGCGTCGCGCGGGTTCTTCCCGTTCCGAGAGCAGATTCCGACGCTCGTTCGCCAGCTGGGTGTTGCGCCCTCGCTGTGACCAGAAAGACGGCAGGATCCGTCGGCTAGGCCCGAACGCTTGAGGACGAGTCAGACGAGACACGCCGTCCAGGGCCGCGATGTATCGTCAAGATTCGCCATGCGTCCTGAAGGGACACCCCGTTATGCGCTCGTCGTCTTCGCCCGGTTTCGATCTGCGGGGTGCCGTCGAAGGTCTCCGGCAGACCTTCGCTTCCCCCTCCACGGCGGACGCGAGCCCCGACGTCCGAGAAGGCGAAGGAGAGGGCGGCGACATCCGGGCGGCTGTTCTCCGCGAACTCAGCGATGAGTCGATGCACGGCTACCAGATCATCCGCGCCATCGAAGCCCGATCCGGCGGTACGTGGAAACCGACCCCCGGTTCGGTCTACCCGACTCTGCAGGTGCTCGACGATGAGGGGCTGGTCTCGGCCGAGCAGGTCGGTGAACGGAAGGTCTATTCGCTGACCGACACGGGGCGCTTGGCCGCTGCTGCCGCTGCCGAGTCGGCCGCCGCTGCCTCCGCTGCTGCCGACTCTGCCCACGCCGGCTCCGCCTACGCCGCCTCCGGGTCACCGAAGGCACCGCAGCAACCGTGGGGTCAGGGTGTTCACGGAGCTCTCGCTCTCACGAAATCCGCCGCGAAACTGGCCCAGGTGATGACGCTGGTCGCCCAGACCGGCACGCCCCGGCAGACCGAGCGGGCCGTCGCCGTCGTGGATGAGGCGCGCCGCAAGCTCTACGCGATCCTCGCCGAGGAGTAGGGCATGCCGCAGGCCAGTGGCACGCCCGCCGCGCCGCAGACCAGCCGAGCCTCCCGGAAGCGCTACCGCAAGATCGTGCGGTTCGCCTGGATCTTCCTCGCGCAGGCCTGGTGGTACGAGCTCTTTCTCCCGCGCATCGGTCTTCGGCGGTTCGCCGCTCGCGGTCGAACCGCAAGGCTGCAGTTCCTCGCCCAGCGCTTTCGCGTGCTGGCGGTCGACCTCGGCGGCCTGATGATCAAGGTAGGGCAGTTCCTCTCGGCGCGACTCGACATCCTCCCGCCGGAGGTCACGAACGAACTGCAGGGATTGCAAGACGAGGTGGCAGCGGAGCCCTTCGACAAGATCCGCGAGCAGACCGTCGCCGAGCTGGGCATGCCGCTGGAATCCGCCTATGCCTTCTTCGACCCGACTCCGATAGCCGCGGCGTCCCTCGGTCAGGCGCACCGGGCGCGGCTGTCGCCCGCGCTCGCGGCCGACCTGGGGTTCGAGAACGTCATCGTCAAGATCCAGCGACCCGGCATCGACGAGATCGTCGCCGTCGACCTGGCCGCGCTGCGCCGCATCGGCGGCTGGCTCTCGCACGTGAGCCTCGTGTCGAAGCGCGCCGACGCCCCCGCACTCGTCGAGGAGTTCGCCGCGACGAGTCTGGAAGAGATCAACTACTTGCACGAGGCAGCGAACGCCGAGCGCTTCACCGCCGACTTCGCCGGAGACCCCGTGGTCGAGGCGCCGGTGGTGGTGTGGGAACGCAGCTCGCTGAGAGCGCTGACCCTCTCCGACGTCTCGGCGATCAAGATCACCGATGTCGAGGCCCTCAAAAGGGCGGGAATCGATCCGTCGGCAGTCGCCGACGAGTTGGCACGCGTCACCTTCCAGCAGATCTTCGTCGCCGGGTTCTTCCACGCCGACCCTCACCCGGGCAACATCTTCGTCACCCCGGTCGCCGCAGTCGCCGCAGTCGCCGCAGGATCCAGCAGCGCAGGATCCGGCACGGCAGGATCCGAGACGGCAAGATCCGACACCGGTGCCGGCGTGAAGTGGCACCTGACGTACGTCGACTTCGGCATGATGGGCGAGATCTCCGACCCGCTCCGCGCCGGCCTGCGGAACTTCATCCTCGCCGCCGTCGGACGCGACAGCCGAGCCCTGGTCGCGTCGCTGGGCGAACTCGGTGTGCTGCTGTCGACGGCTGACACCGACGAACTCGAACGCGCCATGTCGGCGCTGTTCGACCGCTTCGGCGGCTTGGGCATCGCCGAGCTCCAGACGATCGACCCGCGCGAGCTGGAGGCGTTCGGACGGCAGTTCGGGGAGACTATCCGCGTCCTCCCCTTCCAGCTGCCCGAGAGCTTCCTGCTGCTAATCCGCACCATCTCGCTCGTCTCGGGCGTGACGAGCGCCCTTGATCGCGACTTCAACATGTGGGACGCCGTCGACCCCTTCGCTCGCACCATCCTCAGCACCAATGGCCGCGATGCTCTTCGCGACCTGCCCCGGCAGGCGCTGGCCTACGGCACCACACTCGCTCGGCTGCCGAGGAGGATGGACGAGCTCGCGACCCGGATCGAGCGCGGTCAACTCGCCGTCCGGACACCCGAGGTCGACCGCCGTCTTCGGTCGGTCGAACGCTCCGTCAACCGACTCGGCTCAGCGATCGTCTTCGCGGCCCTCCTCGTCGGCGGCGTCTTCCTGCGGTCGACCGATGAGGTGTTCGGCACGGTTCTCATGGCGACGGCCGCGGTGCCGCTGCTGCACCTCGTCGTCACGCTGCGGAGGCGCTAGCTCACGGTCTCGAACACGGCACACGAGTCGTCCCCTGCCCAGGGTTTCGATCCCCGACGTTGGCGGGCGCTGTTCGTCATGCTCATGGGCCAGTTCGCCGCGCTGCTCGACGTCAGCGTCACGAACGTGGCCCTCCCGTCGATCGGACGCTCGACGGGCGCCGGGCCGGCGGAGCTCCAGTGGATCGTCAGCGGGTACATCCTCGCGTTCGGCCTCATGCCCGTCATCGGCGGACGGCTCGGCGACACCCGAGGGCGGCGCCGCATGTTCATCATCGGAGTCTCGGGCTTCGTGCTCGCCAGCGCCTGCGTGGGCCTCGCTCCCGTGCCGCTCGTGATCATCGCCGCCCGGGTCGTGCAAGGGCTCTTCGGAGGCATAATCGGGCCCCAGGTGTCCGGTTACATCCAGAACGCGTTCCCGAAATCCGAGCGCGGCCGGGCGTTCGGCGGTCTCGGGCTCTCGGTCGGCGTCGGCACGGCCCTCGGGCCCGTCATCGGTGGCCTCCTGATCGCTCTCGGCGGCTCCGACTTCGGGTGGCGACTCGTGTTCTTCATCAACGTGCCGATCGGCATCGTCGCGGTGATCCTGGCGCGTCGATGGGTGCCGAAACAGGAGCCCAAAGGATCCGGGTCGGGCCGGCTCGATATCGCCGGTGCGGTTCTCCTCGGCGCGGCGCTGTTCTTCGTCCTGTTCCCGATCGTCGAGGTGAACGAGGTACACAGCGGCTGGGTGTTCGTCTTCTTCGTCCCCGCGGCCGTATTCCTCGTCCTGTTCCTCCGCCGTGAGTCGCGGCTCACGCGCGAGGCGGCGTCGCCGCTTCTGAACCTGCAGCTCTTCCGCGTTCCTACCTTCGTGACCGGGGTCGCCTTTGCAGTGGTGTTCTTCTGCAGCAACACCGGGATCCCACTCATCCTGTCGCTCTACTACCAGAACGGCCTCGGCTTCACTGCCCTGCAATCAGGCCTCGGTGTGTCAGCGCTGGCGCTCGGCTCCGTGCTCGGGGCTCCCGTCGCGGGCCGACTCGTGCCTCGGATCGGACGCCCGCTCGTCGTCGGTGCGGTGTCGGTGTTCTTCGCCGGCACGATCGTGATCGGTGCCGTCATCCAGGGCGAGCCCGACCTCACCGACCCGGCCACCGTGATCCTGCGTCTCGCGGTGCCGCTGTTCGTGCTCGGAATCGCCGGTGGCGCCATCGTCACCCCGAACCAGACGCTCTCCCTGATGGACGTCGATCCGCGCATGGGCGGGGCCGCGGGCGGTGTGCTGCAGACCGCTCAGCGGATCGGGTCGGCTACCGGGCAGACCGTCCTCGGCACGGTGTTCTTCGCCTTGCTCGGCTCCGCCGTCGCCTCTCGCACAGAGGGTATCCCGGCACCTGAGGTGGGTACCTTCGCCGACGCGCTCAGTCTCGCTCTGATCGTCTCGCTGGTGTTCTCCGGAGCGGCGCTCACGCTCGGGCTCGTCGACCTGCGACGCAAGGCAACACACCACCGGCCCTAGCGAGTGCTCGCTAGGGCCGGTGTCACAGCACTGTTATGGGTGGGGCGACTAGGTCAGGGCTTGAGGACGACCTTAATGCAGCCGTCGCCCTTCGTCTTGAAGAGGTCGTACATCTCAGCGGCCTGCTCGAGCGGCACGGGGTGCGTCACGAGGTCTTCGGTGCCGAGGGGATCCGCAGGATCCTCGACCAGTGGCATGAGGGTATCCGTCCACTTCTGAACGTTGCACTGCCCCATGCGGAGGCTGATCTGCTTATCGAACAGGTTCAAGAACGGGGTCGGGTCGGCGGTGCCGCCGTAGACACCGCTGAGCGACACCGTGCCACCGCGGCGGACGACGTCGAACGCGAGGTGCATGGCGCCGAGGCTGTCGATGCCCGCCTTCTGCATGACGGCCTGGCCAACAGCGTCAGGAAGAACGCCGGCCATCTTCTGGAACAGCCCCACCGCACCGTGCTCGTGGGCTTCCATTCCGACGGCGTCGAGGACGGAGTCGGGGCCGCGGTCGTCGGTCATCTTCTTGATGATCGCCGAGACGTCGTCGGTGAGATCGAGCGTCTCGACACCGTGGCGCTCGGCCATGGTGCGGCGCTCGGGAACGGGGTCGACGGCGATCACTCGGTAGCCCTTGTGGACTCCGATGCGGCTGGCGAACTGGCCGACCGGTCCGAGACCGAGGACAACGAGCGTGCCGCCGTCGGGAACTTCGGCGTACTCGACGCCCTGCCAGGCGGTCGGAAGGATGTCGCTGAGGAACAGGTACCGCTCGTCGGGCAGGGTCGCGCCGACGGTGATGAGGTTGAAGTCGGCACGCTGAATGCGAAGCTGCTCGGCCTGTCCGCCCGGGGTCTGGCCGTAGAGCTTCGAGAAGCCGTAGAGGGTGGCGCCGGAGTCGTACTCGGTGACCTGAGTGGTCTCGCACTGCGAGAACAGGCCGCGGTCGCACATGAAGCAGTGACCGCAGGCGATGACGAATGGGACGACGACGCGGTCGCCGACCTTGATGCGCGAGACCTCGGTTCCGACGGCGGTGACGACGCCCATCGTCTCGTGGCCAAGGACGTCGCCCTTGTCGAGGTAGGGGCCGAGGGCGTCGTACAGGTGCAGGTCACTGCCGCAGATTGCTGCCGAGGTGACTCGGATGACGGCGTCGGTGGGCTCGATGATGGTGGGATCGGGGACTTCTTCGACAGACACCTTGGTGACGGCCTGGTACGTGAGAGCTCTCATACTTCAGGTCTACTCGGTCTTTGGTTGGCGGCCTCGGAGACTCGGAAAATACGGCCCCGGGCTGAGAGAGGAGTTAGTGCTCTTCCGTGAGTCAGATCGCAAAATGGACGCTCACGAGTGAGACGCCTTCAGCGTCATTTCAGCGTCACCTCCTCGTCATCTCCGCGGAGTGAGCCGCGTCTCTTCGAGATCCAGCATGCGTTGCGCTTCGGCCAGCACCCGAGAGGAATACGCGCCGCGGCTCCTGGCATCGAGAAGGCGTTCCCGTTCCGCTTCGACGATCGCGAGCCGGACCTGCCGGTAGACCCGGTGGGGGGTCTCATCGGACGACGACACGTTCTTCTCCGATCGCTCCCAGGCGGACTCGGCTCGAAGGAACGATGCCTGCCGAGCGCGTTCGAGCACGTCGGGGTCGACCCCGTCGACACTGTCGGTGGCATCGTCGGGGTTTCGGATCACTTCGAGGGCGCCGTAGCTGATCTCGTCCAGCAGGGTCGCGAGTTCACGTCGGTCGTCGTACCGGTCGACCCCCTGGATGCGGAGGACGCGAATCAGAATGGGCAGGGTGGCGCCCTGGCCGATGAGCGTGGTCACCGCGACGACGAACGCGATCAACACCAGCTGAGGCCGGTACGGGAAATCGGGGAGGGACTGGGCGGCGGCAAGGGTCACGACGCCGCGCATCCCGGACCACGACAACACGATGCTGCCCTTCCAGTCGATTCTCTCGGCACGCAATTGATCGAGGTCCGCACGCTGCCGCTCATAGCGGAGAGTGGCGGTCTGGCGTCGCCGGTTCGCGATCAGCCCTCGTTTCGGAAGGCGTAGGTCGTGCTCGAGGGAGAGCCAGCGCCGGAAGGTGTCCCGCTCCTTGTGCCGCTCCCGGAATTTGAGGGCCAGAACGAGGGGGCTGAGCCAGGCGAATCGCAGGGCGATCAGCCCGATGGTGATGAGCAGTCCGATCCCGATGGTCTCCGCGACGCCGGTCTTGCCGGAACTGTGCACCTGCTCGATCAGGGTGCGGATTTCGAGCCCGATGATGAGGAAGACCGCGTTCTCCAGGAGGAACTGGATGGTGCGCCAGTTGATCCGATCGCTGATCCTCGCCTGGGCCGTGAATCGACTCGGGCTGGCATGCCCGGAATACAGCCCTGCCACGACCACGGCGAGAACGCCCGAGGCGTGAGCGGCCTCGGTCGGGATGAAGGCGATGAACGGAACCGCGATCGAGAGGGCGGTGTCGAGAACCGGGTCGGTGAACTTCGACCGAACCACGACCGTGGCGTATCCGGCAGCGAGACCGATCACGACCGCGACCACCACTGCGAACAGAAAGTCTCGGCCGGCGGACCAGGGCGTGAGAAAGCCGCCGGCGGCCGCTGCGGTGGCGGAGCGCAGAAGGACTAGGGCGGTCGCGTCGTTCATCAGCCCCTCCCCCTCCAGCACCGTGAGGAGGCGGGGTGGCAACCCGAGGCGGCGGCCGACCGAGGTCGCCGCAACAGCGTCCGGTGGACTGATGACCGCGCCCAACGCGAAGGCAAGCGCGAGGTTCAGGCCCGGGAGAAGCAGGTGCAGGAGAAGTCCGGCGCCCGCGGTGGTGAACAGGACGAGCAGGAACGACAGGCTCGCGATCGACTCGAAGTTGCGGCGGAAATCGACCACGGGCACGCGAAGTGCGGCCGCGAACAGGATCGGGGGCAGGAGACCGTTGAGGATGACGTCGTGCGGGATCTCGATTGCCGGAACCCCGGGGATGTAGGAGAAACCCACACCCACGAGCACCAGGATGATCGGCGCGGCCAAGCCGAGGCGTCTGGAGAACGCCGCCACGGTGACGATGACCGCGATGCCGATGACGGCGAAGAGTTCCAGCTGCACTGGCTCACCGTAGTCGGGTACACGAACTCGGTTGACCACTGCCCGAAGTTGCTCTCAATTTTTGGCATTAGTCGCCATCGGTCGGGTCGTCGCTGGTTTAGATCATCTTTGACAAAGATGATCTTGCAGAGGTATGGTTTAGCTATGGAAACTTCGTCGACGACCGGCGCACCCGTGTCGCTACCGGACATCGATTGGGGTGCCGCCGGTATCGAGACCGAACTCGGTTGGTCTCTCGCAGTGATGTACCAGGGGTTCTCTCGCTTAGGCACGGGGCCGGTCGCCGACATTCCTGGCGGACCACGGGGGTACCAGGTGCTCGTGGCGATCACGACTGAGGAGCCCTCCTCGCAGTTGGCACTTGCTCACCGTCTCGGAGTCGACAAGACCCAGATGACCTATGTGATCGACGGGTTGGAATCGGGCGGGCTTGTCGAGCGTCGACCGAATCCGACCGATCGGCGCGTGCGCCAGGTGTATCCGACTGATGTCGGCAGGACTCTGCTGGCATCGGCACGCGTGGCCCTCCGTGACGCCGAGGGTGTCCTCATGCGAGATCTCAGCCCCGCCGAGCAAACGCAGCTGCGCCGGCTGCTCGCCCGGGTCGCACTGGGGGCCGGCGACGTCGAGTCCTTCATCTCCGATACCCAAGCAGCCAACGAATACCCTGTCGCTTCCCCCGAACGATCCCGCCGCCCGCTTTCTTCGACCTCCCACGATTGAGACGTTCCTCATGACCACAACCATCCTCGTTGCCGGCGCTACCGGTGATCTCGGCCAACGCATCGTCCGCGAACTCCTGCAGCACGATGTCCGACTCCGGGTCCTCACCCGACCCGGCTCCACATCGGCCTCCGCGCTGTTCGGCGATGACGACCGCATCGAGGTCGTGAGCGCCGCCTACTCGGACCACACCGCGCTGACCGCCGCGTCCACCGGGGTCGATGTGGTCGTGTCGGCCGTCAGCGGCATCCGGCCCGTGATCGTCGATGCGCAGCGCGCTCTTCTGAAGGCGGCCGTCGCCGCCGGAGTGCCGCGTTTCATCCCGTCCGACTATTCGGCCGACTACCGCTCGATCGCCCCCGGCAGTAACCGCAACTTCGAGATCCGTCGTGAGTTCGCAGCCGAGGTCGATGCGGCGCCCATCCAGGCGACCTCGATCCTTAACGGAATGTTCACCGACCTCATTGCGAGTGAGGCGCCGATGATCCTCTTCGACCGTCGGCGGGTCCTCTTCTGGTCGTCCGCCGACCAGATTCTCGACTTCACGACCAAAGACGATGTCGCCCGGGTCACCGCCCTGGCAGCTCTCGACGACACGGCGCCTCGCGTCATTGAGATCGCCGGAGCCCAGGTGACGGCCCGCGACATCGCCCGGACGCTGACCGAGCTCACCGGCACGCCCTTCAAGCTGCAGTGGGCCGGCACGACCGGGACCCTGTCTGTCATGAGCAAGGTCGTCAAGCGCCTGTCCAAGAACCCCGACGAGACGTTCCCGGCCTGGCAGGGGATGCAGTACTTCGTCAGCATGTTCAGTGGCCACGCGCAGTTGCGGCACCTCGACAACGACCGCTACGGCACCCACACCTGGACGACCGTCCGCGACGTTCTCCAGGAGCACCTCGCCGGCGCCTAGGTCGTGGGCCGAGATCGCACTTGCGGTCGGGTGCACCCGACCACAAGTGCGATCTCGGCACGGATGAGGTCACGGGGCGCGAGCATGGTGCCGTCATGGCCCAGAATTGCCCCACGACGCACCACCAGCTATCGGAGAACGCCATGACCAGCCCCAGTGAGATCCGCTCCGCCGCCGGGAAGGTCGGCGACAGCCACGCCCTCGAAGTGCTCGCACGCGCCGGATTCGCCGCCAGCGGCCTCGTCCACCTCCTCCTCGGATACCTCGCGATCCGCGTCGCCCTGCACCAGGGCGGTAAGTCCGACCAGTCGGGCGCCCTCGCTCAGGTCGCCAAGCTCCCCGGTGGCGCGATCATCCTGTGGCTGACGGTCGTCGGCCTTTTCGCGCTGGGGCTGTGGCTAGTGATCCAAGCGGTGCTCGGCATCGGCTCGTCGTCGAAGAAGCGCTGGGTGCGCAGCCTGGTCTCCGCTTCGAAGGCGGCAGCCTACGTGGCCCTCGGATTGACGGCAGCACAGACCGCTCTCGGCAGCGCTACGAGCTCCACCAGCACGTCCACGAATGCCAGCGCATCGATTCTCACGCTGCCGGGTGGTCGGATCTTTCTGGTTGTCGTCGGCCTGATTGCCATCGGCGTGGGCGCCTACTTCGTGGCGAAGGGATCGAGGCGGAAGTTCCTGGACGATATCGCCCTGCCGTCGGGAAGCACGGGTCGCGCCATCACCGGCCTCGGCATTCTCGGCTACGTGGCGAAAGGTATCGCCGTCTTCGTCGTCGGAATTCTCTTCATCGTCGCTGCCGCCACGCTTGACCCGCAAAAGGCCTCCGGTCTCGACGGCGCGCTGAAGGCGCTCGCCGCGTTGCCTTTCGGGCAGGTGATTCTGATCGCCGTCGGGGTGGGGCTCATCTGTTACGGGGCGTACAGCTTCGCCCGGGCACGCTTTGCGCGTCTGTAGCCGCGCGCTGAGCGGATTCGTTTCTGCCGGGCCAGCTAGCTCGCTTAATGAGAAGACTTATCGATAAGCTCTGAGAATCATTCTTGACTAGAAAAGATTCCCATGAGATCTCCCTCCCTCACCCGCATCCAGGCGGCGACCGTCGGCCTCGCGCTGCTCGTCGGCGCGGCCGTTACCGCGCCACTTCCGGCCACCGCGGCCACGGCGGCCCCCACCCGAGCGACTCACACCACCTCGGCCGGCCACGACTGGCTCGTCGCCGCCGACCCCGCGGCACACGCGGTCTACGTCGTCGACCCCGCGACGGGACGACGCACCGGCAGCCTCAAGGGCATCGAATTCGGCACGCACGCCGGCACTGTGCAGCTCGGGCACGGGCGCATCGCCTTCATGGACGAGTCGAAGCCGCAGCTCGAGGTGGTGAGCATCTCGGCCACGGGGCGTCCGTCGGTCGTGGCGAGCTATCGGATCCTGAACGCGGATGGGCGGTGGGAGCGCGCGGGCTGGCTCGCCACCGACCCGTCACGCCGGTACATCGCCGTCGGCTCCGACTTCGACGGGTCGACGAAGCAGCAGGTCAGCGTCATCGACCTCGCGAAGAAGAGGATCGAAACGGCGCGGATCACGACCTCTGAGGTCAAGCTGGCGACGACGGGGGAGACCGGCACCGAAGAGATGGAGACGTTTTTGGTCGGGTCGCCGCTCCGGCTCGTCGTGACCGCGGGGGGTCGGTTCGATTCGTACTCGGTGTCGAGGATCCTGAAGGGAGATTCGACCCCGCCGGTCACCGCAACGACGGCGCTCGGTGCGTATCCGCATGGCCCGATCGTCAGTGCCGACGGCCGGGTGATCGGATCCACCCTGCACGACGGCTTCGAGACGGTGCCGGTGACCAAGCGCGGCTTCGGGCGGTCGACGAGTACCCCCTACCCGCAGGTCGCGGTGCAGAGCTACCGCCCGCGCATGGCTCCCGACGGCACGACAGCGGTCGGAACGCAGGCCCAGTCCGCGCCGACATCGACGCAGCCGGCCGCCGATATCGAGGCGCTGCTGACCTCCTCGTCGACCCGCACCTCGCGCGTCGCAACCGTCTCGCTCGGCACCGGAGTCGCCACGCGGGCGGCTGTCGCGAAGGGCTTTGCTGCCGCGGTCGTCACCCACGACGGCACCGACACCCTCACTCTCGTCAGCAGGGGTCGAGACGGGCTCTTCACCGGCACGAAGAAGAGCGTTGTTCTGCCCACTCTCGGTCAGACCACCGGCACCGGCTCGCAGGCGCGCTTTCTCGCAGCGACCGACGACGGCTCGCAGCTCTTCGTGACGCGGGCCGGCACGGGAACGGTCATCGAGATCGACCTCGTGCGCGGGGTGCCGAGGGTGCGCGGTGCCGTCGCCCTTCCTTCGGCGCTCGCCGATGGCGGCTACCTCACCACGGTCGACTCGGGGCAGGCACCGTTCGACCTCAGCGGCCGATGAGCTGACGCCGCTCGGCCGCATCGCTGTCTCGCGGCCCATGCTTCGTGCGGGCAGGCTTCGCGCGTCTAGCCGCGCGCGTTCGACTCGAAGCGGACCGGGCAGGCGCCCACCACGGCTAAGGTGAGGCACGGCCGACACCTAGGCCCAGCGCCCCGTGACCCGATCACGGGATGAACGCAGGCTCCTGGAGGCCCCATGATGACGCACCGACTCGTGCCAGCGGGGCCTCGGTGCGCCTGTGGTTGAGCGGCTCGACTTCTCGGATGCGGCTCTCGCTCTGGCGCAGGCGTTCGAACCGGATTCCGACCTCTGCGGCCCGTTCGTGGCGGCGATCGGTGTGACCGGTGCGGCCGTCTCGACCCTGGGCGACCCTCTCGGCTCCGAGACCATCTGCGTCACGGACGACTCGGCCGCCCAGTGGGACGAGATCCAGATCGACCTCGGCGAGGGGCCCTGCTGGGAGGCGCTCTCGACCCGCCTTCCCGTCTTCGAGCCCGACCTGCAGCACTCGTCGGAGACCTCGTGGCCTCTGGCCCGGCAGGCTCTCTGCGAGACCGGGCTGGCAGCGGTGTTCGCCTTTCCGCTGGTCGTCGCCGGCATCAACGTCGGGGCCATCGACCTCTACTCGCGCGTCTCGGGGGCGATGAGCTCGCGGCAGGTGGCCGACGCGGGTCTGCTGTCGACGATCCTCGCCCGGCAGGTTCTGCGCCGATCACTTCTGGCGGTGGAGAGCGAGGACGAGGATGCTGGAAGCAGCGCGGGCGACTACTCGCGCCGCGAAGTGCATCAGGCGACCGGAATGGTGCTCGCGCAGATGGGCATCACTCCGGTCGATGCACTCCTCGTTCTTCGGGGCCACGCCTTCGCCAGCGGGCGCCCGGTCCGCGACATCGCCGCCGATGTCGTGGCACGCACACTTGACTTCACCGCCTTCGACAATTGATTCCAGGATTTGAGGAAACCGTGTCCGATTCTCGCGAGACCCTTCTCGTTCGCACCTTCGTGACCCTCGCGGACTCCCTGGTGGCCGACTACGACATCATCGACCTGCTGCAGACCCTCGTCGATCGCTGCACCGACCTCTTCGACGCATCCGCTGCCGGCATCATTCTCGGCCCGGACGACCGGCACCTCGAAGTGATCGTCTCGACGGGCGAGGCGAGCCGCAGCATCGGCCTCATGCAGCTCCGGGCCGGCGAGGGGCCCTGCGTCGAAGCGGTGACGAGCGGTCGGGTGGTGTCGGTGACGAGCAGGGCTGAGATGCACGACCGGTGGCCCACGTTCGCCGACGCGGCATCCGAGTCGGGCTACGTCTCGGTGCACGCGATCCCGCTCCGCCTTCGCGGGGAGACGATCGGGTCGCTGAACCTCTTCCGCGACCACGAGGGCGCGCTGAACGACTCCGATGCCACTGCCGCCCAGGCGCTGGCCGACGTCGCGACGATCAGCGTGCTGCAGGAGAGGGTCATCCGCGACAGCACCATGGTCCGTGAGCAACTTCAGCGGGCCCTCGACAGCAGAGTCGTCATCGAGCAGGCCAAGGGCGTCATATCGCACACCCACCAGCTCGACATGGACTCCGCCTACCGCTTGATCCGCTACCACTCCCGGTCCAGCCAGACGTCGCTGTCTGCCGTCGCCGCCGGTGTCATCGACGGCAGCGTGAAGATCGAGCTGCCGACACCGCCGCGGGGAGCGAGCGCGCCGTGAGCCGGGCGGCCGGGTCGGAACGAGCGCGACGCGGAGCCGGGACCGCGTTCGCACTGCAGGCGGTCGTGCTGGTCGTGGTGGCGGGAGCCCAGGATCCTGCGCTCCGCCCGGTCACGGCAGCCCTCGGGGGCGACACGGCCCAGCTCGTCTCGCGGGTCGACGTCGGCATCGCGTTCGCCGTGGTGGCCGCCCTCCTCGCCCTCGCAAGGTTCGTGCCGCCGAGGTGGACAGCGTGGGTCGACCCGCTGCTGACCAGCCCGATCGCGGTGTTCGTGGTCGCTGAGCTCAACGGCGTGAGAGACGTCGGGGCGCTCGTCGGCATCTATGCGCTCGCGTCGGCCGGGGTGCTGTTCGGGATGGTGCAGGCGGTCAGCGCCCGCGAGAGGGCCGTGGCTGGAGCAGGTGCCGGCAGTGGCACGGGGTCGCGCCGGGCGCTCGGCTACGGCGCGGCGGTCGGAATCGTGCCGTGGGGCATCGTGGCGTTCCATCAGGTCGGGGCGGGAATCGTCGGGAGCCCGGTCTGCGTCACGATCGTACTGATCACGCTGCTGGCTCTGGCGACTGCGATCGGGGAGTTCGTCGCCGTGTGGCGGGGTTCCGCGATCGTGGCGACGAGTGTGCGCCTCGTCGGTCTGTCGGCCGTGGCGTGGGTGGTCGTCGCGGCGGTCTGAGCTAGCCGCGGTCGTCCACCGATCGGAGGTGAGCGGGGGTCGCGGTGCGCCGCGAAGTGGGGGCGCGATGCCCCTAAGTGGGTTCGTGCGCCGGCGAGACGCAGCATTTACGGTTGAGCAACTTAGCCGGGGAGGCGGGTCTTGATCGTGACGGGCAATCCAGTGCACAGAGGAATCAGCGTGATTTCGTCCTCTGTCGTTTCGCGATGGCCGGTGCCCCGGGTTTCCGCTTCGGGCCGGATCGTCGATGCCGGAATGCGTCGGTTCGATCGTCTCTTCGACCTGATCGTCGGCGGGTTCGGCGTCCTCTACTCGTTGCAAACCGCCGATTCGTTCGTCGCCGATGCCCCGTCGTTAGCGGATCCGCTCGGCGGCGTCGTCATGTCGATGGTCGGCCTCGCCATCCTGGCGGGGCTCGGCCCTCTCGTCGTGCCGGCCCGCGCCAGGCTGTTCTTTCTGCTCGGTGCGGCGGTCTACGCGGGTGCGCTGCTGCTGTGGGCGGCTACGTTGACGCCACCGGTCTCGACGGATCCCATGCCCTGGTTGATCGCCCTGTCGCCCGTCGGTGCCGCGTATCTTGCGCGGGGCGCCCGCTCCCGTGTCGTGCCGATGGTGTTCGCGTTCGTCGTCAGTGCTTTAGCGAGCATCGGTCTCAGGATCCGCGGCGACGTCGCTCTCTCCGACGTCGCTGTGGACGGCCTGTTCATGGTCGGCCTCTCCCTCGTCTTGGTGTTGCTGCTCGGGACCGTCCGCCACCGGGTCGTGGCCGCCGCGAACAGGCAGCAGCTGGCGGTCGACACCTTCGCGGCGTCGCAGCTCGAAGATGCGACCGAGCACGAGCGCAACCGAACCGACGCGCTGCTCCACGACGCCGTGCTGACCACGTTCCTCTCGGCGGCTTCGGCGGGCGACGCCGAATCGGAAGACCTCGCGTCGCGGATGGCGGCGAATTCTTTGCGCGTACTGATGCACGTCAACGCGGTCGGCCGCAACGAGCAGGTCCTGCCGTTCGGCCAGGTGCTCGCCCAGCGATGCGAGCAACTCGGCATCTGGCTGAGCCACTTCGACCAGGATCTGACCGCGGTGGAGGTCGTGATGCTGCCCCCGGAGGTCGCTCACGCTCTCGTGGGCGTGCTGGTGCACTCGCTCGCGAACAGCGTGCAGCACGCCGAGGGAGCCACTCGTCGAACCCTTCGGGGTCACCCGCTGGGATCCGACGGCATTCGACTCATCGTCGAAGACGACGGGTGCGGCTTCGACCCTGGGTCGATCGGGCTGCAGGGCGGTGGGCGCGGGAACGAGGCGGCTCGGGAGCTTCGAGCCCTCGAGGGGCGTGTCGATGTCGAGTCGGCCCCGGGAGCCGGCACCCGCATCGTGTTGAGCTGGGGTTCGGTGGCCATCGTCGGCACCGACCTCTACACCGAAGAGGAACGACGGGTGCTTCCATGATCAACGTCCCGAGGTGGCTGACTCTCGGCCTTGTCACGAGTTTCGCGCTGTTCGCGATCGTCTTCGGTCTCGTGGTCGTGGTGTCGAAGCCCGAGGTGGTGCAGCCGGCGATCGGACTCGCGCTCTTCGCGACCGCGTTCACCATGTGCGTCTTCGCGCCCCAGAACGCCGCTCCGTCTCACCGCCGTGCCGGCTTCATCGCGATCGTCGGGCTCCTGCTCCCCATACTCGGGAGCGCCGCCCTGAACCCGTCGACGGACTCGTTCTCGAACGGCGCCTGGTACGTCAGCGGCGTCGTGTGTCTGGTCGTGGAGTTGCTGCTGCGTCACCGCCAGAGACTCGCCTGGCTGGTTCTGACAGGGCTTGTCGTGCAGACCCTGGTCTGGGCTGGCCCGTGGGGTCTTCTGCACTTCGGAATCATCGCCACGATCTTGATGGTGGCCGTCGTCACCGTCTCGGCGTGGGCTATCGGGGTGACCGGCGCGGAGATCTCTCGGCACGTCGAATCGGAGCGCCAAGCGGCGACGTGGCGCGCCGCACAGGAGGCCTTCCACGCCGAGCGCCAGGTGCGCCTCGGCACCACCGCACTGGTCGCCGCACCGATGCTCCGGGCGATCAGCGACAAGCGTGGTCGACTCACCGCGGAGGACAGGGCGGAGTGCCGGCTGCTCGAACAGACCATTCGAGACGAGATCCGCGGACGTCAGCTACTGAGCCGCGAGATCCGCGAGCAGGTCATGCTCCATCGACGACGCGGGGCCGTAGTCCAGGTGAACGACGACGGCGGCCTCGACGACCTCGATCCCATCGATCTGGAGCGCCTGCTCGGGCAGGTCGCCACGGCGATCACAGGGCTGACCTCGGATCGGATCATCATTCGCACGGCGCCGGGCGATTCACCCACCGCGATCACCGTGGCCGCCATGTCGGTCGACCCCGTGGCCGTCGCGCTCGGCCTCGACGGCGAAGACGACCAGGTCGACCTCTGGCTCGAGCTGCCGCGGGCTGTCGCCCCCGAGCCGACCCTTCACGACGCCGTCAGCATCACGACGCCCTGATAAGCCCGAGGGTCGAAAGCAGTAGTCTCGACCTGCCATGGCCACCCCCACCCTGACCTCGCTTCGTCGCACGGCACACCGGGCGATGGAGGTCGAGTCGCGCGCGTTCTCGCGGCGGCGTCCGGTCGATCGGCGAGTGGTCTTCTTCGAGTCGTTCGACGGCAACGGCGCTCTCTGCAACCCCGAGGCGATCTTCCGAGCACTCATCAAGGATCCCGGCTTCGCCGACCTCCGCTTCATCTGGTCTCTCCGGCCCGGGCACGATCACGACCTGGTCCTCACCGAGTTCGGAGGCGATCCCCGGGTCCGGTTCGTCGAGCCCGGCTCGAAGGCGTACGCCCGAGCCGTGTCGACGGCGGGGTACCTCGTCACGAACTCCACCTTTCCGCGCTGGTTCAGCCGTCGAGACGGCCAAGTGGTGCTGAACACCTGGCACGGGACGCCGCTGAAGAAGATGGGCTTCGACATCGACGACCAGCCCGCCCGGGTCGCCAACGTGCTGCGCACCTTCTTGCACGCCGACTATCTGCTCTCGAGCGGCGACTACATGACCGACACCCTGTATCGGCAGGCGCACCGGCTCGACGGGCTGTTCGACGGGCGGGTTCTGCAGCTCGGGCTGCCGCGGGTCGACGCCCAGTTCGCCGACGCGGGGGAGCGCGAGGAGACGATCGCGGCCCTCCGGGACGCCGGCCTCGACCTCGACGGACGCCGGCTGGTGCTGTTCGCACCGACGTGGAAGGGCACGTCGTTCGTGCGCCCCGACGATCCCCGGATCCTCGTCGACCAGGCCCGCGACCTGCAAGACCTGCTCGGTGACGACTACCGGGTCGCACTCAAGGCGCATCAGGTGGTGCACGACAGCGTGAGCGAGCGAGCGGGCACCGGTCTGCTCGTGCCGAACGACCTGCCGACCAACCGCGTGCTCGCGGTCACCGACCACCTCGTCACCGACTATTCGAGCGTCTTCTTCGACTTTCTGACGACGGGTCGGCCCCTGCATTTCTTCGTGCCCGATATCGGTGACTACGGCGACTATCGGGGCCTGTATCTCGAGCCGTCGACCTGGCCCGGCCGCGTCACGACCACCCTGGCCGAGCTGGCCGAGTCGGTTCGGGCTCCGCTCGACGAGGCGGGTGTCGAGCGACTCGCGGTGGCACGGCGCCGATTCGCCGGCGACGACGACGGGCGCGCAACGGCACGGGTCGTTGACGCGGTGTTCCGCGGTGTCGTCGACCCCGACCGGTCGCGAGCCCTGAACGAGTCGACCGCGCCTCGCGTGCTCCTCGTCGCCGGTGGCCCGACCGACCGCTGGGATCCCGCCGTCGTCGACCGCGAGATCGCCGCGATCGACCTCGACACGACCGACCTCACCGTGCTCGTCTCCGATTCGCGCAAGCGGGAGTTCATCGCGTGGCAGAAGAGCCAAGACCGAAGGATCCGTGTCGTCGTGCGGCAGGGCGGCCTCGAGGGCTCGAAGTTCTGGTCATTCGCCGCTCGCGTCACCGGCCGGCGTCCGCCGTCGCAGTGGCGCGCCGAATTGCAACGCCTCTTCGGCCTCAGCCGATTCGACGCGGTCGTGGTCGCCACCCGGCACCCCTTCTGGGTGGCTCTCGGCGAGACCGCCAAGGCTGACGTCCGGCCCGGCTCGGCGCGTTCTTAGGCGTTTCTCTGCCAGTTCACGGTCTAATGCTCCGGGGGCAGTGATCCCCGCGAGGAGATCCCATGAACGTGCCGTCCATACTGAACCGCACCGCCCGCATCGGGCTGAAGGCCGCCCGGATGGAGGCGCTCGCGCGATTTCGGCGTGACACGATCCGCGACGACACCGTGCTCTACGAGGCGTTCGCGGGCACCGGCCTGCTCTGCAACCCCGAGGCGCTCTTCCGCGAGCTGCTCGACGCACCCGACTTCGCGCACCTGAAGCACGTCTGGGTGCTCGACCGAGCGCACATCGACGACGAAGCCACGCTGCGCGAATTCCGCCGCGATCCTCGCGTGCGCTTCGTGCTCCGCGAGTCGCTCGCCTACCTCCGCGCCGTGTCGACCAGCAAGTACCTGATCAACAACGCGACGTTCCCGCAGTGGTTCTCGAAACGGCCCGGTCAGGTCTACCTCAACACGTGGCACGGCACCCCGCTCAAGGCGATGGGCTTCGACATGCCGGGTGGGGCACGGCAGTCGGGCAACACCCTCCGCAACTTCGTCGCCGCCGACTACCTGCTCGCTCAGAACCCGTTCATGACCGAGACGATGTACGGCTCGGCCTACAAGCTCGACGGGTTCTTCCGGGGCCGGATCCTCGAGGAGGGCTACCCCCGAGTCGACCGCCAAGAGCTCACCGAGGCAGACCGGGTGCGCGTCGTCGACGAGCTGGTCTCGGCGGGCCTCGCCATCGGCCGCCGCCGCGTCGTCCTCTACGCGCCCACCTGGAGGGGCGAGTCGTTCGGCGACCCGTCCGACGACATCGACCTGCTGCTCGCGCGTGTCACCGACCTGCAGGCGAGACTCGGCAGCGACTACGTCGTTCTGCTCAAGACCCACCAGATCCTCGAGCGCTTCGTCGGCGGCAACCCGCAGCTCGCACGGGTGCTCGTGCCGGGGCGCATCCCGACCAACCGACTCCTCGGCGTCGTCGACACCCTCATCACCGACTACTCGTCGAGCTTCTTCGACTTCCTGGCGACCGGTCGCCGCATCGTGTTCTTCGCCCCCGACGCGTCGTCGTACGGCGCCGACCGTGGCATGTACTTCGAGGCCGACGAACTCCCCGGCCCGGTGTGCTCCGAGATCGTCGACGTCGCCCGGGTGATCACGGCCCAGGATCCGGCGGACCCCGAGCTCCGCACCGACGCCCGTGCCGCCTGGCAGGCCCGCTTCGTGCCCCGCCCCGAGCACAGCGCCGCTCGCGTGATCGACGTCGTGTTCCGAGATCGAACCGAGGGGTATCGGATCCTCGAGCCGTCGGCGTCCGCCTCGGCCTCGAACCGCACCTCGGTGCTGGTGCACGTCGGAGACCTCGCGTCGAACGGGATCACGTCGGCGGGCCTTAACCTCCTGGCCGCACTGCCGACCGACCGCTACGACGTGAGCATCGCCTACACGGTGACCAAGTCGCCGCAGCAGGTGCACAACGCCGACGCGGTAGCGGGTTCGGTGCGGCACTTCCGCCGCGAAGGCGGCATGAACGGCCCGAAAGCCCAGCAGTTGCGACGCCGGCTGCTCTACCGCCGCGGAGTCGCCGACGCGCACGCGGCCGATGCCGGGCAGCAGATCCTCTGGGACGACGAGTGGACGCGGTGCTTCGGATCGTCGACCTTCGATTTCGTCGTCGACTTCAGCGGCTACAGCCCTTTCTGGGCGACGCTGCTGCTGCACTCGCCCGACGCACCGCGCTCGATCTGGCTGCACAACGACCTCGCCGCCGAGGTGGGGCGCGAGGTTGCGGGCAAGCGACCGCTCGCCGTCAGCCTGCCGGCCCTCTTCGGCCTCTACCCGTCGTACGACTCGCTGGTGGCCGTGTCACCGGCGCTCGCCGCGATCAACCAGCGGAAGCTCCCGCCCTCGGCTCTCGGGTCGCGCACCATCGACTCCGCGGTCAACCTCGTCGACGCCACGAGGATCCGTCGGCTCGCCCCCGCACCCGTCTTCGAGGGCGAGCCGCTGGCCGCTGACGGCGCAGTCCCCGAGTGGGTCGAGGCCCTGGGGCGCGACGACGACTCCGTCTGGCTCGTCACCGTCGGCCGCTACACGCGCGAGAAGAACCAGAAGCGGCTGCTCGCCGCGTTCGCGGCGGTGCGCTCGTCGTCCGAGGAGGGGTCGGCGCTCCGGCTGCTGCTCGTCGGGCACGGCCCGCTCGAGGCGGAGCTCGAGGCTGAGATCGACCGGCTCGGGCTTCGCGGCGTCGCGTTTCTCACCGGTGCCCTGCGCAATCCGTTCTCGGTGCTGCGAGCAGCCGACTGCTTCGTGCTCTCGAGCGACTACGAGGGCCAGCCCATGGTGCTGCTCGAAGCGGCGACGCTCGGTCTGCCGATCGTGTCGACCGAGTTCGGGTCGATTGCCGACGCGTTGCCCGAGGGAGTGATCCACGTGGTGCCCGCCTCGGTCGACGGCCTCGCCGAGGGAATTCGCGCGTTCCTGCGCGGCGAGGTGACCTCCCAGCCGTTCGACGTCGACGCCTACAACGCCATGGCGCTCGGGCAGTTCGGTGCTGCGGTCGGCTTCGCTCGGGTCTAAGGGGCTCGGCGCCGTCTAGTCGCGTTTCGCAGGTTTAGTCGCGGAATTCCGCGACTAAACCCGCGAATCGTGACTAGGAGCGCGGGCCCCGGGCCGAAGTCGACGGCAGTCGCAAGAATGGACGTCGACGAAAGGCACCCCATGAGCCGTCCCACCGCCCTGATCTCCGGCGCCAGCATCGCCGGCCCCGCACTCGCGTTCTGGCTGAATCGCTACGGCTGGCAGACCACCGTCGTCGAGCGGGCGCCCGAGTTCCGCAGCGGCGGTCAGAACATCGACATTCGCGGCGCTGCCCGGGAGGTGCTCCGCCGAGCGGGGCTCGAAGAAGCCGTCCGAGCGGGCACGACAGGCGAGGTCGGAACGCGGTTCCTCGGCAAGGGCGGAGCGGTCGTCGCCGAGTTCCCGGTCAAGGCCAGCGACACCGAGGGGGCGACGGCCGAGCTCGAGATTCTCCGCGGTGATCTGTCGCTCATTTTCGTCGAGGCCTCGAAAAGCCTTGACGGTGAGCCCGGCACGACCTACCTCTACGGTGACCGGATCGCCGAGCTCGACGACACGGGGTCGGCCGTCGACGTGGTGTTCGAGAGCGGTGCCCGCGGATCCTTCGATTTGGTGGTCGCGGCCGACGGCATCGGGTCGTCGACCCGCTCGCTGGTCTTCGGGGACGCCGTCGTCGAGCCGATCGGCATGGAGATGACCTATCTCACGATTCCGCGCACCGACAGCGACACCCCGTGGTGGCGCTGGTACAACGAGCCGGGCGGTCGGGCCGTCACCCTGCGGCCTGACCGGCACGGAACCACACGTGCGGTGCTGTCGTCGGTGATCTACGGCGATCCGTCGTCGGCGCGTGACAAGCGTCGAACCACCGAGCAGCAGAAGCAGCACCTGCGCGAACACTTCGCTGACGTCGGCTGGGAGGCCCGGCGAGTGCTCGACGCCCTCGACGACGCCGATGACATCTACTTCGAGACACTGGGCCAGGTGAAGGCGCCGTCGTGGACGAGGGGCCGAGTGGCGCTGACAGGAGACGCGGCGTGGTGCGCCTCGCCGGTGAGCGGCATGGGCACGAGCCTGTCGATCGTCGGTGCCTACGTTCTCGCCGGCGAGCTCGCCGCGCACGTCGATCACCGCGACGCTTTCGCCAGCTACGAGCGGATCATGCGGCCGTATGTCGAGCAGGCGCAGAAGCTGCCGCCGGGGGTTCCGCAGATCGCGAATCCACGCACCAGGGCCGGGCTGGCGGTGTTCCGCGCGGGCCTGCGGGTCGCGTCGAGCGGTGTGATCTCGGCGCTCGGCGGGCGGTTCTTCCGGCCGCCGTCCGACAAGATCGATCTGCCCGACTACGCGCACCTCGAGGTTCGGGCGCGCTAGTCGAGCAGATTACGGTCAGCATCGCCCGCCGCCGACCGGACAGCGGAAAAGCCCGCCGCACCCGAGGGTGAGGCGGGCCCTATCGGGCGCCCGGAGAAATCCGGTCTCCGGGCTGATCCCCCGCCGATGCGCCAGCGGGAGACTCCTGGCCGCCGAATGGAGGGGCGGGCTGGCAACTGACGAAGAGCCCGCCGCTGGGATGCGGCGGGCTCTTCGTGGAGGGGGTGTTACTCGGTGATCTGGGCGCTGATGGTGGCGACTCCGACGAGGAGGTCGGCCTTGACGGCGTCGGTCTTGAAGGTGGAGTTCAGGAGTTTCGCGGCGACGCCGGAGACGTGGACGGTGGTGCCGGTGAGGACGCCGTTCTTGCCGTCCATGGAGAGGGGCTTGAGGCTGCCACCGTGGAGGGAGAAGATGTAGGCCTGCTGGACGGCCATCTTGCCGTTGACGAGGACGTCGCCGTAGAGCTTGGAGTTACCCGGGTTGACGGTGAAGTTCTCGAGGGTGACCTTGGTGGAGCCGGCGGTGAGGTTCAGGCCGGATCCGTCGTGCTCGACGATGCCCTGGACGTAGGGGCGGTAGGAGCCGTCAGGCGACCAGTAGACGAGCGATCCGCCGGTGATGGGGAAGGCGATGTCGCTGCCGGTGAGGGTGGCTTTGCCCTCGGTGGAGGGGGTGAGGCCGAGGCTCTTCAACGCGGCGAGGAAGTCGCTGTCGAGGGCGACGGAGGTGTCTCCGCCGAAGATCTCGGGGACGGCTGCGGCCGGGGCGGGGACGGTCGACGATGACGCGGCGAGGTGGACGTTCGAGGACGAGGGGGCGGCGTAGGCGGTGGAGACGCCGAGGCCGGTGACGCCGGCGACGAGGAGGCCGGCGGTAGCGAATCCGACTGTAGCTTTCGAGAACTTGCGCATGATGATCCTTTGATGGATGTTGCTTGGACGTTTCCGGTAAGCCCGGTGCGTGTAGCTGGGGCGTTTGCCCGATGTCTTGTGTTCGCTACCGTCCATCAAAGGGTTTGCTTGCTCGCGAAAAACTTTTGGCAGGGCCCTCGCGAGAGTGATGGCATGGGGCCGACCCGAACCGGCCCCATGCCGTGCCCGGCAACCCTGATCCTTGCCGCCGGAACGACCCAATACTCACTCCGGCGCAGTCCCCACAAAAGGCCTGGACACAAACCGGACCGGATGGTATTGAGCGATCGTCTACTTCGCGGCGGTGCGTGCGAGGGCCTTGAGGAGTCGCCCGGGGTTGGATGGATGCATGCCGACACTTACCGGAATCGACCATGTGGCCATTACCGTCAGCGACCTCGACGCGAGCAGTGCCTTCTATGAGCGACTCTTCGGGTTCAGCCCGATCGGCTCCCTCGACGGAGACGGCTTGTCGCGGCGGCTCTTCCAGTTGCCCTCAGGGACGAATATCGGTCTCACTCAGCATGAGCGGGGCGCGGGTGGACGGTTCGATCCGTTCACACCGGGGCTGGACCACGTCGGATTCGCCGTGGAAGGTCTCGACGAGTTGCGAGCCTGGGCAGCGCACCTCGATGCAGTCGGGTTCGCCAACTCGGGCCTTGTCGAGGCGGACTACGGCACGGCCCTGAGCGTCAAGGATCCCGACGGCGTCGCCCTGGAGTTCTTCGTCGCTGCGTAGGCCCGACCCTAAGACAGGTTTACGACGCGTCGCGCTCGTTCAGAGTGCGTGTGCCGACGAGGCGGTCAGTCGCCGCGGTCGCCATTCTGCCGATGAAGTCGGCGTATGTCGGCTCGGACTCGAGGGGCTGCTGCTGCGGGGACGACGGCAGCAGGATGGCTGGCGCGCGGCGATGACGCAGGGTCGAGATGCGGACAGGTTCGACGGAGGGCTCGGAGCGGTAAAGGCTGCTCATGCAACAACCGCCAGCAGAAGAGAGGCCGGCGCGAGGCCGGAGGGCAGCGAATGGGTGATGGGCGGGGTCATGGCGACCTGCGATTCTGGTGAAGCCGCGTAAAGCTTCGTCTCGTCCGGGACACCCGACGTACCGCCTGGACTCCCGAAACAAGGGGAGAGAGATCGATGGTCACGCCGAGGGATTGTGCATCCCGATCTCTTCGAGACTAGGTCAGACCACCGACATTGCGGGGTCGATGTCGTTAAGTGGCTTAGCGACCGGTGCGCCCTTGTCGAGCGAGAGGGTGACCGCGTCGAGCAGACTGACCACTCTTTTCGCTTCGCGCGCGGTGATCGTTGAGAGCTTGACCCGCAGGGCGTGCTGGCTCGTGCCCGCCGCGTCCTGGAGCATAGCCCGGGCTACGGGCGTCAGGCCGAGGAGCTGGCCGCGACCGTCCTCAGGATCCGGCTGCCGCGTCACAAACCCCCGTGTCATGAGCCTGTTCAACAGAATCGTGGTGGCGGCGCTCGTCACCCCGAGCATGTGGGTCACATCGCGGGGGCGCGGGGTGCGCCCGACGTTCTCCAGGCGTGCGATGTACTCGATGGCGCTGAGGTCATTGGCCCCGATACCGAAGTGGTCTCGGAGTCGGCACCGGTGCAGGGCCTCGGCGTCTTGCAGGGCGTAGAGCGCTTGGATCACGGCGCCGGAGGGGGTGGCCGGATCGAAATCGTAGAGGGGCGGTGTGACGGCCTCGTCGTTCATGCTGTTCTCCTGGAGCCGAAAGCCCGGCATCTCGATCGAATCAGCGCGACGCGACAGTATTGAATCTACCCACCGCCGCTGGTCACGGCCAGGGATGTCGTTCTGCGGCAGGGCAGTGTGTCGTGTTGTGTTGTGTTGTGTTGTGCACAGCTGTGCTGTGCCGGGCCGTGCTTTGCTGCGTTGCGCTGGCCGTCGCCGGGAGGTGGCATCTCCCTAGAGACGTTTTGCGCCGCATCAAATTTGACGCGGATCGAAACGGTGGCCGCGGCCCTTTCGATTTCGGTCGAATTTGATGGCGCGCAAAACGTCTCTGACAAAGGGTCGGCCCCCGAAGCCAGCATCGATATATCACGCGAGGCGGGCAGGTAAGCAGGCAGGCACGCAGGGGCAGGGGGTAGCCGCGGAGCACCGCCGGGCCGAAGCGCGGGGACGAGCGGCAGGGGCCGGGCTCAGCGGGCCGCAACGGCGAGGACGGTTCGGATCGTGCGGGGGAGCGCCAGGATCCTGAAGTGTCCGCCCGCAGGCAACCGGATGTTCTCGGCCCCCGGCAGACTGCTGCCCTCGGGGATGTGCGGGTCGAACTCGCCGAAGATCGACACGATGCGGGCGTTGACCTCCCGGTTGCGGGCCAGAAGCAGTGTCGTCGCGTCGCGCGGGGAGAACGCACGGAGGCTTTTCAGCACCAACCAGGGGGCGTACCGCGAACCCGAGAACGGCGAGCAGATCGCGACCATCGACTCGATCCGGTGCGCGTCGTCGAGCAGCGCCATCACGTATTTGCCGATCAGTCCGCCCTTCGAGTGGGCGACGATCACGACATCGGTCAGCTCGTGCTCGAGCACATAGGTGGCGACATCGTGTGCGGTCGCCTCGACCGGCCGGCTGTTCCAGTTGAGCGAATCGAGCACGTGCACGGGGTGGCCGGCGGCATGGACCCGCGCGATGAGGGGTCGCAGGAACGCCCAGGTCTCCCACACCCCCGGGATCACGACGACCGGGCGTCCCTCTCCACTGAGATAGAGACCAGGATCCCGGCGCCCGACGATCGCCCTCACCTGCCAGTGAGCTGCGAAGGCGTAATCCCGCACCCACCACACGATGTTCCGCGCGATGCGACGTGCGAGTGCGGAGAGCTTCACGACTCGACGCTACTCATCTCGTCGCAGGCCGGGCCGCGTCAGAACGGCAGCTCGCCGCGCTCCAGCATCGCGATCAGCTTCGCGAGGCGGTTGGTGCGAGTCGTGGCATTCGGCGCCGTCACGAGTCGATGAATGAACGCGTACCGATTGGCGCTCGATGCCCCGGCGAAGAGGACTGCCGCCGCCGGTGTCGCGGATGCGAGGGCTGCTACGAGATCGTCCGGGACTTCGGCGGTGGCCTGCCCGGCGTAGGCACGATCCCAGCGCCCGTCGGCCTGGGCCCGGTCGATCTCTGCTTGGCCGCGGGGGCGCATCCGGCCCTCCGCCGTGAGCGCGGCGACGAGGCCGATGTTGCGCTGCGACCAGAGCGACGCCTTCCGTCGCGGCGTGAACCGCTGACTCGTCACCTGCTCGTCGACGCCCTTCTTTTGGCCGTCGATCCACCCGCTGCAAAGCGCCTCGTCGAGAGCCTGCGGGTAGGTCAGCGACGTGGGCTCGCTCGTGCCCTTCTTGGCCAGGATGAGCCAGATGCCATCGCAGGAGGCCTCGTTGGCATCGAGCCAGGTGCGCCAGGCCGCCTGGTCTCTGACGACGAGTCGCGGATCCTCGGTCACCGGCTATTTCGTCTTCGGGGACGCCTTGGCCGCGGCCTTTGCGGAAGTGCGGTCCGCGATCAGGGTGGTGGCCGCACGGACGAGGTCGCGGAGGCCCTCCTCGTCGACGACGTCGGCTTCGAAGTAGTCGATCGAGCGGCGCTTGTTGCCCTCCAGCTCGGCATTGAAGATGCCCTTCGGGTCGGGCAGCGCGGCGCCGTCCATGAAGCCGATCTTCACCTTGCCCTTAAAGATGTTGCCGACGCAGATGATGCCGCCGAGCTCCCAGACGGGGGAGCCCATCCACTTCCAGGTCTCGACGATCGCGGGGTCGACCGATCGGATGATGGCGCGCAGCTGAGCGAGGCGCGCGCCCCGCCAATCGGGGTGCTTGGCGATCAGAGCGTCGATCTGCTCCGCGGCGGTGGGGGCTGCCGTGTCTGCACCTGCGGCTGTGTCGTTCATGCGCTCATTGTGGCGCGAGTCGTGGTTCCCGTCGAGGGTGTGCGGGGGTAGCAACGAGCACCACGACGGCGACGACGACACCGATCACCGTTTCGACGAGGCGATCGCTCACCAGCTCGGCCAGGGGCAGCGGCGATGCGAGATGCACCATCACCAGAGCCAGCGGCGTGACGCCGACGGTCGCCAGCGCGTAGTTGCGCAGGATGAACAGCTCCGCCCAGAGCTGCGCCGCGGCGACGATCACGATCAACCAGACGAGGGGCGGGTCGAAGCTGAGCAAAAGGGCGGCGAGAGCCACCCCCAGGATCGTGCCGACCAGACGCTGACTGCCGCGCCCCAGCTGGGCCCCGAGCGTCGCGCCCGAGAGCGGCACGGTGGCGGCGACGGCGGCCCAGTAGGGGTGACCGATGCCGACCGCGGTGGCGAGGGCCCCCGCCGCGAGTGGGCCGACGAGGTAGCGGACGATGTCGCGGCGGACGCCCGGCGCCCCGAGGATGTCGCGGAACGGAACCGCGGGGCGCAGGCCGTGCTTGGCCGGCGTCGAGGTTGCGGCGCTGTCGCGCAGAGACGGCAGGATCCGGCCCACCTGCCCCAGCAGCACCGCAAAGGTCGCTGCGCCGAGAGGGAGCACGGCCGCCCAGATGAGGTCGGCCGGTGCATGGGCGAACGCCGAGGTGCTCCCGGTCGCGAACACCAGGAACAGCGACGGCACCGGGAGCAGGCCGATGCGGCGGGAGAGGAGGAGGCCGGCGACCGAGAGGACGGCGATCGCAGCGACGGCGAGGAAGGAGGCGGGGGCCACGACACCGACCAGGGTGCCGACGACCACTGCGGTGGTGAGCGCCAGGCCGGCGGCGGTTTGCAGGCGCCAGCGGGCGGCATACGTGGAGTGGCGGCCGAAGACTCCGGCCATGGCGCCGAACGTCGCGTACAGCGTGAGGGTCGGGTGGCCCGTGAGCGACAGGATCGCGATCGGCAGCACGACCGCGATGGCCGCGCGGATCGCTCCGGCGTGAGCTCGGTTGTGCGGCAGCACGGAGAGGAACTCGCGTCGCCACTCCGAGCGGATGGTGGTGGGCGCGGTGGACGAGTGCATCACGTAATTATATAACTATAGCTGTATAAAAGCGAGGGCTGTCGGATCCTGAACCGCACTCAGCTCTGATCGTTCCGCCGTGGATTAGCGGAACAGGCCGCACAGGAGAAAGATGTCTCCGTGACCCACGATCTGATGACCCCCGAGCAGAACCTCCAGCGAATCATGTGGACGGGCACGATCTGGTTTATCGGTGCTGCCGGCTCGGTGGCTCTGGCCCTCGGGCTGCTCCTCGCCTCGGGGTGGCGGCCGGCCGTTCTGGCTGGCGGGATCGCCGTGCTGTGGTGGGTGGGGGCCGCGCTTACCGCGCTCAGCATCGGACTCATGGGCTGGTCGGGGTGCCCGATCCTCGAGGTGAGTGTGCCGATCGCCGACCGGAACAAGACGCGAACGATGCAGATCGGAACGCTGTTCTACATCGTCGGCGGGGCTGCTGCGCTGTTCGCCGTGCTGCTCGGCCCCGCGCACTAGCTGATCAGCGGTCGGCCATCGCCTCCGAGAGCGCGTCGAGCAGCGCGGGCACGCGGGCGAGCAGGGCACGCTCGTCGATCGACAGCGACTCGCGAGCGGCCTCGAGCACGACGCCCGCGCGGAGGCGGCGTGATTCGGTGACAACGGCGGATCCTGCGGTCGTCAGCGTGATGAGCACGCCGCGGGCGTCGTCAGGGTCGGAGGCTCGGGCGACGAGCCCGGCCCGCTCGAGTTCGGCGACGACGGCGCTGGCGCTCTGGTGTCGAATGCGGCGGAGGCGAGCCAGCGCCGCGATACTCTGGGCGCCGTCGCGCATCAGAAAGCCGAGCGTCTCGATCTGCCCGTCGCTCTCGTGAGCGGTTCGGTCGCGGACGGCTCTGACCAGCACTCCGACCGAGCGGCGGAGTTCGTCGGCGGAGTCGAGGTCGAAGGGGTCGGTGCTCATGCGGCAACTATACAGTTTGGCTGTATAGTTGCGGGATGGAACTCACCGGAACGGTCCTCACCAAATACACCCATGCGACGGTCGTCTTCACCAAGGGCGAGAAATCGCTGGTCGTCGATCCGGGCAGCTACACGCCGAACTCGGCCGAGCTCGTGGCGTCCGCCGAGGCTGTGCTCGTCACGCACGACCACGCCGACCACTTCGACGTGGAGGTGCTCACCGCGGCCCTCGGCGCCCGACCCGAGCTGACGGTCTACGCCCCGGCGTCGGTCACATCGGCCCTCTCGTCGGCCCTGCGTTCCGCCGGCGACTCTGCTGCTGCCGCCGAGTCGGTCGGCACGATCGTCACCGTCTCGGCTGGCGACACCTTCACTGCCGCCGGGTTCGATATCGCGGTCTTCGGCGACGATCACGCCGTGATCCACCGCGACATCCCGCTCGTGCAGAACGTCGGCTACCTGATCGATGGCGCCGTCTTCCACCCGGGTGACGCGTACCTCGAGCCGGGCGTGCCCGTCGAGACGCTGCTCATGCCGGTCAGCGGACCCTGGATCAACACCGAGCAGGCCGTCGACTACGTGCGTGCCGTGGCTCCGACGTCGACGATCCAGATCCACGACCTGATGCTGAGCGATGCCGGCAAGGGATCGACGGCCCAGTTCCTCGGCGCCGACGGCCTCACGGGAGTGCCGATGACGCTGCTGGCGGTCGGCGAGTCGACGACGCTCTAGCTGCCCTCGGCGTGGCCGGAGCGGCCTAGCCGGCAACCGCGTCGCGAGCCGCCGCGAGGAGGTCGTCGAGCACGGTTCCGTCGGATCCTCGGTCTTCGGGGTGCCACTGCACCGCCCACATCGGCGCCGACTCGTGCTCGATCGCCTCAACCGTGCCGTCGTTCGCCCGGGCCACGACTCGCAAGCCCGACCCCGGCCGGTCGACGGCCTGATGGTGCGACGACTGCACGGTGAGCGCGGTCTTGCCGACGATCGCGGCGAGCTGGGAGCCCTGCTCGACCGTGACCTCGTGCCGCAGCATGTCGGATCCTGCCGGACCGGCCGCGACGTGACCGCCGTCGTGGAGGTGCTGCACGAGATCGCCGCCGAGCGCCACGTTGATCACCTGCATGCCGCGGCAGATGCCGATGAGCGGTGTGCCCGACGCGACCGCCGCCCGCACGAGTGCCGTCTGGGCTCGGTCGGCGTCGCCGAAGATCTCTTCTCGCCCGGGGTAGTCGGCTGCGCCGCCGTAGAGCGCAGGATCCACATCCTCACCACCCGTAAGAAGCACGGCATCCGAGGTGGCGAGTTCGGTCTCGAGGTCGGCGTCGTCCGAGACGACGCGCCGCACCGCGAACCCCGTGCGGACGGCCGCCGCCGCGATGCTTTTGCTCAGTGTGCGCAACTCGGCGCCGTAGGCAGGGTCGGCGCGCTCGCGGTCGCTGACGTCGACGAGGAGGAGACGGGGGTGCTGGCTTTGCTCGTTCACGCGACGATTGTGGCAGAGCGGCGCTGTTGGGGGCGCGGGCTGCCGCGAGACGCGTTGCGGACTCGGAGACGTGCCGCGGCGCGCGGGGGAGTCCGGGATACGCGGTGCGGCGGATCGGGCAGGCGCGGGGCACCACTGCCGTGTCGCAAAACCGCTAGCGGGTGTCAGGGGCCGGTGTGAGGATGGAGCCATGCACCTCGACGACACGGTCTGCCGCGGCGCGGTCCGAAGCCGCGACGCGCGCTTCGACGGCTTCTTCTACACGGCAGTCCTCTCCACCGGCATCTACTGCCGGCCGAGTTGCCCGGCACGCACTCCGAAAGACGCCAACATGGTGTTCCACGCGTCATCGGCGTCGGCTCAGGCGGCGGGCTTCCGTGCCTGCAAGCGGTGTCGGCCCGACGCTGTGCCCGGCTCTCCCGAGTGGAACGTCCGATCCGACACGGTGGCGCGGGCGATGCGGCTCATCGCCGACGGCGTCGTCGACCGGGAGGGTGTGCCACGTCTCGCCGAGGGCCTCGGCTACAGCGTCCGCCAGGTCGAGAGGCTTCTGAACGACGAGCTCGGCGCCGGGCCCCTCGCTCTGGCGCAGGCGCAACGCGCGCAGTCGGCACGGATCCTGATCGAGTCGACCGATCTGCCGATGTCCGATATCGCGTTCGCCGCCGGGTTCTCGTCGGTGCGCACCTTCAACGACGTGCTCCGTGCCACCTACGCGACGACTCCCAGTGCCCTGAGATCGGCGGCCGGCACCGACGCCCGGCCGTCACCCGACGGCACCGTCATCCACCTTCGGTTGGCGTTCCGAGAGCCCCTCGACCCGTCGAACCTGCTCGGGCATCTCATCGCGACGGGCGTGCCCGGTGTCGAAGAGTTCCGCGACGGGGCATACCGAACGACCCTGCGTCTGCCTCGGGGCTGGGGCATCGTCTCGGTGCGCCGCCCGATCGGCTCTGCTTTTCCGGTCACCCTGCGGCTCAGTGACGTCCGCGATGTCTCGGCGGCCGTGAGTCGGGTGCGTCGTCTGCTCGATCTCGACGCCGACCCGGTGGCCATCGTCAGCCACCTTCGGGCCGATCCGCATCTTCGCACTGCCGTCGAGGCGGCACCCGGGCGGCGCGTTCCGCGGGTTTCCGACCCCGAGGCATTCGCGCTCCGGGCCGTGCTCGGGCAGCAGGTCTCCACGGCCGCCGCACGCACTCATGCGGCGCGACTCGTTCAGGCGTTCGGCGAACGGATCGACGACCCCGACGGCGGCCTGACCCACCTGTTCCCGACGGCGGAGGCCGTGGCCGGTGCGTCATCGGAGGCGCTCGACGCGGCCCTTCGTGTGCCCGGTACCCGTCGCCGAACCCTGCTCGGCGTCGCCGGGGCGATTGCCTCGGGGGTTGTCGATCTCGGTGCCGGTTCCGACTGGGCCGAGGCCCGCCGACGCCTCGACGCACTGCCCGGCATGGGGCCGTGGACCATCGAGACAATCGCGATGCGCGCCCTGGGCGACCCCGACGCCTTCCTCGTCGGCGACCTCGGTGTCGTCAAGATCGCCGCCACCCTCGGTCTGCCCACCGACAAGCGCGGTCTCGAGGCAGCGTCGCGCGCCTGGTCGCCGTGGCGCGCCTACGCCGTGCAATACCTCTGGGCGCTCAGCCCGCACGCCGTCAACACGATTCCCGACCACGACGTCGTTCTGCCTCCTCTCGAAGGGCCTCCCGCATGACTTTCACGACCATCGACTCCCCCATCGGCGAACTCACGCTCGTCGCCGACGCCGACTCGACCGCACTCCGAGCGCTCTACATGGTCGACCACCGTCATGCCCCCGGCCGCGAGACCTTCGGCGATCGGGTCGACCCGTCCGTCGGGGTCTTCGCCGCCGCCGCCGACCAACTCGCGGCGTATTTCGCCGGGTCGCGGCGCACCTTCGACATCGCGCTCGACCCGGTCGGCACCGATTTCCAGCGGGCCGTGTGGCAGCAGCTCGCGCTCATTCCGTACGGCGAGACCCGCACCTACGGCGAGATCGCCGTGGCGCTCGGCAACCCGAAGGCCGTGCGTGCCGTGGGGCTCGCCAACGGGCGCAATCCGCTGTCGATCATCGTGCCGTGCCATCGCGTCATCGGAGCGAATGGCGCGATGACGGGCTTCGGCGGCGGCGTCGAACGCAAGGTGCATCTCCTGGGCGTCGAGGCGGGGGTCGCCGGGCGGCCGGTGCCTGCGGTGCAGCCCGCCCTCTTCGCGTAGCGCCTGCAAATTCGAAGGAGAAATGCCCCCGCCGCAACGCAGACAGTGCGATCGGCGGGGGTCAGGCCGCCGAATCTCCTTCGAATTTGCACGGGTGCGGCGTAGCGTGGCGGTGATGGCCGAGCAACACGAACCGCAGGATCCGAGACCACCCGCCGCAGGGCCCACCGCCCCTCGCGCTTCGGGTCGCTCACCCGCTGCCGCGCCGTCCTCGCAGGTCGAGCGTGTGCGCGACACGGCCCGCCGCGATCCGTCCCTCGCCGCGGTCCGCTACCGCCTCGAGCGCGCCGAGTCCGATGCGCGGGCCGCTGAGGCTGGCGCTGCGGGCGCTGACCTCTCCGCCGCAGGCGCCACCGCCGCACTCCGCTCGGACCCGAAGCGCGCCCCCACCGCCGCCGAACTCCGGGCCATCGCCAAGACCGCCCTCGATCGTGCAATCGACGCCGGCGAGTTCGACAACTCGCCGCTCGCCGGCAAGCCGCTCCCCGGGCTCACCGGCGGCCACGATCCCGACTGGTGGATCAAAGCCAAGATCGAACGCGAGGGTCTTTCGGGGGTGGCCCCTCCGGCGCTGTCTCTCCGCACCGAGAACGCGCAGCTCGACGACCTCCTCGACTCGATGGCGACTGAGGCGTCGGTGCGCGCGACCCTCGCCGACTTCAACTCGCGCATCGTCGAGGCTCGGCGGCAGCTCGCCGGCGGGCCACCCGTGGTGACGCCGTTGCGCGATGCCGACGCCGAGGTGGGGCGGTGGCAGGCGCGGAGGGAGGAGCGGCGCGCGGCAGAGGCAGAGTCAGCGGCGCTGGCCCAGGCCGAAGAAGCCGCCCAGCAGACGACATGGCGAGCCCGACGCCGGGCCGCTCGGGCTCGGCGCGCCCAGGAGCGGGGGCTCGGGGGCGGGGTCGCCGGATCCTGAGCTTGTTCGCCTGGAAAATCTGAGAGCGATCCGGCTGAGGCACCCCCATACAGCAGTAACGGGTGTGACCCAGAGCCAGGATCGCTCTCAAATTGGCGGCGACAAACCGCCAGCGGCAGCAGCCGAGTGTTACGCCTCGGGTACGACCTCCGACGTCGCATCCTTCTCGGCCGCGCGCTGCGACTCCGACTTCCATTTGCCGCGCGCGACGTACGTCACCATCACGTTGAGCACGGCGATCGTCGGCACGGCGAACAGGGCGCCCGGGATCCCGGCGATGTACGAACCGCCGGCCACCGCGAACACGACCGCGAGCGGGTGCACCTTGACGGCGTTGCCCATGACGAGCGGCTGGAGCACGTGCGCCTCCAGCAGGTGCACGATGATGACGCCGCCGAGCATGATGAGCGCCTGGAGCGGGCCGATGAACAGCAGGGCGATCACGACGGCGAAGGCCCCCGAGACGATGGCGCCGACGACCGGGATAAACGATGCCAGGAACACCAGGACGCCGATCGGGACGGCCAGGGGCAGCCCGAGGAAGAACGCGAACAGGCCGACGCCGAGTCCGTCGACCGCCGCGACGAAGATCTGCACGCGCACGAACGTGGCGAGCGTGTGCCAGCCCGCCTGACCGGCGCCGTCGACCGCGGCGCGGGCGCGACGCGGGAACAGCCGGGTGACCCACTTCCAGACGCCGTCGCCGTCGATGAGCATGAAGATCGTCGCGAAGATCGTCAGCAGGCCGTCGGCGATGAAGTGCGCACCCCCGAGCCCAACTGCCGCGACACCGGAGAGGAGCGACTTCGAGCTGTCTTGGATCGCCGTGGTGGCCGAGTCGAGTACCGAGTTGTAGTCGCTGCTCGTGAGGTTGAACGGGGGCGCGGCGAGGAACTGCTTGACGACCTCGAACCGGTCGACCGACTTCTTCTCGAGTGCGGGGAGCCCGGCACGCACCTGCAGGACGACGAGCAGCACGAGCCCGCCGAAGATGACGATCGCCAGCAGCAGCGCAACGACGATCGACAGCCACTTGGGAACGCGGTGGCGCTCGAGCAGGCGGACGAACGGCTGCAGCAGAGCCGAGATCAGCAGCGCGATCAAGAACGGCACGACGATTTCGGCGAGCTTCTCGATAAGGAACAGGAAGACGGCGAGGCAGGCGACGACGACGAGGATCCGCCACCCCCACGCCCCTGCGATCTTCATGCCGTTCGACACGGTGTCGTCGGCCCGGAATGCCGGAACGACCGGGCCGGCCGAGACGCGGGCGTCGCGCGGGGCGCGCGGGTCGCGCGGGTCGCGCGAATCGTCGGAAGAGTGAGAGAAACCGGGGATCTTCATGAGCTGCGTGTGCTCGGCTTTCTGGACGGGTACAGGGAGGCCGCCGGTGCGGTGGCTACCGATGAGTCGGCTAGAGACGACCCATCGTCACGCAGAAACTGCGCGAACTGCAATGTACCGCCCAATCGTCGAGCAGTGCGCGCCCCCGAGTGGGGCCTACGGCGAGGGCGTCGGAGCGGCGGTGGGGGCGTCGGTCGTGCCGGTGCCGGTGCCTGCGTCGCCGGTCCCGCTCGCGCCGCCGGTATCGGTTCCGGCCGCGCCGCCCGTGTCGGTCGTGCCGGTGTCGGCCGTGCCGGATCCTGCGCCCGTCGCCTCAGACGAGGGCGAGGACGACGAAGACGAGGATCCGCTCACCGCGCTCGACCCGACCTCCGATGCCGGCGGCGCGGTCAGCGTGCCCCCGCCATACGCGGCGTCGAGCGACGCCAGGATCGGCTTCGCGATCAAGAACTTCACGTTGTAGCCGTAGTTCGAGCCGATGTAGGTGTCGTAGAACGACGTCGACCCGGAGACGTTGCCGACCCAGGTCGCCGTGGCCACCTTCGTCGTCGAGGTGACGAGCCAGTTCTGCTCGGCGTTGTCGTTCGTGCCGGTTTTGGCGAGCATGTCGACGCCGTCGTTCGGGTTCGCCAGCGCTCCCGTGCCGCCCGCCTTCAGCACCGTCTGGAGGGCATACGACACGCCGGCGGCGACCTCGGACGACATGCCCTGCGTGCAGCTCGTGGGCGTCGCCGTGATCTTCGTGCCGTTGGCGCCGGTGATGCTGTCGATGACGACCGGGGTGCAGACGACGCCGTTGTTGGCGATTCCGGCGTAGGCGGTGGCCATCGTCAGCGGCGAGATCGTGTTGGTGCCGAGGATCGACGACGGCACCGAGCTGAGCGTGCCGCCGGTGGTCGCCGTGTGCACGCCCATGTCGGTGGCGGCCTTGATGATGTTGCAGAGGTCGAGCTGGGTGCCCATCTCGGCGTAGGCGGTGTTGATCGACTCCTGCGTGGCCGTCAGCACCGACATCGACGACCCCACCGATTCGGCGTTCGCGACCGACCAGGTGCCCGAGCCGATGTTCGAGCAGCTGTTGGTGAACTGCGAGAACGAGAAGTCGTGCTCGCCGGTCGTGACGTAGTCCGACAGCGAATGGCCCGCCTCGAGCCAGGCCGCGAGGGTGAACGCCTTGAATGCCGATCCGGTCTGGAACCCGGTCGACCCTCCGTACGCCTGATCGGTGTTGTAGTTCACGCCGGTCTGCCCGGCCGTCGCCTGGTCGCTCTGCGTGTAATCGGTGTTCTGAACCATGGTCAGGATCCGGCCCGACCCCGGCTCCACAGCTACGTTCGAGGCGCCCACATCGAGCCCCGCCACCGTCGCCGGCATCACCGCGCTGAGTGACGCCTGCGCCGTCCGCTGCTGGGCCAGGTCGAGGGTCGTCTCGATCTTCAGTCCGCCCTGGTTGAGCGTTGCGAGCCGGGCGTCGGCGGTCGACCCGAAGGCTTCGTCGTTCTTCACGACGTTCAGCACGTAGTCGCAGAAGTACCCGGCGTCGTACTTCACGGCCGACGCGCAGCCGTTCGTCGCCGCCGTGATCGTCGGCGTGATCACGCTCGCCGTCGCCGCGGTCAGCTGTGCTTTCGTGATGCTGCCGTGCACGTACATCCGCTGGAGCACATAGTCGCGGCGCACCTGCGTCAGGGCGAAGTGGTTGGCCGATCCATTGGCTTTATCAGTCGGTTGGTCGATGCGGAGGTTCGACGGGTTGTTGATGATCGCGACAAGAGTGGCCGATTGGGCGATTGTGAGTCTCGATGCGGAGACCCCGAAGTAGTACTCGGCGGCGGCCTGGATGCCGTAGATGTTGCCGCCGAAACCGACGATGTTGAGGTAACCGGTGAGGATCTCCGACTTGGAGTACTTCTTCTCGACGCTGATCGCGTAGCGCATCTCGCGGAGTTTGCGCTCGGGCGTCACCGCCGTGACGTCTTCGTAGCATTTGGTCGCCTTCGCGGCGTCGGTGTTCTCGGTCGCACACCGCTCGACGAGCACGTTCTTCACGTACTGCTGCGTGATCGACGAGCCGCCCTGCACGCTGCCGCCGAGCGTCGTGGCGAGCACCCCGCGAATCGTGCCCGCCACGTCAATGGCCCCCTCGTCGTAGAAGCGCGGATCCTCAGTGTCGACGGCGGCGTTCTTGACGGCCGTGGCGATCTGGTCGGCGGTGACGTCGGTGCGATTCTCCGTATAGAAGGAGGCGATCTTGACGTTCGTCGAGCCGTCCTTGGCGTACAGGCTGGATGCCTGCGCCGGCGGGGTGATCTCGAGGTAGCTTGGCAGCGAGTCGAACGCGTCGACGCCGGTCGTCACGGTGTTCGAGGCGACCACGAGAGCGGGCACGGCGAGCACGGCGCAGAGGAGTCCGGCCACGAGGCTGAGCCCGGCGAAGCCGCCGAGGGCTCGGAGCCCGCCGAGGGTGCGGTCGTGGGCACGGGGGAGTCGGGTTGTCGTCACATCGAACCGTACGAACGCCTCGCCATGAAGAGCCTGGGGTGAGGGCTCGTCTCAGCGAACCGGGGGGTGGCTCTTGCAGAACGTGCAGGTTGTCGGCCGTCCAACCTCGTGCCGGAGTTGCCGAGTGCCGCCAATTGCGCCCCCATCGGCGGCCCCGCCAGCATTAGGCGGCACTCGGGCTCTCCGGTCGATCGGGCCCGTTGCCGAGTGCCGCCAATTGCGCTCCCAGCACCAGCGGAGGCAGCATTAGGCGGCACTCGCGCCCACGCAACAAGCCCGAAACCCGGCCTCGCTAGGGTGTCAGCCATGATCCTGCAGCCGGGCCACGGAGAGATCCCCGCCGACCTGTACCTGCCCGCGACCGCCCCGAATGTCCTGTGGGGGCGGCTGCCCTGCGCGGCCGACACCGCCGTGCTGACCGTCGACCCGGGCGCCGAGGTGACGATCGACACCCTCAGCCACGAGGGGATACTCGAAGACCAGGGGCGCGATCCGCTCGCTTACTTCGGCACCCACGGCGTGGCCGCCGACGAGGTGCTCGAAGACGCCATCGCCGTCGCTGCCTCACAAGGACTGCGGGATCCTTCGGTCGACGGCCCGCACGTCGTCACCGGCCCAATTGCGATCCGCGGCGCCGAGCCGGGCGACCTCATCACGATGACCCTCGTGACCGCGACCCCGCGCGTGCCGTATGGCGTCATTTCGAACCGGCACGGGCGCGGCGCACTACCGGGCGAGTACCCGCGGGGTGGCCTGAACGTGAGCGTCTTCGCGACGGTGGACGAGGATCCGGCGGGAGCGCTCCTCGGAACGATGCCGCGCACGCCGGGAGGGCCGCACGACGTGCGTTTCTCGCTCCGCCCGTTCTTGGGAATCATGGGCGTCGCTGTCTCCGGCGACCAACGGCCGCACTCGGTGCCGCCCGGCGCGCACGGCGGCAACATCGACATCAACCTTCTGGTGGAGGGCACGTCGCTGCACCTTCCGGTGCAGGTGCCCGGCGGCCTGGCGTACGTCGGCGACCCGCACTTCGCGCAGGGCGACGGCGAGGTCGCCCTGACCGCCATGGAGGCGTCGCTGCGCGTGACCGTCCGCTTCGATCTGATCAAGCGGGAGGCGGCGCTCGCCGCATTCGGCGAGATCGCCGGGCCACTCGCCGAGACCGCCGACTACCTCGTGCCCACCGGCATGGACGAAGACCTCGACGTCGCCGTGCAGAACTGCGTGCGAGGGGCGATCGACCTGCTGCATGCCCGCTTCGGCATGGACGAGAGCCTCGCCTTCGCGTACCTGTCGGCCGCGACCGACTTCAACATCTCCCAGGTCGTCGACCTGGTCAAGGGCGTCCACGCCAGGATCCGAGTGAGCGACTTCGAATGACGACCATCACCTCTCTGCAGGGCGAGCTGCCCGACGGACTCATCCCCGCTTTCGATGCCTACGAGACGGCACTGAAGAGCAACGACCAACAGGCGCTCGGCGAGGCTTTCGAGCCGGGAGCCGAGACGCTCCGGGCCGACGGCGGCGGGCTCCTGGTCGGACACGACGCGATCTCGGCATTCCGCGGTCGCCGTTCGCAGGCGCCTCAGCGCGAGATCGTCCAGGTGCACGTGCGGGTGATCGACGCCGACACGGCCGTGATCGTCTCGGTGAATGCCCCGAAGGCGGGTGGGCGCGGGGTCGTGACGCAGCTGTGGCGGCGGAGCGCGGCTGGTGCTGACGCGGTCGGTGCCGGTGCCCCTGCCGGCGCCCCTGCCGACACCGCTACCGACGACGGAACGGGCGTGTGGCGGATCGCGACCGCGCAGGTGCAGGCGCCGACCCCGGTGTTCGACACGCGCATCTGGCGCGTCGTGGGCGCTCCTCTGATCGAGACCACCGCGGATCCTTCGTCTCCTCCCGGCCCCCTCGCAGGCGAGACCGTCGCCGTCAAAGACCTCTTTGCCGTGGCGGGCGTGCGCATCGGCGCGGGTGTGCCCGCCTACCTCGACGAGCAGGTCGACAGCGAGTTCCACTCGCCGGCCGTACAGGTGCTGCTCGACGCCGGAGCCTCGGTGCTCGGCATCGCTCAGACCGACGAGTTCGCGTACAGCATCGCCGGCCGTAACTCGTCGTACGGCACCCCTCCGAACGCCGTCGTGCCCGGTGCGATCTCGGGCGGCTCGTCGTCGGGCCCGGCCTCGGCCGTCGCACTGGGTCACGCGAGCATCGGGCTCGGTACCGATACCGGCGGATCGATTCGCGTGCCCGCCTCGTACCAGGGGCTCTGGGGTCTCCGCACGACCCACAACGCGATCCGTCGCACCGACCTGCTGCCGCTCGCGCCGACCTTCGACACGGTCGGCTGGCTCACCCGCGACGCCGATCTGCTGGCCCGTGTGGCGTCCGCGTCGTTCGAGAGCGTCGCCGCCCGGTCGTCGGCTGTTCAGCGTGAAGTCGACCCGTCGTTCGTCGTCGACCGGCGGCTCAGCGCCTCTGTGTCGCCGGACGTCCGCGATGCGTTCGGCTCGCTCGTCGACGCCCTGCCCGCCGCGGGGTTCGAGGCCCCGGCCGAGGTCGCACTCGGCGACATCGCCCACCTCTACGAGCTGTTCCGCATCGTGCAGGCGGCGGAGGCGTGGGCCTCGCACGGTGACTGGATCACGGGGCACCCCGGATCCTTGGCTCCCGATGTCGAAGCGCGCTTCCTCTTCGGCCGCAGCGTCGACGCGGCGCACGAGGCCGACGCGCGCGCCGAGCTGGCGGCCCAGCGCGACCACCTCGACCGGGTGCTCGACGGCAGGATCCTGCTGCTCCCCAGTGCGTCGTCGTCGGCTCCGCTGCTCAGCTCGACGCCGGCAGAGATCGACGTCGTGCGATCTCAGACGCTCGGTCTCACCTGCATCGCCGGGGTCGGCGGGTATCCGGCGGTGTCGGCGCCGCTCATGACCGTGCCCGGCGGGCCCGTCGGGCTGTGTCTGGTCGGGCCACGGCGCACCGACCTGGCGTTGATCGGCATCGCGTCTTCGCTCGAGGTGGCCCTGCGCTCCTGAACTCAGGCGCCGCTACCCGTGGCGAAACCCGCATGAAACACAAGTTGCATAGACTGGCCTCGTGAAACAGTCTTTTCAGCCGATCGACCCGCCCGCGCGACTCCTCATGGGCCCCGGCCCGATCAACGCCGATCCGCGCGTACTGCGCGCGATGTCGGCGCAGCTTGTCGGCCAGTACGACCCGTGGATGACCCAGACCATGGATGAGACCCAGGTGCTCTACCGCCAGGTCTTCCAGACGCACAACGAGCAGACGCTTCTCGTCGACGGCACCTCGCGCGCCGGCATTGAGGCCGCCCTGGTCTCGTTGATCGAGCCGGGTGATCGAGTGCTGGTGCCGATCTTCGGCCGCTTCGGGCACCTGCTGCGTGAGATCGCCGAGCGCTGCGGGGCAGAGGTGCACGTGATCGAGGTGCCCTGGGGTCAGGTGTTCTCGTTCGAGGCGATCGCCGAGGCTGTCGAGCGCGTGCAGCCGAAGCTGCTCGCCGTCGTGCACGGCGACACGTCCACCACGATGGCCCAACCGCTCGAGGGGCTCGGCGAGCTCTGCGAGAAAAACGGCGTGCTGTTCTACACCGACGTCACGGCCTCGCTCGCGGGCAACGCGTTCCACGTCGACGACCTCGGCCTCGATGCCGTCACCGCGGGCCTGCAGAAGTGCCTCGGCGGCCCGTCCGGCTCGGCGCCCGTCACCTTCTCGCAGCGGGCGGTGGACGTGATCACCGCTCGCAAGTCGATCGAGGCGGGAATCCGCACCGAGGGCGACGCCGTCAGTGCGCACCCGATCCGGTCGAACTACTTCGACCTCGCGATGATCTTCGACTACTGGGGCCCGAAGCGGCTCAATCACCACACCGAGGCCACGACGATGCTCTACGGCGCCCGCGAGTGCGCCCGCATCGTCGTCGAGGAGGGGCTCGACCAGATGGTCGCCCGGCACACGCTGCACGGGAACGCGATGCTGGCAGGCCTCCGCGGCCTCGGGCTCGAGATCTTCGGCGACGTGACGCACAAGATGACGAACGTCGCGGCGGTGATGATCCCCGACGGCATCGACGGCGACGCCGCTCGTGGCGCGATGCTCAACGACTTCGGCATCGAGATCGGCACCTCGTTCGGACCGCTGCACGGCAAGGTCTGGCGCATCGGCACCATGGGTTACAACGCGCGCAAAGACACCGTGCTGACGACTCTCGCCGCCCTCGAGGCAGTGCTCCGTGTGGGCGGCGTGACGGTCACCGGCGGGGGTGGAGTGGGCGCGGCCTACGACGTCTACTCCGACGCGGGTCGTGCCGAGGTGCCCGCGTGATCGACGCCCACGAGATCCTCGTCCGGTGCGACGCGCTCGCCCGCGAGTCGTCTGACCCGAACGGCATCGAGCGCGTCTACCTGTCTCCCGAGCTCGCGGCAGTGAACCGTCGTGCGGGCGAGTGGATGAAGGAGGCTGGCCTCACCACCTGGCTCGACGCGGCCGGTAACCAGCGAGGGAGGTTAGAAGGACGCGAGCCAGGCCTCCCCGCCGTTCTTCTCGGATCGCACCTCGACACCGTTCCGAACGCCGGCCGCTTCGACGGCATCCTCGGTGTGATGCTCGCCATCGCCGTCGTGGAGCGCCTCCGCGAGAGCGCCGCCGAGCTGCCCTTCGCCCTTGAGATCGCCGCCTTCGCCGACGAGGAGGGCACCCGATTCGGCACGGCCCTCCTGGGCTCCCGCGCCCTGGCCGGCACCTGGGACGACGCGTTCTGGCACCTCACCGACGACAGCGGCACCACCCTGCGCGAGGCCTTCGTCGAGTTCGGCCTCGACCCCGAGCGGATCGCCGATGCCTCGCCGAAGCGCGGTGAGATCGTCGCCTACCTCGAGGCGCACATCGAGCAGGGCCCCTACCTCGAAGAGGCCGATCTGCCCCTGGCGGTCGTCTCGTCGATCGCCGGTGCGCGGCGCTTCGCCCTCACCCTCACCGGCGAGGCCGGCCACGCCGGCGGAGTCCCGTTCCACCGGCGGCACGACGCTCTCGCGGGCGCGTCCGAAGTCGTCCTCGCGGTCGAGCAGCTCGCCCGCTCGGCGGGCTGCGTGGCGACGGTCGGGCGCCTGCAGGCGTTCCCCGGCGGAGTCAACGTCATCCCCGGCCGGGTCGAATTCAGCCTCGATCTCCGCGGAGAGACCGACGCGGCGCGCGACGGCGTCTGGCTCGGCATCCAGGCGGTCGCGTCCGAGGTCTGCGACCGTCGCGGCCTCGCGTTCGCCGTCGAAGAGACGCACAGCGCACCCGCGGTCGTCGCCGATCCGTCGCTGCAGGACTCCATCCGCGCGGGCATCCGCACGGCGACGGGCGAACAGGATCCGATGGTCCTCTTCTCGAAGGCCGGTCACGATGCGATGGCGGTCGCCGAGCTCGCTCCGTGGGCCATGCTCTTCATCCGCAACGGGCACGGCGGAATCAGCCACCACCCCAACGAGACCGTCACCGAGGCCGATGTGGCCGTCGCGCTCGACGCGTTCGAGGCCGCCGTCCGGGGCCTCGCCGCGTCGCAGACCGCCTAGCGCAGATGCCCGTTCACGAAGACATCGAGACAAGGATCCGCGACACCTACGACAGCCTCCCGCCGGGAGCGCGCCGAGCGGCCGATCACCTCCTCCGCCACCCCGACGACGCTGCCGTGTACAGCGCCACCGAGATCGCGGCCGCGAGCGGCGTCTCGAAGGCCACCGTCTCACGGCTCTTCCGCACCCTCGGCTACGTCGATGCGCAGGAGGTCCGGGAGCACGCCCGCGCGCTGAGAAGCACGGGCGTGCCCGTGTCGGTAGGGCCCACCGCCGACCTCGCGGCTCACCTCCGCGCCGAACACGCGGCTCTCGACCGGATGGTCGACGGGCTGGCCGATGGGCGCCTCGATCGGGCGGCGGAGCTGCTCGCCTCGGCCCGCGAGGTCGTCGTGGTCGGATTCCGTAACAGCTATCCGGTCGCCCTGCACCTGAGGCAGCAGCTCACGCAGGCGCGGGGCGGGGTACGGATCGCACCCGCACCGGGCCAGTCGGTGGGGGAAGAGCTCGGCGGCCTGGGGGCGGAGGATGCAGTCGTGCTGGTCGGCTTCCGACGCCGACCTCGAGGGTTCGGCAGCGTGCTCGCCGCGCTCACCCGGAGAGGGGTGCCGATCGTGGTCGTGGCGGATCCTGAGTTCGGGTCTTCGGGCACCGTGACGCTCGTCGCACCCGTCACCAGCCTGTCGGCGTTCGACTCGTACGCGGCTGCGATGAGCTTGGCAAACCTGCTGGCCGCGGCCGTACTGGCACGTGACCTTCGCGGCGGGCGGGCGCGCGTGGAGGGGATCACCGCGCTCTACGGGGAGCTGGACGAACTGGAGTAGCGGGGCGGTTCAGAAGTCTGGCAAAACCGGCCGAAACGAGGGCTAATCGCTGGGATTCGGGCAGTTCTGCCAGCGTTCTGAACGCCGCTCCGTTACGGCCGTGCGACGAGCTGGCCCACCAGGCCACCGCCCGAGACGCCGCGCTGCCACACCGTCTCGACCGAGCCGACGAGGGCGGCACCGTCGAAGGCGCTGACCGGATTTTTGTGCGCGAGCGCGGCGGCGTCGACCGTGAACGGCGCTTCAGGGTCGAACGCGACGAGGTCGGCCTGCGCGCCCACGGCGATGCGGCCTCGATCGCCGAGCCCGATGAGATCGGCGGTCGAGGTTGCCATCCAGCCAACGACCGTCTCGAGCGGGATGCCCCGTGCCCGAGCTCCGGTCCACACCGCGCGGAAGCTCAGCTCGAGACCGGAGATGCCACCCCAGGCGAGGTCGAAGTCGCCGTCGCCCGCGAACTTCAGCTCGGCCGTCGAGGGGGAGTGGTCGCTTGCGACGAGGTCGATGGTGCCGTCGACGAGGGCCGCCCAGAGCTGCTCCTGGTTGGCGGCGTCGCGGATCGGCGGGCAGCACTTGTACTGGGTGCCGCCGTCGGGGATGTGCTCCTCGTCGAACGAGAGGTAGTGCGGGCAGGTCTCGACCGTGAGCCGGAGCCCCTCGGCTTTCGCCGCCCGGATCGCCGGAAGGGCCGCCGCGGACGACAGGTGCAGGATGTGCGCGCGGCCGCTGGTGCGTCGGACGGCCTCGATCACGTGGTCGATCGCCGACTGTTCGGAGGAGTCGGGGCGCGACCGGACGAATGCGGGGTAGTCGGCGCCCTCAGGGTGGGGAGCCGAGTCGAGCGTCGTCGGGTCTTCGGCGTGGACGATCAGGAGGCCGCCGAACGCCGCGATCTCGGCCATCGCCTCGTGGAGCTGCTCGGTCGACAGGTGCGGGAACTCGTCGACTCCGGAGGGGGAGAGGAACGCCTTGAAGCCGAAGACGCCCGCGTCGTGCACCCCGCGCAGGTGCCCGAGAGAAGAGGGGATCGCTCCGCCCCAGAAGCCCACGTCGACCGAGGCCTGCGGCCCGGCGGCGGCGCGCTTGAGCCCGAGGGCCTCGGGTGTCGTCGTCGGCGGGATGCTGTTGAGCGGCATGTCGATGATCGTGGTCACGCCGCCTTTGAGGGCGGCCTTCGTGGCGCTGGCGAAACCCTCCCAGTCGGTGCGGCCGGGCTCGTTGACGTGCACGTGCGTGTCGACGATGCCGGGCATCAGCACCTGGCCCTCGGAGAGCGTGCGGTCTTCGAGGGCGGTGACGGCCGAGTCGATGTCGTCGATCGCCGTGATGCGGCCGTTCGTCACGCTCACGGACGCTGGGCGGAAGGTGCCGTCGATCAGCACCGATCCGGATCGGATCACGAGGTCGACGGGGGCGGCATCAGTCGTCATCCCCTGATTTTACGGGACTTTACGGCCCCGAAACGGCCCGGAGGCGGAGGCGGTGGCGAATTTGCGAGCAATCCGTTTGCGCACCCTTGAGGTTGCCGGACCGGGTGGGACGAGCAGCTCGGATCACTCTCAAAATGGTGGTCTGGCGGCGCCGGGGCAGTGCGGCCACCCACCAGCCCTCCAGCCGGCCGAACCGCTATCCGGCCAACAACCGCCGCGACCACGACCCGCCGTCGGCGGCGAGCGAGAATTCCACCCGCTGCGACGCCGTATCGCCGTTCGACGACCAGAAGGTGAGCCGCGTGGGCGTCACGAGGTAGCCGACCCACGACTCGGGCTGCTCGAACACTCCGGCGTGGGCCTCCTCGAACGCCGCCCACTGCGCTACCCGCTCGTCGCGCGGCAGCGCCGCGAACTCGTGCGTGTTCAGCCAGGCGAGCTGCTTCAGGTAGGGCGACCGTGCCGCATAGGCCGCCGCGACGTGGGCCGGTGGCGCGGGGGCGGCCGTGCCGCGGATGACGACCTGGTGCGTGAACCCCGGCCAGAGCACGGTGATCGCCACGGCCGGATGCGCCGCGATGTCGGCCGCCTTGCGCGAGGCGCCGTCGGTGTTGAAGTAGAAGCCCTTCTCGTCGAACGAGGTCAGCAGCACCGTGCGGGCATCCGGGTCGCCGAAGGAGTCGACGGTCGAGAGGGTGACTTGCGGGCGCTCCGGATCCTCGTTGGATGGTAGCCAGTCGACCAGGAGATCCCATGCCTCGTCGGGGATGAGTGTGCCCGGCACCGTCACGAGAGCACCGTCATCACGAGAGCCCCAACATCACGACAACGTGCCCGGCTCGAGCGCGGGGTGGTCGAACCGCGCGATCTCGGCCAGCGACGCGACGCCCGCTTCGATGGCCGTCTTGTAGAGGGACGCGCCCCACTCGGCGTTCGCCTCCGACGCATCGCCGACGACGCCCGCCTCGCCGAAATCGTTCGACAGCCAGCCGAAGTGCACCGGGCCGCCGTTGAACTTCACGTAGTCGAGGTCGAGCATGTGCTCGGGAATCCACCGTTCGGCCTTCGACATGTCGACGAGGTCGGGGCGGAGGTGCAGGATCATCGACGTCTCGCTGTGGCCGCCGTGCACTCCGAAGCCGTGCTCGTCGGGGCCGTTGGTGCCGTCGCCGCCCTTCATGTTGGAGCCCATCAAGAAGGTGCGCAGCCCGAAGCGGCGACGGAGTTCGCGCAGCGCCACCTGCAGCAGGGCGATGTTGCCGCCGTGGCCGTTGTAGAAGACGACCGTGCGGGCCGGGGTGTTCGCGATGGAGCGGCCGAGGTCGACGACGGTCTGCATCAGGGTGTCGGCGTTCAGCCACATGGTGCCGGGCGCCCAGTGGTGCTCGTCCGATTTCGTGTAGGCGAGCGACGGGAGCAGCCAGACGTCCTGCCCCTCGGCGGCGGCGGCTTCGACCACGCCGCGTCCGATCAGGTCGGCCATCAACCAATCGGTGGAGAGGGGAAGGTGTGGTCCGTGGTGCTCGATAGCTCCGGTCGGGATCACGAGGATCGACGACGGTGTGAGCGTCGAGGCGAGCGCGGGGCCCGACAGGTTGACGAGGTCGCGGGTGGAGGCAGATGAAGTGGTCACGAGACTTTGGCTCCGGTGTTGATCGTGGCGTCGACGAGCTTGCCGGGGTTCAGCAGCCCGTTCGGGTCGGTGGTCGCGGCGAGCTCGCGGGTGCGAGCGGGCTCGAAGTCGACGAACCACTGGTGCGGGTTGTGGAACCCGACGCCGAGCTCTTTCAGGCGGTCGAATCCGGCGTAGACGTCTTCCGCCGACGAGTACGTGCCGGCGAGCATGCCGATCGGGCGCCCGTGCGCGGTCTCGATGTGCAGCATCCCGCCGGGGTAGACGGCGTGCACCTCGTCGATTCGGTCGATCAGCGCGTCACCCGACACCTCCACGTGGAAGTACGTGTCGGGGTAGGCCTTCTGCAGCCACTCGATGGGGTGGTTGTACGACATCATGCTGATCTTCATCGACGTCTGCGGCCCCTCGCGGACGTCTTCGACGCGACCCCCGGCGGCCTCCACGAGCTCGGTGGCACGTGCGACGGTCGAGGCGTCGAGGATGGCGCGGAGCGACGCGCGACCCTGGGGAATCCCAGGATCCGACGGAAGCGCATCGGCCAACGTCGCGAGGTCTCCCGACGCCAGCCGGGGGAGGGGATCGAGCTCACCGAAGGCGCGGATCAGCGGAAGAAGCTGCTCGAACGTGTCGAAGCTCGCAAAGAATCCGAGCCACTCCTGCAGTGGTTCGAGGGCGATTGTGGCGCGGACGATGATGCCGGCCGTGCCGTAGTTGTGCACGTAGAGCTGGGCTTCGTCGCCTTCGACATGGACGATCTCGCCCGTGCCGTCGGCGTGGACGACATCGAGCGCCCTGACGAAGCCCTGGTGGTTCGAGCCGTGCTTGATCGAGCCCGTGCCACCGGATCCTCCCGAGAGGAATCCGCCGAGCGACGACTGAGCCGTCGACGGGTACATCAGGATCTGCTGGCCGGCCTTGTTGGCGGCCTGCTCGAGTGACACCATCGTCGCGCCGGCCTCGGCGGTGAGCTCGCCGTCGCCGACCGAAACCACCGCGCGCGCCTTCGTCATGTCGAGCACGAGGCCTCCGGTGAACGGGATCGCCTGGCCGTAATTGCCGGTGCCCTTGCCACGCGGGGTGATCGGTACGCCGTGGCGCGAGGCGGCGCCCACGACGGCGGCGATCTCGTCGGCGGTGGTCGGGAAGGCGACGACGTCGGCGAGGCCGAGCGGCAGCTGCGCGCTGATGACAGGGGAGAGGCGTGACCCATCGACGGAGGCTTTCTCGCGGGCGGCGAGTTCGACCGAGACGCCGCGCTCGCCGAGGAGCTCGCGGAGTTCGGCCACGAGGGCGGCGAGGTGTTCCGGGGTGGTGGTCATGACAGGGCTTTCTGGATCATGGTCGCTGCCTGGTGTGGTCGATGCCGTGTGGGTGGGAAAGGGAATAGGGACGAGGATGAAGGCGGTGGCCGGTAGCCGAGACACCGGATGACCGAGGCTTGTCCGAGGTCCGGTGCCGCGGCCACCGGCCGCGATAAGAAGAGCTAGAAGCCGATCGACTTGTCGATGAACTCGTTCGTGAAGAGGTCTTCCGGTGCGAGGCCCGACTTCAGCTTCGTGCCCGACTTCTCGTAGATCGGAGTGTCGATGTCGATGACCTTCTGGATGCGCTCGGTGTCCATGTCGCCGACGTAGTCGTTGTCGCCGTTCGACGCGATCTTGAGCTTCTTCATCGTCTCGACGCCGTAGTTGGCTACGTCCTCGTCGTAGACCCAGCCGTTGTTGTACTGGGTGACGAGGTTGGCGACCAGCTTGTTCGTGGTGCCGGGGTTGGTGATGTAGTCGACGTCGGCCTGCTGGAGCACGGGCACCAACTTCTTCAGGCAGGGGCTCAGCTTGGTGAGGTCGCCGGTGCGGACCGACATGGCCTCGGGGTAGATCGGGTAGCCGGTGTCGTTGACGAGCTGGTACTTGACGTCTTTGCCCCAGGCCCCGACCTGGTTCTTGTAGATGAACGGCTCGGCGGTGGCGAAGCCCTGCTGCGCGTCGTTGCCCTTCGCGACGACGAACTTCGACGGGGTTCCGTCGTAGCTGCCGTCGGTGACGCTCTTCGGCAGGATGCCGTTGCCGATGAGGTACTCCATGTAGGCGGAGCCACCGAAGTAGCGCACGACGCCGTCGTTCTTCTCGAGGGCGGCGCCGAGCTCCTTGATCGTGGTGACGTCGGGGTAGGTTGCTGGATCCCACATGATCATCTGCGGCGAGATGTCGTTCTCGGCCATGACCGCGGTGGTGGGGAGCTTCGCGGAGTTCTGGACGCCCTCGTCGGTGGTGACGTAGCCCAGCATGATGTCTTTGTCCTGGTACATCTGCGACGAGACGGAGGCGTAGCCGATGGCCGGGCCGCCGGAGCGGATCTCGACCTGGACGCCGGTCGATTTGCCGCCCGACATCAGGGTGCCCGAGACGCTCTTCTTGCTCGCGTCGACCTTGTAGTCGTCACCGAGGAGCTCGTAGAGGTGACCGTGGTCGGCCTCCGGGTTCCAGTCGGTCTGGATGACGACGTTGGCCGGGCAGACGCTCGACAGGTCGACGGCCGCGGCGGCGGAGGTCGTCTTCGTGTCGGTCGTCGCGCCGCTGTCGGACGAACAGGCCGACAGGGCGAGCGCCGAGACGGCGACGAGGCCGAGGCCCGCGAGGGCGCGCTTGGGGAGGTGCATGGGATCTCCTTGATGTGGGTGCTGTGTGAAGGGGAGGGTGCTGTGTTCGGGTGGGGAGCTAGTTCTGGTCCTGCCACTTGCCGATCGCGAGGCGACGCAGCACGTTGAAGAGGACGAAGACCAGCACGCCGAGGATGGAGGCGGTGAGGATCGCCGCGTACATCTCGGCGCCGTTGAGGCGCTGGTTCTCGACCGAGATGAGCACGCCGAGGCCTCCGTTGCCCCGCTGGAAGAACTGGTCGGCGACGACCGCGCCGATCACGGCGAGGCCCGCGGCGTTGCGCAGGCCGACGAAGATCGACGGGAGCGCGGCGGGGAAGCGGAGCTTGGTGAGCATGGTCCAGCGACCGGCGCCCTGCAGCTGGAACAGCTCGCGCTGACCCTTGTCGATCGACTGGAGGCCGAACAGCGTGGAGGCGATCATGGGGAAGAGGCAGAACAGCACGGTGACGATCACACGCGACTTGAATTCGTAGCCGAAGAGCGAGCCGATCAGCGGCACGAGCGCGAGGATCGGGATGCAGAGCAGTACGACCGCATACGGGAACAGGGCGCTCTCGAGCCATTTCGCCTGGGCCATGATGATGGCCCACAGCATGCCGACGACGACGCCGATGACGAGGCCGACCACAGCCACGAGCATCGTGTTGCCGAGTGCCTCGGCGAGTTGCTTCTGGAAGATCGGCTCCGTGAAGACCGCCTTGAGGATCAGGTGCGGGTACGGCACCAGGAACGGCAGCCCCTTCACCTTGTCGTAGTAGAACGCGGCGACGTAGAAGAGGCCGACGAGCACGAAGAACACGACGATCGGCAGACCGATGTTCATGGCGCGCATGTTGCCGTTGCGGCGGCGCGGCTGGGAGATGCCCGCGGCGCCCTGGCCGGTGGTCGTGGTGCCGGCGGTGTCGAAGGCCATCAGCGGTGCCCCTCTCGGAGAGCGTGTGAGACTTCGCCGACGAGCTTCGCGAACTCCGCCTCGAAGCGGATCTCCGGGCTGCGCGGCATGGGGAACGGCACGTCGAAGGTGTCGACGATGGAGCCGGGCCGACCGGACATGACGATCACTTTGGTCGACAGGTAGACGGCCTCCGACACGGAGTGCGTGATGAACAGCCCGGCGAACTGCTTCTCGACGAAGAGCCGGAGCAGTTCGTCGTTGAGGCGCTCGCGGGTGATCTCGTCGAGGGCACCGAACGGCTCGTCGAAGAGGAAGAGCTCAGGATCCAGCGTCAACGATCTCGCGAGCGACGTTCGCATGCGCATCCCCCCCGAGAGCTCCTTCGGCAGGTTCTTCTCGAAGCCGGAGAGGCCCACCAGCTCGATCGCCTCCTGCGCCTTCGCCCGGCGCTCCTTGGCGGGCCGCCCGTTCAGTTCGGCGAGCAGTTCGACGTTGTCGCTGACGGTGCGCCACGGCAGCAGGGTTGCGTCTTGGAAGACGTAGCCGATGCGGTCGGTCTTCACCGCGGCGGTTCCTTCGGAAGCCTGCTCGAGGCCCGACGCGATGCGCAGCAGAGTCGACTTGCCGCAGCCGGAGGGGCCGACGACGGTGACGAACTCGCCCCGCTTCACGGTGAGGTCGACGCCCTGGAGTGCGATGGTGCCGTTCGGAAACTGCATTGCGACGTTCCGGAAGTCGAGCAGCGTGTCGGTGCCGCCGGAGGTCGTCCGGTTGGGGCTTGCCGGAGCTGTGGTCGTCATGGGCGGCTACCTGGTTTCGGTGAGGAGGGCGGGATCGGGCAGGGGGACCGCGACTTCGACGGTGGAGCGGCTTCGAGCGACGAGGCGCCCGGCGTGAATGACGTAGCGGTCGGCGGGCGCATTGGCCGTGACGTCGGCGAGGCTTGTGCCCTTGACGGCGAGCAGTTCGGCCTTCGCCCCGACTCGGGCACCCGCCTCGGGCAGGGCCATCACGGAGCGGGCTCCGTCGCTGACGGACGTGTAGGCCTCGTCGATGGTGAGGTGACCAGCGGTGACCATGAGCATCGTCGTTTCGAGGGCGTCGCTGCGGCCCAGCGGGTTGAACGGGTCGCGCACGTTGTCGGCACCGGCGGCGAGACGGACTCCGGCGTCCAGCAGCTGGCGCGCGGGCGTGAGGCCCCGCGGCATCGAGACCGGGTGCTCCCAGCCCTGCAGGTAGAGGTTGGTGATCGGGTTGGCGATGATGCCGATGTCGGCCTTCTTCACCGCTGCGATCATCAGGTCGCGTGCTTCGGCGTCGACCGTGCCGAGTCGCACGCAGTGGCCCGCGCTGACCGGGACGGTCCAGTCGGTCACCGTCTCGGCGAACTCGTCGAGGGTGATCGCGCCGGCCAGGCTCTCGTCGGTGTGCAGATCGACGCCCACTCCGCGGCGCGCGGCGATCGCGAGGAGGCGCTGCAGGTCGGCGCTGGGGTCGGGTGCGAGGTGCGACGAGCCGCCGACGAGGTCGACTCCCAGATCGAGGGCGGCCTCGATGTCGGCGTCGGGCACATCGGGTCCGGCGAGAGCCACGAGTTCGAGGTCAACGAGGCCGCGGAGCTCGTCACGAACCCGGACGAGCGCCTCGGCACCGCGAAGAGGCTCGTCGCCGAGCAGGATGTCGACGTGGGTGCGGATCGACGTCGTGCCGTTCGCCAGCATGCGGAGGATCTGCTCGCGCGCCCGGCTCGCGATGTCGTCGACGGTCATGGTGCGGGCGTACTCGCGCCACGAGGTGATCGCCGAGACGAGGTCGCCCATGGACGGCCGGATCGCCTCCCACGACAGGGCCTTGTCGAGGTGCGCGTGCGGATCGGCCGGGGCGGTGAGGAGCACGAAACCGCGGAGGTCGAGCACGGCGGGGTCGCCGGTCGCGGGGGAGCCTGCCGACGGGGACGAGGATCCTGCGGTCTCGATTTTCACGACCGTCTCGCCGTCGATCGTGACATCGACGACTGAGCCGTCGGGAAGCGTCGCCCCGGTGAGGAGGCGGAGGCGCTGGGGAGTGAGAGTCACAGGGGTCTTTCGCGGGAGGAGGCGAATTCGTCGAGCGGACGAACGAATGTTGATGTGCTCAACATGCTTGAATCTACGGACGCCGCGTTTCGGCCACGTAACGCCGTCGTTTCGACGTGTTAACTGCGGCGGGTCGATTCGAGTCGCCGTGGTACACAATTCGAGTCCATTCATCCGAAGGAGCACCCCGTCACCTCGCTCGACACCGCGATCGACCAGCAGTCGCTGCTGGTGGGCCGTCGCATCCGGGAGCTCCGTCGAGCCCGGAAGCTGACGCTCGTGCAACTCGCTGCGGCGTCGCAGCTGTCGCACCCGTTCCTGTCGCAGCTGGAGCGCGGGCTGGCCCGGCCGAGCATGGTGTCGCTCGAGCGGATTGCCCGGGCGCTCGGGTCGTCGCAGGTCGAGCTCCTCGCCGCGATCGACGGCGAGGGGCGCGCCGATCAGCCGGGAATCCAGGTGGTTCGGGCGCACGAGGGTGCCCACGGCCCCTACGGTCAGGCCGAGGGGCGCGTGCTGACGGAGGGCGACCGCAGCTTCCACCCGATGCTGCTCGTCGGCACCAGCACCGAACGCGGCGAGTTCTTCAGCCACGCCGAAGACGAGTTCGTGCACGTGATCGAGGGCACCATCTCGATCGACTTCGACGACGGAGTGCCGCGGACGCTCGGCACCGGTGATTCGATCTACTTCGTCGGCGGCACTCGGCACCGCTGGTGGGCCGTCGACACGATCGGCTACCGGGTGCTCGTCGTCAAAGAGAGGCCGCAGTCGCTGTGAAAGACGGCGCCGTGAACAGGAAGTCGCTATGAACGCTCCCGGAACCACCGAGGGTCTGCACGAGACCCAGTTCGACGTGCGGGTCGTGTCGCGCACCCGCGCTGCCGACGGGGTGGAGTTGTTCGAACTCGGGCCCGTTGCCGGGTCGGGCCTTCCCGGCTGGAGTGCCGGCTCGCACATCGACGTGGTGCTGCCGGGCGACGAGGTGCGGCAGTATTCGCTGACCGGAGCGGCGCAGCCGGGGCGCAGCGACACGTGGCGCATCGGGGTGCTTCGAGAGGAGCGGGGCCGGGGCGGATCCTTGTGGTTGCACGACTCCGTGCAGGTCGGCGACACCCTCACGGTGGCCGGCCCACGCAACCACTTCGAGTTCGTGCCGACGCACGGCACCTCGTACGTGCTCGTCGCCGGTGGCATCGGCATCACACCGATCTCGTCGATGGCGGCTGCCGCGTCACGCGCCGGGGTCTCGTACGAGGTGCACTACGCCGGTCGCTCGCTGTCGACGATGGCGCTAATCGACGAGCTGTCTGCCGCTCACGGGTCGGCTCTGCACCTTTACGCAGGATCCGACGGCGTCCGTCTCGACCTCGACGCCCTGTTCGCCGGCATGAAGCCCTTCACGACCACCTACTGCTGCGGCCCGGCTCGGCTGATCGAAGCGATCGAGGAGGCGGCTGCGCGTGCTGGCCGCCAACTCGTCGTCGAGCGCTTCGAGCCGAAAGAGGTCGGTGAGCCGGTGCTCGCGTCGGCATTCGAGGTCGAGCTGGCCTCGACCGGCGTGACGATCACGGTGCCGCCCGACCGGTCGATCCTCGACGTCGCCGAAGAGGCCGGAGCTCTAGTGCTGTCGAGCTGCCGCGAGGGCACCTGCGGCACCTGCGAGACGGTCGTGCTCGAGGGGGAGGTCGACCATCGCGACTCGATCCTGACGCCCGACGAGCAGGCAGCGAACGAGGTGATGTACGTCTGTGTGTCGCGGGCGGCGTGCCCGCGGCTGGTGCTGGAGCTGTAGGGCGGCTGCTGCTGGCGCTGCTGCTGCTGCCGGTGCCGCTGCTGCTTCGCGAATTTGCGAGCGATTTGCGCAGCTCACCGCCTCCGGACTCGGTCCGACGGCGGTTTTGCTCTCAAATGTGCGCAGGATCCGCGACATCGCCCAGGTCCCTCGGCCGCAAGCGCTACCGCCCGACCCGCTCCCGCACCGCTGCTACCAGCTCTCGCTCGTCCGCTTCGACCAGCTCGTAGTCGCGCACGACGACCCGCCCGCCGACCACCACGTGCCGCGGCCGCCGCCCGGGTGACGCCCACAGCAGCCCGGCCACCGGGTCGGCGATTCCCGCGTCCGCGACGCCCGCGACGTCCCACACGCAGAGGTCAGCTGCTGCGCCGGGCCGCAGGTGCCCGAGCTCGGGACGCCCCAGCCCCGCGGCGCCGCCGGCCATCGCCATGCCGAGCACCGTTCGGGCGCTGAGCGCCGGGCCGACCAGCGGCGCCACCTGCATCGCGAGACGTGCGTCGGCGAGGAGGTGTCCGGCGTCGTTCGATCCGCCGCCGCTCGTGCCCAGGCCGACCGTGACGCCGGCTTCGCGCAGGGCATGCACGGGCGAGATGCCCCAGCCCATGGGGAGGTCGCAGCCGGGGGCATGTGTCGCCGTGACACCCGCCGCCGCGAGTCGGGCGATCTCGGCGGGGGTCACGTCGCAGAGGTGGGCGATCGTCACGTCGTCGGCGAGCCAGCCCCACTCTTCGAGGAGGTCGAGCGGTCGGCGCCCGTAGCGCTCGAGGGCGATGGCGGTGTCGACCTGCTCGTTGGCCTGGGTGCGACGTCGGAGTCCGTGGCGGGCGGCGACCTCGCCGATCAGCTCGAAGGTCTCGCGGCTGTCGCTGTGCACACCGGCCGGGCCGACTGCGACCTGCAGCAGTCCGTCGGCGCGCACCCCTCCGATCGCCCCGGGCACGAGGGCCTGGACGATGGCCTCGGCCGACTCCGCGGCGTCCTCGGGAGCATCGCGCGCCGATCCGCGCACGAACACGAGCCGCCCGCCGAGCCTGGCGGCGGCATCGGCGGTCGCCCGCGCGATGGCGGTTCGATCGGCGACCGACGTGTCGGCGGGCCAGTTGAGGTGGTGATCGGCGACGGTCGTCACGCCATTCAGAAGCCCCTCGGCCACCCCGACAGCGGCGCTCGCCTCGAGCAGCGACGCATCTATGCCCGCGGCAGCATACGAGGCGGCCATCGCGGGAAGCCATGCCGACATGGGCACACCCCTCGTGCCGGGCAGGGTGCGGAAGGCGCTCTGCAGCAGGTGGTGGTGGGCGTTGACGAGCCCGGGCGTGATGATCGCGTCGGTTGCGTCGAGGAGTTCGTCCTCGCCGGAGTGCGGGTTCGCCTCGCCGGCGGCCGTTTGATCCACGACGACGCCGCGATCGAGGAGCACCTCGCCACCCTCGATCTCGGTGGATTCGTCGACGAGGAGGGTGGTGGCGCCGGTGACTCTGAGCATGCCCGCATCGTTGCAGGTGCGTGTGTCGAGTGTGTAACGCGCCCCTCTGCAAATTCGAAGGAGAAACGCGAAGTCGACCCCGCCGGATCCTGATGTTCTCGTTGTCGCGCGGCAGGATCTCCTTCGAATTTGCAAGACGGGCCGGGCGTAACCCGCGCGAAACCCCGGCGTGCGACCCTTGAGGCATGTTCGAGATCGCCGACCGCCTGCTGGCAGCGCTCGACGCGGGCCGCACCCTCGCGATCGCCACCGCCGTCTCGATCGAGGGCAGCGCCCCGCGCACGGTCGGCACGTCGATGGCCTTCGACGGCGAGAGCGTGATCGGCTCCATCGCGGGCGGATGCGTCGAGGCCGCGGTCGTCGCCGAGGCCGAGCTCGTGCTCTCCGATGGCCTGCCGCGCACGGTCGAGTACGGCGTCGACGACGAGACGGCGCTCAGTGTCGGTCTCACCTGCGGAGGCCAGCTCAGGATCCGACTCGAACGCCTCGACTCCCACCACCCAGTCGTGCCACAGCTGCGTGCCGCTGCGGCCGGACGTACCGCGGGTGCGGCTCTCGTCGTGTCAGGCCGCGTTCCTGCCGGCTGGCAGTCGCGCATCGAGGCCGAACTCGCCGCCCGCGTGGCTGTCGGCGGCTCCGGGCTCGCCGAGCTCGACTGCGACGGAACGCGCATCGAGGTGTTCTACGAGGTGCAGGCCGCACCCGCGCACTTCGTGATCGTCGGCGCGATGGAGTTCTCGACGGCTCTCGCCACTGCCGCGCGGGTGCTGGGGTACCGGGTGACCGTGACGGATCCTCGTGCTCTGTTCACGACGGCCGACCGGTTCCCGGGCGCCGACGTGGTGGTCGGCTGGCCGCAGCGGGTGCTGCCGACGCTGGCCCTCGACGAGCGGTCGGTCGTCTGCATCCTGTCGCACGACGCGCGATTCGACGCCCTCGCCATCGAACTCGCACTGGAGTCGCCCGCGTTCTACGTCGGAGCGATGGGCTCGCGCCGCACGCACGAGCGCCGAATGGCGTCCCTGCGCGAACGGGGAGTGCCCGAGTCGGTGCTGGCGCGGCTGCGGTCGCCCATCGGGCTCGATCTCGGGGCCTCGACGCCGGAGGAGACGGCGATCTCGATCCTGGCCGAGGTTCTAGCCGCTCGCACGGGTGCGTCGGCGGCGTCGCTCGCGACCACGCGCGGGGCGATTCACCGGCGCCCGCGGCTCGGCCTCGAGATGGCCGAGTCTGCGTGAATCGGGCGTCGGGCCTGTAGATCGCGCCATCTCGCGCGCCTGTCATGCGGGCGCCCGTGCAACCTGACGCGGATCGGCCGAACTGACCCGCCGAGGCGCGTCACATTGGCCGATTCGCGGCACCTCGCCGGCAAAGACAAAACGTGTACAACTTTCTGTACACTTATCTCATGACGATGGTTACCCCACTCGCCGAAGCACGTGCCGGCCTGTCCAAATCTGTTGCCGCTTTCCGCGCCGACCCGGCGACGCCGCCTGTCGTGATGGGTGCGCATCGCAAGCCCGAGGCCGTGCTTATGTCGTACGCCGACTTCGTGTGGAGGCCGACGGCTCCACCGGCCGCGCCGCTACTCGATGTCGTCACGAGAAAGATTCCACTCCTGCGTCGACTGGCTGACCTCAATCACATCTCTGCCGTGGCTGTCTTCGGTTCTGTCGCCCGAGGCGAAGAAACCGCCGAGAGCGACATCGATCTGCTCGTCGACCCCGATGACCACGCCACCCTTTTCGACCTCGTCCAATTCGAGACCGATCTCGAGGCCGTGTTCGATCGGTCCGTCGACGTGATTTCTCGGCGGTCGCTGGTCGACCGAGACACGGCTCTCGTGGAGGGCTCAATCGCACTCTGGCGGGCGACCGCGTGAGAGATCTCGACCGGATCGATCAGTGGCTCGACGACCTCGACGCAGTTCTCGCTCTGGCGGCCGATCTCGTCGCTCGGGGGTCAGGTTCTTTCGACGAGGATCCCGCGCTCCCGCTCGCATTCGAGGCGCTCGCGAACCGCATCGGCGATCTCTCCAAGCGGCTTTGTGCGGCGGATCCTGAGCGGTTCTCCCATCCCATCTGGTCGCAGGCTGCCCGCAATCGCGACTTCGTGGTCCACCACTACGACCGGATCGATTCCGTAGCTCTGTGGAACACCGTTGCTGTCAGCTTTCCGCGTCTCCGCGAGGTCGCGTCCGCACTTCGCGCTTCCTGAGCGAGTAACCCGCGGGTGAACCGACGCGAATCGGCCAACCTGACCCGCCGCGCCGCGTCACTTTGGCCGATTCGCGTCACTTCGCCAGCGGCGAGCGGCGACGACCTGCAGCAGCAGCGACCAGCCGCACGCAGCTACGCCTGCAGCAACCGCCACAGCCGATCGCGCGACATCGGCAGCTCGTGAGGCCGCACCCCGATCGCGTCTCGCACGGCGTTCGCCAGCGCCGGGGCCACCGGGTTGTACGGCGCCTCGCTCATGCTCTTCGCCCCGAGCGGCCCGAGGTCGTCGTGCGTCGCCGCGAACAGCACCTCGGTTACGGGCAGGTCGCTGAACTTCGGCGTTCTGTAGTTGCGGAACCCCGTCGTCGTCACCTGGCCCGCCCCGTCGAGCATCATCTCCTCGTAGAGCGCCGTGCCGATGGCCTGCGCCGTGCCGCCCTCGACCTGGCCGCGCAGCTGCTCGGGGTTGAGCACCGTTCCGGCATCGGCCGCCTGAACGGAGCGCAGGATCCGCACCTCACCGGTGTTCCGGTCGACCGCAACGCTGAAGCCGTGCACATTGAACGCGACCGACCGCGGGGTGCCGTCGTGGCTACCATCGGCGCGGAGTTCTCCGTGGGCAAGGAGCTCGGCGGCGGAGACGAGGCGGCCGGGGCCCCACGCTCCGGCCGGCATGAGCACGCCGTCGGGGGTGAGAGCGACGTCCACGAGCCCCAGGTCGGTCGAGACGGGGACGCCGGGATCCTGCGCCGGGTCTCCGACACCCGTCACGATGGCCTGTGCCCTCGCGATCATGGCGATCTTGAGTTTCTGCGCGGCGGCATAGAGAGCCTTGCCGGCGACGACCACTCCGGCCGAGCCGAACGCCCCGGTGTCGTAGCGGGCGACATCCGTGTCGGACTGCTCGATCACGATGCGGTCGGGCGTGGTGCCGAGCACGGTCGCAGTGAGCTGGCCGTGCACGGTCGTGGTGCCGTTGCCGAACTCGGCCGTGCCGACGCCGATCGTGTACGTTCCGTCGGCATTCAGGGCGACGGTGGTGTCGGCGAAATGGCCGCGGGGCGGCATCGTGGCGATCATGGCCATCGCCATGCCGGTGCCGAACGCCCACTGGTCGCCGGTCGGCACGGGAGTGGCCCCGATGAGCGAGCCCGAGTCGGCGGGAGGCGGCCCGGCGAGGGCGTTCTGCACCAGGTCGAGGCACTGGTCGAGTCCATAGCTGCCGAAGAGGAGGTCGCTCTCTTCGTTCGGGTCGACGACTGTCATGTGATCGCCGGGAACGACGACGTTGCGGCGCCGCAGCTCGAACGGGTCGATGTCGAGCTTGCGAGCGAGCTCGTCGAGGGCCGACTCGACGGCGAAGATCACCTGGCCGAGCCCATAGCCACGGAACGCCCCCGACGGCAGGTTGTTCGTGTAGACGCTCTCGGCGTCGACCCGCTTGTTGGGGGCCCGATAGACCGAGATCGATTCGTGCACGCTGTGGAACATCACGCCGATGCCGTGGTTGCCGTACGCGCCGGTGTCCATCAGCTCGTCGACGGCCAGAGCGGTCAGGATCCCGCCCGCCGTCGCTCCGACCTTCACTCCGACGCGCATCGGATGCCGCGGCGGGGCGATCGTGAACTCGTCTTCGCGCGTGAATTCGTACTGCACCGAGCGCCCGGTGCGAAGCACGGCCATTGTGACGAGGTCTTCGGTGAGCAGCTCCTGCTTGCCGCCGAAGCCGCCGCCGACCCGCGCGGCGAACACGCGCACCCGGTCGGTCGGCAGGCCGAAGATGTGGCAGATCTCGTCGCGCACGAGGAACGGCACCTGGGTGCTGGTGCGCAGCACGAGGCGGCCGTCGTCGTCGATCCAGCCGCGGGTGGCGTGCGTCTCGAGGGCCGCGTGCGTGATGCGCTGCGTCTGCCAGGTGCCTTCCACCGTCGCGGCGCTCGTGGCCAGGGCGGCATCGACGTCGCCGGTCTCGCCGTGCATCTGGGCAACGACGTTGCGCGACGGGTCGGAGATGCGCGACTCGGGGCCCTTCTCCCCGTGCACGAGCGGTGCACCGGGTTCCCTGGCGAGCGCGGGGTCGAAGACGGCGGGCAGCACCTCGTACTCGACGACGACCGCAGCGAGGGCGAGCTCCGCCTGGCGCACTGTGTCGGCGACGACTGCCGCGACTCGCTGCCCACGGAACCGCAGCACCGGGTCGAGCACGAGTGTGTCGTCGGGGTCGTCGGTGCGGTTCTCGTGGCGGCCGGTCGAGAACAGCGTCGCGGGGGAGTCGCGGTGCGTGAAGACGACGTGCACGCCCTCCATCGCCTCGGCGGCGGTCGTGTCGATCGACGTGATGCGGGCGTGCGAGTGCGGGCTCTTCAGCACCGCGAGGTGCAGGGTCTTCGTGGGGGTCGTGAAGTCGAGCGTGTACTGCTCTCGCCCCGTCACGACGCGCATGCCGGCGGGAGCCTTGGTCGACCGCCCGGCCGAGTCTCCGGCGGGCGCCACCTCGGTGTTCGTCACGCCGCAGATCGCATCACGGATCGCGCGGTAGCCCGTGCAGCGGCACAGATTGCCCTTGAGGAGGCGGGGCAGGTCGGTGCCGTCGGCGATCTGCTCGTCGGTGAACGTCGATGCGGTGACGACCATGCCGGCCGTGCAGAAGCCGCACTGCAGGCCCGCCGCATCCGAGAAACGCTGCTGCATCGGGTGCGGGTGCTCCGGGCTGCCCAAACCGGCGACGGTGGTTACGTGCTTGCCCTCGAGCCGATGGGCCGGATAGATGCAGGAGTGCACCGGCTGATCGTCAACGAGCACCGAGCACGCGCCGCAGTCTCCGGCGTCGCAGCCCTTCTTGACCTCGTAGTGCTCGTTTTCGCGCAGCACCGTTCGCAGCACCTGGCCCGGGAGCACGGTGGCGTCGAGCTCTTCGCCGTTGACCTCGAACTTCATGCGTCGCTTCCTGTGTGGGTGTCTGTGCTGACGCTGCTCCACGTGCCGGTGCTGCTGTCCGTGTCGGCGCTCAGCTCCGCCCGGATCTCCTCCGCGAAGCGCATCGACACCGCGCGTCGCCAATCGGGCGCGCCATGCGGGTCCGAGTACCAGTCGGAATACCGGCTCAGCGCGTCGCTCAGTTCGCCCGCCTCGGGCACCGAGTCGAAGCGCAGCTGCACGGGCCGGGGTGTCGCCGCCGTCACCGTGATCACGCACTCGCCGGTGGCGTCGACCCGTCCGATCACCACGGCGGCCGAGCGGCCGAGGTTCGACATCGAGATGCGCCGGAACGCCGTCCTCGATCGGAGTGAAGCCAGCGGGATCTCGAACGAGCGGATCACCTCGTCGAGCGACAGATCGGTGGCCCGGACGCCGGTCACGAGGTCGGAGACCAGGATCCTGCGCTCCCGCCCCTCGGCCCCCCAGATCACCGCGCGCGCCCCGAGCCCTGCCAGCAGCGACGTCATCGCCCCGGCCGGCAGCGCTGTCGCGACGTTGCCGCCGACGGTGGCGAGGTTCCAGATCTTGAAGCTCATGAGCAGCGACTCGGCGCACTGCCGGAAGAGCTGCTGCGCCGGCCACTCGGGGTCGAGCGCGAAGTCGGTCAGCTCACGGATCGTGCACGTCGCCGCCACGACGAGGTGGTCGGCGGTGGTCTCGATCGGGGTCCAGCCGAGGGCGGTCAGGTCGACGAAGCCGGTGTGCTCGGGCGGCTGTGGTTCGGAGAACAGCCAGGTGCCGCCGCCGAGCGGTCGGACGCTCTCGCCCAGCACGATGCCGTCGCGGGTTCGGGCCACCCGGATCTCGTGAACGTCGATCAAGTCCATTGTTTGCTCAGTCAACATCACCTTTGTTTCGGGCGCGTTGCAACGGGCCGGTGCGGGTGGTTTGCGTCAGGTCGCGCGGGCTATGAGGATCCACACGATGATTCCGATGATTGGCAGTAGTACGAGGAACGTGATCGGCGGAGCATTCCGGTTGTTAATGCTCTTTCCAAAGGTCAGAAGGAAGACTCCGACGGCCAGCGGCACCAGCGAGAGTGTCGTGCCGATGCTTACGAGAACGAGCGACAGGGTGGCGAGGGCGAACGCCGCCGCGCATCGCAGGTGGACGGAGTCGAGGCGTCGGCGGCGCGTGGTGCTGGCTTTCATTTCACTTCTTTTCGCAACTGGCGGACCCAACCCGCTGCGAGCGGAAGAACGGTCCAGAGGAGGAGGGACGAAAGGGCAGGGCCGATGCCGACTGTCTCGAGTCCGGAGGATTCCCAATCGAGGTTGGGCTTTAGCAGCCACTGGCTAAACGCCAAACTCGAAATCCACGGGCCGACGTCAGGAAAACGCAACGAGATGAAGACGTCGTACGCGACCGGCACAAGAAGTGTCACTGAAATAGCGAGTGCGGGTATCAGGAGGAGGTACCCCATTGCGACACCCGTGAGGGCGGCTGTGATGGCCAAGACGAGAATCGACCAGAGGGTTTTGGCGAATTCGGCCCAGTCTGTCGCCTGGAACGCCGCCGGGTGCATTACGACAAAGATTGCCATCGTAGTCACGACGATGGCGCTTGCCAGCAGCAGGACGAGCAGGACGGTCGCCGTCAAGCGTGCGACGAGGATTCTGCTCCTGCGCGGTACCAGGGAGAAGGTCGTTACGGTGGCCCGTTGGCTCCAATCGCTGGTAGCCGAGAGAGCTGAAATAACAGGCAAGAGAAACGGCAGAGGTATGAGTGCGGACCCCACGAAGCTGTTGAGGTCCGGTTCTCCGGTTGACGCAAGAACTGCGAAGCCTGCTGCGAGAACGAAGATGACTGCGAGCAGCACCAGCGCCGACTTGGTGTCGACGCACTTGCGTAGCTCTATGTAGGTCAAGCGCGGTAGCCAGGTCATTGTTTGGGCCGCCCAAGCAGATCGAAGAGCGCGGAATCGTCGCCAGCCGCATGCTCACCCGACGTGGTCTCCAAGAAGAAGTCCTCGAGGGTTTGAAGGGGAGCAGAGGTAAGGCTCTCGATCGCGATAGTCGAATCCCGTGCGATTCGACCGACGATGTCTGGCGCAGCCTCCACGAGAAGAGCGGTGTGATCGGTGTTCGCGTGCGCGTTGATGCCTCGCGACGTGAGGCGCTCGCGGAAGAGGACGTCGTTTTCGGTCGAGACAACTGACTCATGCGCGGGGTGGAAGGCCCGGGCCTCTTGTTCTCGCGCCCGGCCACGATCGATGACGATGAGTTTGTCAGCAACCATTTCTAGTTCCGCCAACTGGTGACTCGACACGAGGGCCGTCCCGCCCGTTGCGGCGAACGAATTCAGGAGTTGGCGGAGCCACCGGATGCCCTCGGGGTCGAGTCCGTTCGCAGGCTCGTCCAGGATCAAAAATCGCGGCGCCCCAAGAGTCGCGACGGCGATTCCAAGTCGCTGGCGCATGCCCAGTGAGAGAGAACCCACCCTCTTGTTCCCGACTGACTCGAGGCCGACTGCTGTTTGACAGGCCCGTGTTCGAGCCTTGCTTACCCCGATAGTGAGAGCGGCGAGCCGCAGAGTCTCGCGCACCGTACGGCCGTCATGGTGAGCCGAGGCGTCCAAGAGAACACCGACGGTGCGACCGGGATTATGGAGGTCGACGTAGGGGACGCCATCGAAATAGGCCTGCCCGGCGTCGGCTCTCGTATGACCGAGAATCATCCTCAGCGTTGTGGATTTACCTGACCCGTTGGGGCCGACAAACCCTGTGATGGTGCCGCCTGCGCAGTCGAAAGAGGCCGCATGGACTGCAGTTTTGCCTCGATAAGTTTTGGTCAGCCCCTGCACGGACAACTTCGCTGACGGTTGGTGGAGCACGGCGTTTCGCATGCAGTTCCCTTCACCAGGAGTGGGGTCGGGGGSGCCTGTCAGGCGCCCCCGACTTCTATCAGTGGAAGTGGTTCCAGATATCCCAAGCTCCAACGATCGTTCCGAGCCAGTTGACTGCGGCCACGAGTGGCTTCCAGACGTACTTGACGAACCACGAGTAGGCCTTTTTTACGCCGGCCACGAATTTTGACCATGCACCCGGAATGCCTTTGATGATGCGGATGATCGCGTCGAAACGTCCGCGAGTTTCTCCCGGAGCCTGGGGCGACGCCGATTGCGTGGGTGTCGGCGCCTCCGTTGGGGTGGGAGGCAGCACCTGGCTCTTAGAACCCAGATACGAGGCCGCGGATGAAGCAGGTGCCAGGGTGCTTGCGGAGGCCGACGATGCGGCTCCGATCCCCAGCAGTGAGGGTGCCACCAATACAAGTGTCACCCCGGCCTTGTATCTCCATGCTTTCCGGGTAGTATTATTTTGCATTTCACTGACTTCCGATATCCACCCCCAGGCCCTCTAGGGGTGGTGCGCCGAACCAGCTGCAACTGGCGAGGCGGGCCTCGGGCTCCACCATGGGAGTCGAGATGAAAAGTAGTATGTCATACGTCTAACATTGGACATCTCGCCCGACGCAAATCGGCCATTCCGACCCGGCGCGCCGCGTCGAAATGGCCGATCCGCGTCGCTTCGCACACGCCCGCGGAACCGTGCCCCCTGGAATGGGGGTGAGCAACGGTTAGTCCGCCAGAAGGGGGACACCTACAGTTGCATTCATCACCGGCGTGAACACCCCTTCCGGAGGCGCCCGAATCGCCTCAGGATGCACCCGGTGACGAGTGGTGGCCGTACCCGCGGCCACCGAAGAAAGAGGCATCTGACATGGTCAGTTCCCGAACCCGATCCGCCCGAATCATTCACGCGCTGTTCCGTGAGGCCCCTCATCTGCAGTCGACCATCCTGACGGTCGGCCGCGCCGAGGCTGCCCGCTGGGGCAGTGCCCGTCGTGTCATCACCGTCTCGAGCGGAGCCGAGACCCTCTCGGCCGCTTGGTACATGAACGAGGTCTGGCACATCGGCCGCATCAGCCTGAGCCACGGTCACGCGCGCATGTCGCCCACCCGCGTTGTCGCGAGCGACCACGATGTCGTCGAGGCGCTCGTCCGCACGGTCGAGCAGCGGGCCGAGTCGAGCCCGGTAGCCAAGGATCCGGCAGCCGCCGCTGAACCCAGAGTCCTCGCGGGCCACTTCGCCTAGCGCGTCCTGAGGGTCGCGGCCCGGCTCTGCTGAGGCGACGCGAATCGGCCGACGTCGCGCGCCGCGGCGCTGTGACCTTGGCCGATTGGCGTCGCTTCGGCGGGGAGGATTGCCGGATCCTTGGGTTTCAGTGCTGTGCAGCGGAAGTCTCGAGCAGATCGCGCACACTGCGGGGCGCGCGACCCAGTAGTTCGCCGAGAAGGGGGTCGGTTCCGGCGAAATAGCCGCCGGCCGCCGCCTGATACATGCCCAGCAAGAAGTGCGCCATGAACTCCGGCTGGCCCGATGCGACCTGGGCGGCGATCCACGCGTTCTCTCCGAGCACCCGGGTCTCGACCGGACGGCCGGCGACCTCGGCGGCGATGGATGCGACGTCGGTGAATGTCGGTGCAGCGGGGGCGGTCACCGTCGTCGGGCCGTCGTAGGCGCCTTCGGAGAGCAGGATCCGGGCGGCGGCCTCCGCGGCATCCTCCCGGGCGGTCCACGACACGGGCCCGTCTGCCGGAACCGAGATGACGCCGGTCTCGCGCCAGTCGCCGAGGAACCAGGCGAGGCTGTGGGCGTAGAAACCATTTCGCAGGGAGGTCCAGGCCACGCCCGACTCGGCGAGAAGCTGCTCGGTGGCGAAGTGGTCGCGCCCAGGGCCGAAGGGTGTGTCGGCCGCGGCGCCCTGGTGACTCGTGTAGAGGATCCGGCCGACGCCCGCCAACACGGCCGCCTCAATGGCCGATCGGTGCAGCTGCACGGCATCCGCCTGCGGGTCGCTCGACGACACGAGCAGGAGCTGGTCCGCGCCTTCGAATGCTGCCGGGAGGGATGCCGGATCGGAGTAGTCCCCCTGTCTGATCTCGACGCCCTGCTCGGCGAAGCGCGCGGCCTTCGCCGTATCGCGAGCCACGACGACGAGCTCGGAAGCGGGTCGGGCGAGGAGGAGGTGGTCGAGGGTGGCGCCGTTCAGAGCGCCGGTGGCGCCGGTGACGATGATCATGGTGGGCCTTTCGAGTAGGTGATATCGATGGAATCAATTACAGGCTATCAAGGGAATCAAAGCGTTAGCAAGGATGCGTTATCGTCGATACGTGACCGACATCAGGATCCCGGCCGACACCCGCGAGCGCATCATCGACGCCGCTGCCCGGCTGCTTCGCGAGCGGGGCCCAGGTGCGCTGACCACCCGGGGCGTCGCGCAGGAGGCGGGCGTGCAGGCGCCCGCGATCTACCGCCTCTTCGGTGACAAAGACGGACTGCTCGAAGCCGTCGCCGAGCACGTCATGGCCGCCTACGTGACGACCAAGGCGGCGATCGTCGAGGAGGCCGAGGCCGCACGCGTTGACCCGGTTGTCGATCTCCGAGCCGGCTGGCAGGCGCAGGTCGAGTTCGGGCTGAGCAACCCCACTCTGTTCCGGTTGTTGAGCGACCCGGATCGGGTGGTGACCTCCCCGGCGGCACGCTCGGGCAAGGCTGTGCTCGAGGCGCGCATGCACCGGGTGGCGGTTGTCGGCAGGCTGAAAGTCTCTGAGCGCCGGGCCGTCGAGCTGTTTCAGGTCGCCGGGGTCGGGTTGATCACGACTGTCTTGGCGACACCGCCGGAAGAACGCGACCCCCGGCTTGCCGACGCCGTGCTGGACGGTGTTCTCGCACAGATCCTCACCGATGCTCCGGTCGTCGCCGATGGGGAAGCGCTGCCGACCGCGGTCGCCTTCCGCGCGATGGCGCCGACGCTGGCGGGCCTGAGCTCGTCGGAGCGCCTGCTCATGGTCGAGTGGCTGGATCGGGCGATCGCGGCGTCGGAGGGGTAACCCTCGCGTCCGTGGCTGCTCTCGCCCCTATTTGACCTCTTTGCGAAGCTGTCTCGCGAATCCCGCGGCCATTGGCGCGACTGTCCAGAGCGCGAGGGAACACAGTGCCGGACCCAGGCCGATACTCGTTTCGTTGGGTGCCAGCCATTGATCGTCATTGCGCTCTTTCGCTTCATTGCGGTTGGGCTGGACCCGCGCCCGAGGGGAGGCGACTTTTTTGTGCGCCGGATGCACTGTTGCACATCTTGCGCGTCAACGCATAATTGACATTTCTTACATCCGTGATGAAACTGGTGAAGACGCGCGCAGGCCTGCCCCCAGATGTCGGGGCCCCGGACGGAAGCTGATCGACGATGACCTACTACAGAAATCTCGCTGTCGCCCTGCGTTCGAGAAGGCTCCCTGAAAATGAGATCGCCCTGGTTCTCTGCGAGACCTACCGCGAATCCATCCGTACGGGCATGAGCGCCGAGCAGCTTGTCGGAGCGGCAAATGAGTACGCTGCGTCATTCACCCGGGGGCAGGCCTACTCCCCGGGTCATCGTCTAGCAGCTCTAATGGTCATCGTGGCGGCGGCACTCGTCATCGGCCAATCGGCCCTCTACGCGTCGCAACGGGTGGGCCCTGAACCAGGCACGCTGGCATTCTGGCTCGGGCCTCTGCTCGCCGTAGTACTTGGCGTCGGCGGCGGCTGTCTCCTTGATCATCGACTGCCCCGCAGGTTTCGCAAAGAGTGCCTTAGCAAAGCCTGATTCGCGTCGGTTCGCTCAGGAGGAGTGCTTGGCGGTCCAGTCGGCGAAGGGGGCCGTCGCGTTCGCGACCTGTCCCTGCTCAGCGGGCAGTGATCGATTCTCGATGCTCTTGGTGTATTCGTCGTAGAACGTGCCCAGGCTCATGAGACGGTTGCCGTCTTCGTAGTGCTCGGCCTCTTCCTCGCGCGAGACCGCGTAGATCACGCGGTCGGGCTGGGCGTAATAGAGGGCGCCGAGACACATCGGGCACGGGTAGGCGGTGACGTAGGCGTCGAAGCCGCGGAGGTCGGTGATGCCCTGTTCGGCGGCCATCCGGATGGCGCGGATCTCGGCGTGCGCGGTGGGATCGCCGGTCTGAGCGACGTGATTCTGCGCCTCGACCACGACCTCCCCGTCGCGGACGAGCAGGCAGGCGAACGGCTTGCCGCCCTGGTCGACGTTCTCCTGAGCTCGTTGGACGGTCAGGGCGGTGAAGGTGTCGTCGCGATCGGTCATGACTCCGAGCGTGCTCTTCGGCGGCTGGCCCGGTGCCGAGGATTCGGGGGACGAGCGCGGCGAGGAGGTGTCGGGCCGCCGCTAACCGACGAGGATCGGCCAATCCGACCTGGCGCGCCGCGTCGGAATGGCCGATTCGCGTCGATTTCCGCGCCACCTGAGCATCGGTGAAGGGGTCGCGCCTACCATCTGCCGAAAGTCGGGGATTCCCGGCGCGAGGTGTTGAGAAGGGAACGTCATGTCCATTGGAGACAAGGCAAAAGATGTCATTCAGAAGGCCGCCGGCCACGCTGAGGAGTTCGTCGGCAAGAAGACCGACGACGACGAGCTGAAGCACCAGGGCCAGAAAGACCAGGCCATGGGCGAGGCGCGCAAGAAGACCGAGGACGTCAAGGACAACCTCAAGTAACGACGCATTACGACACGACCCCCGTCACCTCTCGAGGTGGCGGGGGTCGTGGCGTTGCGCGAGGGCGCGACGCCGCGCTATGCGACGCGGAACGGCCAATCCGACGCGCCGCGGCACGTCGGATTGGCCGTTTCGCGTCGGGCTACCCAGAGCCGAGCCCCGCCTACGCGTCGAGCGCGATCCCGGCCGGCACCACGGCGTCGAGCTCGGCCCACAGCGCCTCGGGCAGAGCGGCGGTGGCGTCGTCGATGGCCGACTCGAGCCGAGGCAGGGAGGAGACCCCCACGACGGTGGAGTGGATCCTTGGCTCGCGAATGCTGAACTGGAGCGCCGCCGTCTGAAGCGGAATTCCGTACGAGTCGCAGACGCCCTGCAGGCCGTTCACGGCGCGGAGGATCTCGGGGGTCGCGGGCTGGTAGCCGTAGGAGCCGGCGAAGCGCGGGTCACCGGTGAGGATTCCGCCGCCGTACGGTGCCGCGTTCGTGATGCCCATGTTCCGAGCGGTCGCCGCGTCGAAGAGGTCGGAGGCCGACCGGTCGACGAGTGTGTACCGGTTGTGCGTGATGAGGGCGTCGAAGAGGTCGGTCTCGACGAACTGCTGCAGCATGCCGACGGGGCCGCCCGAGATGCCGATCGAGGAGACGAGCCCCTCCTCTTTCATGGCGACGAGCGCCGCGACCGGGCCGTCTGCGGCCATCGCCGCGTCGAACCCGATCGTCTCGGGGTCGTGCAGGTGCATCACCTGGATGTGCTCGAGGCCGAGCCTCGACAGCGACTCCTCGAGGGAGCGTCGCATCCGGTCGGTCGAGAAGCTGCCGGTCGCGACGTCGCGGTCGAGTTTCGTCTGCACGACGAGGTCGTTGCCGACCGACCCGTCGACGACCGCGGACGACGCGGCCAGGGCGCTGCCGATCAGCGGCTCGCTGCGCCCCTCGCCGTATTCGTTCGAGGTGTCGAGGAAGTTCAGAGTCGACCCGCCCTGCGACGCCGCACCGAGACGCAGCGCGCCGATCGCCCACGACCGTGCGATCTCGGCGATGCGCACGTCGGCGTCGGACTGCGACTCCTCACCCTTGGGGCGGCCCCACGACGATGTTCCGATGCAGAGGGGCGAGACCGAGAAACCGGTTCGGCCGTAGATGCGCTGTTCCATCAGTACTCCAACTCATATGACACGCAGGCGAAGCTGTCGGACGACGGTGCCCACGAGTTCATGTTCAGTGTGCCCTGTCCGCCGGTGAGGTGGAGCACATCGCGCTGACCGGAGCCGTCGGGCTCCATCGACCGGATCACGACGTCGACGTCGCTCGCATGCCCCACGGTGCCGGGCGGGAACGACAGGTAGACGACCCGTGACCCATCGGGCGACACCTTCGGAAACCAGTTGACGCGCTCGTCGTCGGTCAGCTGCTTGACACCTCGACCGTCGGGGCGCATGCGGTGCACCTGCGAGTGCCCGCGCGTCGATGAGCCGAGCTCCGAGCCGAAGTAGAGCCACCCGTCGGGTGACCAGTCGCAGCCCACCGAGTCGGCGGTCCAGCCGCTGAGGCGGGAGACCTCCCGCGTGCCGAGGTCGAGCAGAAACAGCCCGCTCACGAAGTCGAGCCCGTCGCGACGCTCGGCGCCGGTGAACGCGAGAGTGCCACCGTCCGGCGACTGCCCCTGCAAGAAGTAGCCGAAGACTCCGTCTCGATCGGGCGAGACCTGCACCGGCTCACCACCCCCGACGGGCACGGCGAAGAGGTGCCCGGTGGTCTCCGACGACGAGTAGATCGTTGCCCCGTCGCGCGAGACGAGATGGTCGTTGTTGTGATCGTCGAGGGCCCCCGAGGCGATCGGGGTCGGCACCCCGCCGGCCGCGGGCACGCTGTAAAGGCGGCCCGCGGCGTTGACGATCAGCGACAGCCCGTCGGGCGTCCAGTTCGGTGACTCGTAGGCGACATCGTGCGACTCGTGGACCACCCGAGTCGTGCCCGTGACCGGGTCGACCACCAGGATCCTGCACACCTGTCCCGGGGCCAGCGTCCGCCAGGCAACCTCCTGCAGGATCGGGATCACGCGTCGTCGCGCAGCACGACCGCGTCTCCGGCAGTCACGACCGTGCCCGTGGGCAGCGTCGCGTCGCGGTCGGTGTGGTTGATCCAGGTCGTGAACGTCACCCCGTCGGCTCGGCGCGACACCCGCTCGACACCGCGGAGTGCGACCGGCCCGGCCTCGACGCCGGCGTCGGCGTAGGCGCCCACCAGCACGTCGGCGAGCTGCTCGGCGGTGAAGTCGGTCGAGAGGTACCAGGCGTGACCGGCACCGAAGGAGTTCCGCGTGACTGCCGCGCCGCCCGCCATCGGGCCGTCGACGTAGGCGTCGATCGACTCGGCACCCTGCAGCAGGATCGCGTCGGTCCAGCGGCTGCCGACCGCGCCAGAGCTCAGCTGCACCGGGGTGTCCTGGGGAAGCGGGCCGAACTCCTCGACCGTGAGCCCGAGCACGTCGCGGAGCGCACCGGGCATCGCGCCGTCGTGCACCGTGTCGTGCGAATCGACGATGCCCGTGAAGTACGACGAGACGAAGGTGCCGCCGGCCGCGACGAACGCCTCGATGTTCGTGCGGGCTGTCGTCGAGATCAGGTAGAGGCTCGGAGCGACGACGAGGTCGTACGTCGAGAGGTCGGCTTCCGGGTGCACGAAGTCGGTCGTGATGCCGTCTTCCCAGAGGCGCGTGTAGAACGTCTCGATCTGGCGCCGGTGGGCGAGCTCGACGCTCGGTCGCCACTCAAGATCCTGCGCCCAGAACGACTCCCAATCCCAGAGGATCGCGACCGACGCGTGCACGCGGCTGCCGACGGCGGGTGCGAGCGCCCCGAGCTCGGCGCCGAGGGCGACGGTCTCGCGGAACACCCGCGACGTCTCGCCCGCGTGCGGCAGCATCGCCGAGTGGAACTTCTCCGCGCCGTAGCGGGAGGCCCGCCACTGGAAGAACAGGATCCCGTCGGCCCCTCGGGCGAAGTGCTGCAGGCTGTTGCGGCGCAGCTCGCCGGGCTGCTTGCGCAGGTTGCGCGGCTGCCAGTTGACGGCCGAGGTGGAGTGCTCCATGAGGATCCAGGGACGCCCGGCCGCGAGCGAGCGGGTCAGGTCTGCATCGAGTGCCAGCAGCACATGGTTGTCGGTGCGCTCCGCGACGAGGTAGTGGTCGTTCGAGACGATGTCGACCTCGTTCGCCCAGGTCCAGTAGTCGACCGACGGGCAGTTCGTGGCCATGAAGTTCGTGGTGACCGGGATGCCGGGCGACAGCCGGTGCAGGATGTCGCGCTCGCGGCGGAAGCACTCGAGCAGGGCGTGGTTGGTGAATCGGGCGAAGTCGAGGCGCTGCGATGGGTTGACGACGGTGGCGGCGGTGCGCGGGGCGTCGATCTCGCTCCACGCGCCGTAGCGCTGACCCCAGAACGTCGTGCCCCAGGCGCTGTTGAGTGCGTCGAGGGTCGTGTAGCGGGCTGCGAGCCAGAGGCGGAAAGCGGCGACCGACGCCTCGTCGTAGCTCTCGGAGATCGGGGCGCCGTATTCGTTGTGGACGTGCCAGAGGGTGACGGCCGGGTGCGAGCCGTAGCGCTCGGCGAGAGCCGTGACGATGCGGGTGGTCGCCTCGGCGTAGGCGGGTGAGCTAGGGCTGGCCATGCCGCGCGAGCCGAAGCCGAGGGGCACGCCGTCGCGGGTGACCGGTCGCGCCTCGGGGTACTTCGCCCAGAACCAGGCGGGCGGCGATGCCGTCGGGGTGCCGAGGTCGACCGCGATGCCGGCCGAGTGCAGCAGGTCGATGACCTCGTCGAGCCAGGCGAAGTCGAATTCTCCCTCGCGGGGTTCGAGCAGCACCCACGAGAAGATGCCGATGCTGACCAGGTTGACCCCGGCCTCGCGCATCAGACGGATGTCGTCGTCCCAGACCTCGCGAGGCCACTGCTCGGGGTTGTAGTCACCGCCGAACGCGATGGTGGAGGTGCCGGGGAGCCAGCCGCTGCCAGTGCCGGGGATCGTCTCGGGCTGGGTCGTGGTCATTCGGTTCTCCTCGCTGAAAACAGGGCTTGGCCCGGCTGGAACTGTTACCGGTTACGGAACTGTAACCGGTGACAGAGTCGAGTATCACTGCAAAAGACGGGCTTGACAAGCCGGTGTCAGCGTGACGTACTGTAACCGCTAACAGTCACAGGGCCCGGCACCGGGCGTGCACAGCAGCCGACGCGAAGACGCTCGGCACTCAACGAGGAGGAACAATGCGCAGAACCATTCGCGCCGCAATCGGAGCGGGCGTCCTGGCCGCGGCTCTGGTCATGACCGGCTGCTCGAGCAGCGGATCGTCGAGCAGCAACGACGGCAGTCTCGGCACCGCCGACAAGCCGGTCAAGCTGACCTTCTGGGGATGGGCCCCCAACATGGACAAGGTCGTCGACACCTGGAACTCCACCCACAAGAACATCCAGGTCACCTACGTCAAGACCGACGCGGGCGACCCCGCCGTCACCAAGCTGCTCACGGCCATCAAGGCAGGATCCGGGGCTCCCGACCTCATGCAGGCGGAGTACCAGAAGATCCCGACCCTAGTGTCGGCCGACGCCATCATCGACATCAAGAAAGACGTCTCCGATGCGACGACGTCGAAGTTCTCGGACGGCGTCCTGTCGTCGGTGACCCTAGGATCCGACGCGCTGTACGGGATCCCGCAGGATTCCGGCCCCATGATGTTCTACTACCGCGCTGACATCTTCAAGAAGCTCGGGCTCTCCGTGCCCACCACCTGGGCGGAATACGCCGACGCTGCGAAGAAGGTGCACGAGGCCGACCCGAAGAACTACCTCGGCACGTTCTCGTCCGCCGACGCCGGTGAATTCGCCGGTCTCACGCAGCAGGCCGGCGCCTCCTGGTGGGGCTCCGACAAAGACTCCTGGTCGGTCGACATCGACTCGGCCGCGACCAAGAAGGTCGCGTCGTTCTGGGGCGGACTCGTCGAAGACGGCGTCATCGACAACCAGCCGCAGTACACGCCCGAATGGAACAAGGGCCTCGCCGCCGGCACGCAGGTCGGCTGGGTCAGCGCCGTCTGGGCGCCCGGCGTCCTCGCCGGCAATGCACCGAAGACCGCCGGCAAGTGGAAGATGGCGCCGCTCCCGCAGTGGACCGCGGGCGAGCAGGCCACCGGCAACTGGGGAGGGTCGGCCGTCGCGGTCACCTCGCAGTCGAAGAACGTCAAGGCCGCCGTGCAGTTCAACACCTGGCTCAACACGAGCAAGACCGCTGTCAGCCAGATGGTGACCGACGGCGGGCTGTACCCGGCCGACACGGTCGACTCGAAAGAGGCCCTCGCCACCGGCAACGGCTTCTTCAAGAACCAGCCCGATTTCTACACCCAGGCCGCCAAGATCGCCGAGACCGTGAAGCCCTTCACCTACGGACCGAACGTCAACGTCGCCTACTCGGCATTCAATGACCAGTTCGGCAAGGCAGCCCAGGCCAAGAGCCAGCAGGCGTTCCTCGACGCGGCCGCGCAGATGCAGAAGATCACCGTGGCCGACCTCAAGAATTCCGGCTTCACCGTCAAATAGCAGCGTCCACTCCTCAGGGGCGGGCCCGAAGTCAGGGTCCGCCCCGCCCCCTTCCCCCAGGAGGACTAGAAATGACCACCACCGTCGACGTCGACCAGACCGCCCCCGGGCGCGATCCGGCGGCGAAGCCGTCCGCGCCGGCCCCCCGGGCCACCCGCCGTCGCCGTTTCAATCCGACCCCGTACGCGATGCTCGCCCCCGCGGCCATCCTCTTTCTCGTCTTCATGGCGGCGCCGATCGTCTACACGCTGATCCTCAGCCTGCAGAAGACCGAGGTGCAGGGTCTCGGACTCGGATCCGGCGCTCGAAAGACGGTCTTCGCGGGCTTCTCGAACTACGCCGCGGCGTTCTCCGACCCCGACTTCCTCGCCAGCGCGGGCCGAGTGGGCCTGTACGGGTTGATCCTGGTGCCAGCCATGCTGGTCCTCGCGCTCGTCTTCGCGCTGCTCCTCGACTCCAAGCGCACCCGGCTCGCCGGCTTCTCGCGCGTGGTCATCTTCCTGCCCTACGCCGTCCCCGCCGTCATCTCGAGCCTGCTCTGGGGATTCCTCTACCTGCCGAGCGTCAGCCCCTTCGTCGACCTCGCGAACGCGCTCAACCTGCCGTCGCCCGACGTCCTCTCGCAGGGCACCGTGATCTTCGCCATCGCCAACATCGCCCTCTGGGGCGGCGTCGGCTTCAACATGGTCGTGATGTACACGGCACTCAAGGCGATCCCGACCGACCTGTACGAGGCCGCTCGCCTCGACGGGGCAAGTGAGATCCGCGTCGCCCGCGCCATCAAGATCCCGATCATCCTGCCGTCGCTCATCATGACGGCGATCTTCTCCCTCATCGCGACCCTCCAGGTCTTCGCCGAGCCGACCACGCTTAAGCCGCTCACCAACTCGATCTCGAGCACCTACACCCCGCTCATGAAGGTCTATCGCGACGCCTTCATCCGCAACGACGTCAACTCGGCCTCGGCGACGTCGATCATCATCGCCGTCACGATCTTCGCGCTCTCGTTCGTCTTCCTCCGGGTCGTCCAGCGCCGCGCCTTCCAGGAGGAGAACTCATGAGCACCGTCACCAAGCCCCTCTCCTCGCGCTCGTCGATGGGCCGCCCGCCGTTGGCCAAGAACCGATCGGGTCGGATCGGCGCAAACGACAAGACCAGCTACACGTCGACGAGCATCCTGCTGCTCGGCGCGCTCTACTGCCTCCTACCGCTCGCGTGGGTACTGATGGCATCGACCAAGTCGGGCGGCGACCTGTTCACCAGCAACACCTTCGTGCCCTCGGGTCACCTGTTCGACAACATCGTCGAGCTCACCCAGTACCGGGGCGGCCTCTACTGGCGCTGGATGCTCAACACGGCCCTCTACGCCGGTGTCGGCGCGTTCCTCTCGGCGGCGGTCTCGGCCTTCGCCGGTTTCGCCCTCGCGAAGTACACCTTCAAGGGCAAGCAGGCCACGTTCATGGTGCTGCTGGCCGGCGTGCTGGTGCCCGGCGTGATCCTGGCGATCCCGCAGTACTTCCTGCTCGCGCAGGTCGGCCTCACCAACACCTACTGGGCCGTGCTGCTGCCGCAGATCATCAGCCCGTACGGCATCTACCTGGCCCGCATCTATGCGGGTGCCTCGGTGCCGAACGAGATCATCGAGGCCGGTCGCACCGACGGGGCGAGCGATCTCCGCATCTTCCTGCGGCTCGCGGTGCCGATGATGGCGCCCGGACTCGTGACGGTGTTCCTCTTCCAGTTCGTGGGCATCTGGAACAACTTCATGCTGCCGTACATCATGCTCGGCGACGACCGCCTCTACCCGATCACCGTGGGGCTCAACGGTCTGCTCAACCAGGGCTCGACCGTCCCGGCGCTGTACTCGCTGGTGATCACCGGAGCGCTGCTCTCGATCATCCCGCTCGTCGTGCTGTTCCTCGTCCTCCAACGGTTCTGGAAGGTCGATCTCGGTGCCGGAGCCGTCAAGTCCTGATCCCGTGGTCTCGGCGATCGACCGCAATAGACTGCGAATCGTGACCGAGACCGCCAGGCGACCGACGATCCGCGACGTCGCGTCGGTCGCCGGGGTCTCGAGCGGCACCGTCTCGCGGGTGCTGAACGGGCGCAACTGGGTGAGCCCCGAGTCGAAGGCCGCCGTGCAGGCCGCCATCAAGAAGACCGGCTACCGCGTCAACGGTGCGGCGCGGAGCTTGGCGATGAGCCGGTCGAACACGATCGCCTTTTTGCTGACCGAGACCCAGGCGGTTCTCTTCGAGGATCCGAACTTCGCGGCTCTCGTGCGGGGAACTTCCGCCGAGCTCGGCAAGCGCGACATCTCGTTCGTCTTGATCATGGCGGGAGACGAGGCCGAGCAGAACCGGGCCCTGAACTACGTGGCGGCCGGCCACGTCGACGGCGTGCTCCTCGCCTTCACCTCCGCCCACGGCAACCCGCTCGTCGAGCGCCTCATCCAGGCGAACGTGCCGATGGTCTCGGCGGGTCAACCCCTCGGCTTCGAGGGTGAGCTCGGCGTCGTGGCGGCGGACGACCTCCAGGGCGCCATCGCGATGACGAAGCATCTGCAGAGTCGCGGTCGCACGCGCCTGGCGACGGTCGCCGGCCCGCGCGACACGCCCGGTGGGCGGGCCCGGCTCGAGGGCTACCGCCGTACCCTCGGCGACGACTTCGACGCGGCTCTCGTGCGGCACGGTGACTACACGCGCGATAGCGGTGTTGCGGCGATGCAGTCGCTTCTCGAGGCCGACCCGACGATCGACGCGGTCTTCGCCGCGAACGACGCGATGGCTGCGGGTGCGATCGACGTGCTGCTGCGGTCGGGGCGCCGCGTTCCCGAGGACGTCGCAGTCGGCGGCTTCGACGACTCGGCCTTCGCGACCTCGACCCACCCCGCGCTGACGACCATGCGTCAGCCCTTCGATCGCATCAGTGCCGAGATGGTCCGGGTCCTCCTCGACATCATCGACGGCGCCGGCACCTCGACGATGATGCTGCCCACCGAGCTCGTCGTTCGCCAGTCGACCTGATTCGCGGTTGGCGACGGCAGCGCTACTCGCCCGGATAGGCGTGCCGGTGGGTGGTTTTCCACCCACCGGCCCGCCCTAAGCTCCAGAACCGGCGCAGGAAGTGAGCCGTTTTCTGCTGCTGTTTACCTTCGGCCCGGAGTACTGGGCGAGTTCAGCCTGCGCGTAATACTGGGCGGTCGTGCTGTTGTCACACCGTTTCGTCGTTCCAGACCAGGTGCGTGCCGTCGTCGGCTTTTTCTTCTGGTTGTAGAACGCAAGGGCGTCCGGCAGGGCTGCGTAGTAGTGATAAACACGCACATTCAGGTATTCGGGGATGTTCGCGAAGGAGCATCTCGCGCTTCCGGTCCCGAGGATCCGCCCCTTGGAAGTACCGATCGACGCGCCCGTCGGGGAGCATGTCGCCTTGGGCGTTGCTGCCGCGTGCGCGGGTGTGGGGATCAGCACACCACTCGCAGTGAGCGCAGTGGCAGCGAGGAGAGTGACTGCGGTGAAGACTATTTCCACGAGTTTCCTTTCATTGAGTTGCCCGATTTTCGGGCGCGGGTCGCCGACTGTCATGTCAGCGAGGCCTGGGAAGACGAGCGACGAAGGGTCGCTATGAACACCGCGCACCCACCGGCGAGAACGGCGCCGGTCGTGGTCGTGGTCGCCGGCTGGAGCGTCGGCTGAGCAAGGACGGCCCATGGCCGAAGGCCCCCGGTGGCGGTGACGCCGACCACCATGCACGCGATGACATAGCTGCTGAGGGGGAGCCAGAACCACGAAGAGCCAGGTAGCCGAGTGGCCAGGAATGCGATTCCGAGGCACAGCGCGTAATTTCTCGCGAGGACCGCACCGTAGGAGCCGTCACGGAACAGTGCTGTTGAGACCCCCATGGTCATGCCCATCGGGATGAGAGTGCCCGCGACGAGGCGGAAGCCGACGAGGGTCGCCGACGATCGCGCGCTCTGCCGGGCCAGGAAGTCGGCGCGCGACCCGGTGCCGTGTGTCGTCACTGCCGCGGCGACAGCGGGGAGAACCAGGCCGAGAGGCAGTGCGTAATTCAGCTGGGGGCCGCTGGGCACGAAGACGGTACGGGAGAAGACTGCGGCCAGCATGACGACCGAGGTCGCGAGGGTGTGAAACCAGAAGCGGTACGCCGACAAGTGAAGCCTCACGGAATGTCACCGACGCGCAGGGTGCCCGCGCAGAGGCGGCCGAGGTTGTCGTGGAGGAACGCTGATCGAACCTTGGGTGTCAGGGCTGCAAGTCGGTCACGACCCTTCTCGAGGCTCGGATCGCCGAGAAGGAGGCTTCCGTCACCGGAAGCCCAGGCGAGCACGACGGCGGTGGCATTCGAGTAATACCGGTCTGGTTGCACCCCAGGCGTGTCCGAGCAGATGCTCGCAGGGCTCGAAGGATCCAGGGCGCCCTGCAGGAGTTCGAGGGAGTCGCGCTGTTGCCATCCGTCGGCCTGATCGTCCATATGAAGCGACACGGCTCCGCGAGACGCTGAGCCCAGGACGCCACGGGGGCGGAGCTCGACTTTCTCAAAGGAGAACGGTGTTCCGGAGACGCGACGCGAGAGCGTGGTGAGGGCCTGTTCGACCGAGTCGCGCACGGGCTCGTAGTCGGCGGTGAGGCACAGGAGGGGCTTTTCGCCCTCGCAGACGAATGGATGTGCCTGGACCAGAACGGTGGGCTGGTCAGTTCTCTGTGCCAGGAGCCCGCCGGTGAGGACCGCGACGATCGTCGTTGCGGCGGCCACGACTGGGGGCCATGAGGTGTCTCGGACGACGACGACCAGGCACAGTGCACAACCAAGGAGGAGCAGGGCTGTCAACCACAGTGCTTGGGCAGCGATCAGGCCCACGTTGAGGGCGTAAAAGGGCTCAACGATCTGCTGGAATGTGGGGCTCAGCATCGCTCGGCCCGTGCTTGTGAGCGACCCCTGCAGAAAGACGAAGGCGCAGCCGACATAGACCGCGACCGGCGTCAGCACCACGGTGAGAAAGTAGGGCACTGCGAGCCCGATAAGGAGGCCCGCCGCCGCGGCCGCCATAACGGCGACAGTGCCGCACAGCGCCCAGATCCAGACGGGCCCACCCGGTGGTACGCCGGCCACGCCGATCGGCAGATGGGTGACGATCCCAATCGCGGCGAACACGAGCACCCCGACCGAGACATTCGCAGCCAGGAGCATCGTTATGGCTCGAACCCCGCCGTCGCGGCTGTGGCGCCACTGCCACCGGAGGTTCGCCGACCGAATCGCAGTGCCGTCCCAAGCGGCCAATGCCGAGACGAGTGGGATGACGATCGTCAGACTGGAGATCCACGCAGACGTGCGGTTCTGCCAGAGGTACACGCCCGGCCACACCTGGTTCGTCGAGACGAACGAGCCCACCCCCACGACAGCGATCGCGACCACCAACGTCCGCGACGACCTGACAGCGAGCCAAAACGGTGCTGTGCCGTGCCTCATCGGCCGAGTACCCTGCGATATGCGGAGTCAAGGTCACCGTCGGCCACCGCGGCAAAGGCGGCAAATGACGAGCTGTGCGCGACGGTGCCGGCCTTCAACGCCACCACATCGGTGCAGACATCTGGCAGGTCGTCGATCAGATGTGTCGACAGGATCACGTTGGATTCATCGCCCAGCGAGGCGATCACTCTGAGCATCTGGGATCGCTCCTCCGGGTCGAGCGCGGCCGTCGGCTCGTCGAGCACGACCAGATCGGGTCGATGGACAATGGCTTGGGCGATGCTCAGCCGCTTGGCCTGTCCGCCGGACAGGCGCCCGGAGCGTGATGACGAGAGGTCTTCGAGATTCGTCAGCGCGAGCGCACGGGAGACCGACTCGGGGCGGGATCGGTAGTGAATGCCCTTGAGCCACGCTGCGTATTCCACGGCCTCGCGCACAGAGTGGTTCGACACGAACTGCGGTCGCTGGGGCTGATAGCCGACGGTGGCTCGAATTTCCCGTCGTCCCGATCGGGTCGACAGGTCTGAACCGAAAACCATGATTCGACCCGAGTGGATGCGTCGACCTTCGCCAATGCACGAGAAAAGAGTGCTCTTACCCGCGCCGTTCGGCCCCACCAGGGCCAAGACGCCACCGGTGAACGACAGGGAGAGGTCGTTCAAGACAGGGCGGAACGACCGTCGAACCGAGACACGATCGAAATCGAGGCAATCGCTAGCCACGGGCACCACCCTGTGTGTCGAGAAGACGGGCAGAAGGCTCTGCCGACTCGAATAATGCTAGATGTTAAATTTCGAGTATTGAAAGTGACCTTCTGTCGTCAAGGTGGCCCCCGCTCGCGGCTAGACAGATCCGTCTGGCAAAACCCGCGTGTTTTGTTGTGAAGTCACTTTGAGTCTGGCAGGCTCACTCCAACTCGACCGTGATTCACCTTCCCCAAAGGAACTACGTGCGCCCATCCCGCCGGTCCGTCGGAACGCTCTGCGTCGTCGCCGCCGCCACCATCGCCCTCGTCTCCACCCCACTCACCGTCGCCTCCGCGGCACCGGCGAATCCCCTCGGTTCCGCCTCCAAGACCGCTGATCTGCTCAAGCTCAGCTCGCCGCTCCGCGAGGCCAAAGGATCCGTCGCCGCCTTCATTCGCGTATCGGGCACCGGCGCGCTGAGCGTCGATGCCTCGGCCAAGGGCGGCAAGCTCACCGGACGACCCCAGTCGACCGCCGCGAAGAACCGCGTGAGCGCCATCCGCCAGAACGCGGCGGCCGTCACGAAGGCGCTCGCCGCCCAGGGCCCGAAGGTCACGACGCTCTACACGACCGAGTACACCGTTCCCGGTGTGGCCGTCATCGCCGACGCCGGCTCGCTCGCCACCATCGCCGCCCGCTCCGACGTCGTGAGCATCACGCCGATCGCGCCGAAGAGCATTCCCACCCCCGTCGCGACCAAGGGGGAGGCCTCGCCGCTGAACTCGACGTCCGACGTCTACACCCGCGCCGTCCAGGCCTGGCAGCAGACCGGGCACACCGGCACCGGCGTCAACATCGCGGTCATCGACACCGGCCTCGACTACACGCACGCCGACTTCGGGGGGCCCGGAACGACGGCCGCCTACGACGAGGCTCTCTCTTCGACGGGAGCGCCGGATCCTGCGCTCTTCGACTCGGCGAAGTTCCTCGGCGGCACCGACTTCGCCGGCCCGACGTACGACGCTGACCCCTCGTCGCAGGCCTACGACCCGGTCCCCAACCCCGACGCCAACCCCATTGACGGGCGCGGAGGCGGACACGGATCCCACGTGGCCGGCACCGCGGCCGGCTTCGGCCTCGATTCTGACAAGAAGACCTTCACGGGTGACTACACGAAGCTCACCGAAGACGAGGTCAAGACCATGTCGATCGGCCCGGGCACCGCGCCCGACGCCGGTCTCTACTCGCTCAAGGTGTTCGGCGACGGCGGCGGCTCGACCGACCTCACCGGCGCAGCCCTCGACTGGGTCGGCCAGGCGCTGACCGAGGGCAAAGACATCAACGTGATCAACCTCTCGCTCGGGTCCGACTACTCGAACCCGGACGACCCCGACAACGCCAAGATCGACTCTCTCGTCGCTCGCGGTGTGCTGCCCGTGATCGCCAGCGGCAACGCCGGCGACTTTACCGACATCGGTGGCAGCCCGGGAGACGCGGAGAACGCCCTCACCGTCGCGGCGGCCACGACCGGCGCCGCCGTCTTCGACGGTGTCGACGTCACCGCTCCCTCGTCGGTCGCCGGCACGATTCGTGCCCAGTACTCGATCTCGTACACGAAGCCGCTGGCGCTGACCGACGGCGTCGTCACCCTCCCCAGCGCGGCCAACGCCGCCGGCTGTGACCCGTACACGGCCGCCGACGCGGCCAAGGTCAAGGGCAAGGTCGTTCTTCTGAAGTGGACCGACACCGCCCTCGAGTGTGGTTCGGTCAAGCGTTTCGACAACGCCACCGCGGCCGGCGCCATCGGTGTGCTCCTCGGCGGCTCGGTCAACGTGTTCGACGCGGGCATCAGCGGCAACGCCGTCATCCCCGGAGCCGAGATCACCAAGGACGCCTACGCGAAGCTCCTCCCGGCCGTCACCGCCGCCGAGGCCGGGGGCACCCCCGTCACGGTCTCGTTCAAAGACTCGCTGCGGCTCTTCGACCAGGCGATCGACTCGACGCTCACCGACACCCTCGCGACCTTCTCGTCGCGCGGCGTGCACGGCTCCTACTCGAACATCATCAAGCCCGACGTCGCCGCCCCCGGTGTCAACGTCGTCTCGGTGAGGTCCGGCACGGGCACCGACCGCGAGGCCGAGAGCGGCACCTCGATGGCCACCCCCGACACGGCCGGCATCGCCGCGCTGACGTTCGAGGCGCACGATGGTTGGAGCGCCCTCCAGGTCAAGCAGGCGGTCATGAACACGGCCACCCATGATCTGAAGAACGCCGCCGGAACCCAGTACTCGACCCTGAGCCAGGGAACCGGCCGTATCGATGCGCTCCAGGCGGTCACCAACCAGGTGACGGTCACCTCGACGCAGAACGCCGGTCTCGTGTCGGCGTCGTTCGGGGTCGTCCCCGTCTCGGCTGCAAAGACCGCGACCCGCACTTTGACGCTGCACAACTCCGGCAACGCCTCGCAGACGTTCACGACGTCGTACAGCAGCCGGATCACGCAGCCGGGTGTGAGCTTCACTCTCTCGGCGCCGAAGGTCGTCGTCCCCGCTCGCGGTGACGCCACCGTCACGCTGACGATGAAGATCGACCCGTCGAAGCTGCGCAAGGTGATCGACCCGACGCAGGCCGCCACGACGAAGGTCAGCGGAGTCGACTTCGTCCGCGAGTTCGTCGCAGCCGCTTCCGGCTACGTGAAGTTCGACTCGGCCGATCGGGCCAAGTCGGGCCTTCGCCTGTCGGTGTTCGCCGCTCCCAAGCCGGTCTCGGCCAACACCGCGACCAGCCCCGTCTTCGCGAAGTCGACGAGCACCCAGGCGACGCTGAAGATCTCGGGTACGACGCTCAACCAGGGAACCGGATCGCAGGCCTACCTGGGCCTCGCCGCCCCGTTCGTGCTGGGGGCGAACAGCGGGAAGCTGACCTTCCCCACGGGAAGCCCGAAGCAGAGCCTCGCCGGCGCCGACATCCTCGCGGTCGGAGCATCGAGCAATGCGCCGAACCTCACCGACAAGAACAAGGGGATCGTCTCGTTCGGCATCAAGACCGCCGGCCCGATCGCGAACCCCGGTCTGGACGGAGCCCCGGAGGTCTTCATCGACACCAACCGCGATGGCACCGACGACTTCGTGTCGTACGTGACGAAGTCGGCTTCTGTCGACGCGACGTTCGTGGCCACCGACAACCTGTCCACGAACGAGACGGTCGACCTCCAGCCCTACAACGCGAACTACCTCGATAAAGACGTGAACACGTTCGACAGCTCCGTGGCAGTCCTCCCGGTCTCCCTCGCCGCCCTCGGCTACACGACGAAGTCGAAGTCGACCGCGTTCAACTATCACGTCGCGACGTTCTCGAACTACGCGCCGGGCCTTGCCGAGACCGACAGCACCGTGGTCGACAGCACCCACTCCGCCAGCTTCGATGCGCTCAAGCCGTCGCTCTGGTTCTCGCAGAAGAAGGCCGACGACCTCGGCGGAGTTCTGCTGCGCGACCAGTCGCCGGGCATCGCGGTGCACCGCACCAAGGCGAGCACGAAGCAGATCCTGCTGCTCCACCTGCACAACGCGGTCGCCAAGCAGGCGCAGACGGTGACGGTGACCACCAAGAAGAAGTAATGGCGGGCGACTGACGCCGGGCGGGCCCGGGATCCCTCAGGGGGTTCCGGGCCCGTCGCCTGTCTCAGGCCGGTTGTGTATTCCAGGCCGGTCGTCTGCTTGAGGCCGGTCGACGTCGTCGCCGGTGGCCAGATCACCGCATTCCACCTCGAGGACGCCGTGACGCGCGAGGTAGGGCCGGGCGCCGCGATCACCGCTGAGCTCGGAAGCGAGGGCTGCCCAGTGGTCGCGGCCGACGAGCACCGGGTGGCCCGGGCGACCGCCGAAGACGGCCTGCCGGAGAACGGCGCGGGCGTTGGCCCCCTCGATGTCGGCCGAAACGCGAAGGCCGACACTCGCGGGCAGCCCGGGGAGGTCGACCAGCGTGATGAGCGAGGCGTCGGCGTCACTCGCCGCGGCGGCCTCGAGCCCCGCCCGCAGGCTGGCGGCCATCCCCGACGCCCAGTCACGAGCGACCACCACGTGCACGCCGGGTGGCACGAGGCCACGCGCCTCATCGGACGAGGATCCGAGGACCACCGTGATCGAGGAGGATCCTGCGCTGGCCAGCATCGCGCAGGCCTCCGCCAGCCATGGTGTGCCGTCGGGGTGGCGCATCAGCGCCTTCGCCCGCCCCATGCGCGTTCCGGCGCCCGCGGCGAGGATGATGCCGTGCAGGGTGGCCATGGCTCCAGTGTTGCAGGCGTCAGATTGGGCGGCTCGCGAGGAGTTCCGGCACACGGCTGTTGTCGACGAGCCAGTTCGCAAAGCCCGGGTCGATGAACCCGCAGAGCTCCCTACTGCTCTCGGTCATATCTTCTCCTCTGTCGCATCGTCGATGCATGTTCACGCTGGAGGCCTTTGCAGGTGAAGATCAGGTATCGTGGTCGTCAACACCCCGGATCCGTCCCTGTAGTCCTCCTTCGGAGGGCCGATCACACGGCCGGGGTTTCTTCTTATCGACTTGCTTCCAGTATTCCAGATATTGAGTAGAGAACCCATGATCGACGTCTCCGAAGCCGACCTCTCCGCAGCCCTGCACGTCTCCCGCTTCGTTCGTGAGGTCGCGGCCGCATCGCCCTACGCCGACTGGCCTGCTCTCCGCGACGCCGCGCACGCGTCCGCCACCCCGCTCAGTCCGGCCGAGATCGACGAGGCGATGGAGTCGCACCCGCGCATCGGCGACAAGCCGACCGGGGCCGACGCCGCCGCCGAATTCAGCCGACGCGAACAGCAGGCTGTCGACGTCGACGACCAGCACCTGCTCAAAGCCCTCGCCGAGGGCAACGCAACCTACGAGGCGCGCTTCGACCGCGTGTTCCTGATCCGCGCCGCCGGGCGCAGCCGCGCCGAGATCGTCGACGAGCTCGCCCGCCGACTCAAACTCGACGACGACACCGAGCTGTCGATCGTCGGGCAGGAGCTGCGCGACATCGCCGTCCTCCGCCTCGAATCGGTCTACGCCGACGACGCAGCCTCGACAGAACCTCGCGTATGAGCCACGTCACGACGCACGTGCTCGACTCGTCGGTGGGGCGCCCGGCGGTCGGTGTGGCAGTCGAACTGCAGGATCCTTCGGGCCTGGTTCTCGCGACCGGCACCACGAATGCCGATGGGCGCGTCGCTTCACTCGGCCCCGACCGGCTCGCGGCCGGCGCGTACCGGCTGGTGTTCGCGACCGGCGCCTACTTCGCGGCTTCGGGCACCCCGACGTTCTACCCGCGAGTCACACTCGACTTCGACCTCGCCGACGTCGAGGCGCACTATCACGTGCCCCTGCTGCTGAGCCCGTTCGCCTACTCGACGTATCGCGGCAGCTGAGCCGGATTTATGGGTGCGACGCGGGTCGCGGTGCCGGACCTCGGACAAGCCTCGGTCGTCCGGCACTGCGACCCGCGCCGCGCGGTACCTTCGGGCGCGACGCCGCACGCAGCCGCGAATTTGAGAGCGATCCGCACCGCAAGTCACACCCGTTACTGCCGATACGCGTCGGTAAGCAAAAACCACTCGCAAATTGGCCCCGAGTGGAGCGAAGCGGGCTAGAGCTGACAGCTAGTAGTCGGTCCGGCCCTCTTTGGCCAGCCAGTCGTCGAATGGAGCCGACGCGTCGTCCGGGCGCACCGAGTCGATCGGCAGATCCCACTCCGACCGGGGAGTGGCGAACAACTCGTAGAACGCGAGATCGTCGAACCCGCCGCGAGCGGCGTCGTACCTGTCGGCCGCGAACACGACGCGGTCGAGCCGGGCCCAGAGCGACGCCGACAGGCACAGCGGGCACGGCTCGCACGACGTATACAGCGTGGCACCCGCCAACGAGAAGTCACCCACGACCTGACAGGCGGCACGGATCGCGACGACCTCGGCGTGCGCGGTCGGATCGAAGTCGCGAGTCACCCGGTTCTGGCCGGTCGCGATCACCTCGCCCTCACGCACGATGACGGCGCCGAACGGACCGCCACCCTCGGCGACGTTCTGCTGGGCGAGCGCGATGGCCTGAGCGAGGTATCCCGGATCCTGAGGTGTGTTCACTGCGTTCACGCTAGACCAGCGGAGGCGCGCCAGGCGTCGTTCGCCGGCGGAGCGTCATCGCGCAGGAGGGTCGCCTCGATCAGCCCGTAGGCACGATCGGAGGCGAAGAAGACCTCGCCGCGGTTCTCGATGCCGAAACGACCGAGGTCGTAGTCGAAGTGGTGCTTGTTCGGTGCCTTCAGCCGCACCTCGGCGATGAAGGGGAAGGCCTCCATCACGGCCGTGCCCATGTGCCAGAGCGTCTGCTGCAGGGCCAGCGACTGCAGGGTCGCGAACTCCTTGACCATGAGCGCCTTGATCTCGGGGTAGACGGCGTTCCATTCGACGTCGACCGAGGTGAAGCGCCACTTCGCGTCGAGGGCGGTCGCCATCACGCGGTCGTGGGTCTCGGGCAGGGTGGTGAACTCGTCCGAGAGGAAGCCGGCGAACTCCGACCCCGTGCTCTTCAGCAGCACCAGGTCTTTGAGCCCGCCGATCACGTACTCGCCCGTGGCGTCGACCGTGATCGCGGCGGTCCGCACCTCCTGCCCTTTGCGCAGCCAGGTGTGGTCGTGCTCGGTGCCGTCGACGAGCGCTCGCTCCCAGGCGAACTCCTCGATCTCGATGCGAGCGCCCTCGACGGGGTCGGTCTCGTTCACGAAGTGGCGTGCGAGTTCGAGACCGTACTGCTCGATCGCCTCGACACCCTTCGTCTTCGCGAACGCGTACGCCGTGTTCTTCTGAGTGTCGGTGGGCAGCACGTTCGACTGGTCGCCCGAGAGGTACGCCTCGGCGAACGGACCCCGCAGAGCCGTCGTCACATTGAGGTCGTGGATCTCGTGCCGAGCAGTGTCGCGGACGATGCGCACGACGCGCGACTCCGCTTTTCCGTACTGGTTGTCTCCGAGGATGATCGCCATGATGTTGATTCTGTCAACATCGTGTGACGGGGATGTTTCACCGCCGTTCCGGGCAATGACGCGGATCGAGCCGGGGTCGCGCTGCTACAGCGCTCAGGATCCCCCGTGGCCGGTTCCGATCCGCTAGCGTCGACGCGTGGCATCGAAAGCACAGCGAGCAGCGCAGCGTCGCGAAGAAGAGCGCCTTCTCGAGGAGGAGCGCACGATGCGTCGTCGACTCCTCTTCATCGTGCTCGGTGCCGTCGCGACCGTCGCGGTCGTCGTGATCATCTTCGTCAGCACGATTCATGCGAGCGACAACGCTCCGGTGCCGACTGTGTCGCCGAGCCCGTCGTCGAGCGCGACTCCGTAGAGCGCAACTCCGTAGAGCGCAACTCCGTAGAGCTCTGGGCTGAGCGCAGTCCCGGCCTGCGGCCTGCGTCGCTTCCTCAGGATCCGGCGGATGCGACCGGCCCAGACGCATCACGCCACCGGCTGCCGCACCCGAGGCAACGTCTGCACCACGAGCCGGTACGACTCGGCGATCAGATCCGCCACGAGGTCGTCGGCCAGGGCGCCGTCGAGGTCGACCGTGATCCAGTGCCGCTTGTTCATGTGGTAGCCCGGCGTGATCTCGTCGTGGTCGCGCACCAGCACGAGGGCGTCCTCCGGATCGACCTTCAGCGTGATCGACCCGCGATCGCCCACGAGTGGCAACAGGGCGAACACCTTGCCGCGCACCTTGTAGACCGCCGTCTCGAAACCGAACGGGTGCGTCAGCTCCGCCGACGGCAGATTGGCGCAGAGGTCGTAAGCCGCCTGGTCGTCCATGCGTCGATCCTGCCGCACCGACGGTAAGTTGTGCAGGTGAAGATCAGCCAGCTGCGCCATTTCGTCGTCGCGGCCGAGGAGCTGCACTTTCCCCGAGCGGCTCAGCGGCTCGACATCTCGCGCCAGAAACTCAACTCGTCGCTCGCCGCCATCGAGGCCGAATACGGCAAGACGCTCTTCGACCGCACCGACCCCGAACCGCGACTGACGCGGGCCGGTCAGGCGGCGCTCGCCGACGCCTACGCGGAGCTCGCCAAGCCCTCGACCCCGCCTCCGCCCGAGCCGAAGCCGGCAGGCGGCAAAGCGAAGGCATCGAAGGGTGTCGGACGCGGCAAGGTGCTCAAGGGCGAACCCAAGCCTTTCAAGAAGCGTCAAGGGCGCTGACGCGGATCCTGAGTTCCCGACGAGACGAACGCTACGACGTCTGCTGCGTCAGACCGTGCTCGGTCTTCTCCCAGTAGTGCGGGCGGGTCAACAGCTGCCAGAGCCCCTTGTACGCGGCGAGCGAGTGCAGGATCCAGTACACCGGGTTCAAAAGTGACCACAGGATCAGGTTGAACGTTCCGCGTTTGAAGGGCCCCATCATCGACAGGTACACCATGATCCCGTTGCCGATGAGGAAGTTGAACAGGCAGATCCAGAGCACCCAGACCGGGAACACCGACGAGATGACCGTGCTCGGGATCGCCAGCGAGGCCGCGGTCAGCAGATAGAACGGGATCACTCCGAGGAAGGTCGCCGGGGTTCCTCCGATCAGGAGGGCGAAGGCGAGGAACCGGACGATGCCGACCTCGCGGATGAGAGCGACGGGTCGCCTCGCGTGCACGAGCGTGGTCTGCATGTAGCCCTTGATCCACCTCGATCGCTGGCGGATGAAGTTCGGAATGGAGGTGTTCGCCTCCTCCATCGTCGTGGAGTTGATCACGCCGACGCGGTAGCCGATGGCGGATGCACGGATGCCGAGGTCGGCGTCTTCGGTCACGTTGTAGGGATCCCAGCCGCCGAGTTCGATGAGCGCCTCGGTGCGGAAGTGGTTCGACGTGCCGCCGAGGGGGATCGGGAGGTTCGAGCGGTCGAGGCCCGCGAGCATGTAGTCGAACCAGTACGAGTACTCGAGCGTGAACATGCGGGTGAGGGCGTTCTCGGTGGCGTTGAAGTAGTTGAGCGCCGCCTGCACGCACACGGTGTCGTCGCCGCCACGGTCGAACGCGATCAGGGCCTTCTTGAGCTGATCGGGATCGGGGGTGTCTTCGGCGTCGTAGATCACGAGGTAGCTGCCCGAGGCGAGGAAGAGGCCCACGTTGCAGGCGCGGGGCTTCGTCTGCGGGTGCCCCTTCGGCACGGTGACGATGTGGAAGTGCGCTGGCGGCTCGGCCTTCTCGATGGCCTGGCGCGTCTCGAGGTCTTCCTCCTCGATCAGGATCAGTACCTCGAGCTTGTGCACCGGATAGTCGAGTCCGCCGAGGTTGTCGATCAGCTGCGCGACGATGTTCGCCTCGTGGAACACCGGCACCAAGACCGTGTAGACCGGCAGGTCGTCGTCCGAGAGCTCGGCGACCTCGGTGTCGGTGATGCGCTCCACGACGTCGAACCGCGCGCCCTGCAGAGACACGAAGAATTTGAACGCGGTGCCGGCGAGGAATACCAGGCTCACCGTCGCGAGCACGCCGATGGCCGTCTCGCGCGGCCACAGTAGGGCCAGCACGACCAGCGCGATGCCGATGACGAGGCCCGAGATCTTCTGGCTTCTCGAGAACACGATCCGGCCCGAGAGCTCGGGGTTGCGGAGGAACAATGCGTTCGCGGCGTCATCGGCGACCTTGTCGCCGAAGACCTTGAGGGCGATGCTCTTGAGCTCCCACGGCCCCACGCGCGTGAAGACGACCGGCTCGTCGAACTCCTCGCTGAGGGCGTCGGCGAGGGCGGCGTCGTTGAACCTCTCGGTGGAGGCGATCAGGAGGGTGCCGTCGGCAAGCCGGCGCAGGGGCAGCCAGTCTTCGGTGATGTAGCGCTGCCCGGATCCTCGTCGAACCAGGTCGAGGTCGATCGAGTGCGCCCAGGCCGGATCGAGCGACAGGGGGCGGCCGGCGCGGTGCCGACCGGCGCCCGGCTCGGAGACCAGAGGGGTCGAGGTCGTCGTGGCGTCCATGTCAGTTCCATCCGAGCGCGTGCGTGAGGGAGCCCATCCAGTCGAGCACGACCGGACGGTTGTAGGCGGCCGCCCAGGCGATGATGATCTGCGCCCCCGCGACGATGGTGATCAGGGTGGTTGCCCGCCTCGTGGTGGCGGCGGGCAGGATCGCAATGCCCATCATGGTCATGATCAGGAACGTGTTGCCGGCCGCGTTCAGCGGGATGAGGTCGAACACGTAGCCGAAGATCAGCGCGACGAAGAGGAACGTCGAGATGAGGATCGCGCCGGGCCGTCGGACGAGCAGCGCCAGGGCCCAGCCGGACAGCATCGGAGCGAGGATCAGAAAGCCGTTCAGGGTTGTGACGAGTTGCGGGAAGAGCGCCCAGCGAGTCGGGTCGTAGGTGAACTGGGTCGTCAGCACGGCGAAGGGCCGGTGAAGGAACACCAGCTGGAGGAAGAACACCGTCACGAAGGTCGACAGGGTGGGGAAGAGGATCACGAGGATGTTCGAGGCACGCGCTCCGCGCTGACCTCTCCGTGCGAGCGTCAGCAGGGGCGCGGTGACACCGGCGACGGCGATGTAGACGAGACCGCTGGTGCTGCTCAGGGCGCTCACCATGAAGAGGAGCCCGGCCCGGAAGCCCGCCTGGGTGTTGCGGTTCACGATGAAGCGGAACATGTTGATCGCGCCCACCCCGAAGAACGCGATACCGAGGAAAGCCTCGAAGTTCGTTGTGACCGTGTAGGCGAAGAGGGGATTGACCGCGAGGGCGATGAAGAACGCGGTCGCCTTGATCCGCGGGAACCGGCGCTGGTGCATCACCTCGATCATCTGCTGCAGGAACGGCCCTGCCACGACGGCGCCGGCGATACCGAGACCGAGCGTTCCGCCGGGGATGAGCGAGGCCAATACCGTGCCGATCGGCGGGTAGAGGCTGCCGACCCACGACACGTCGGCGCGGGTCCAGTCGATCTGCTCGACCCGGGCCAGGAGATCCTGGTTGACGGTCGTGCCCGACGTGAGTCCGCTGGAGAAATGCTCGATCAGCGCGATGATGACGAAGGGCGCGGCCAGCGCGAGTCGCAGCAGCCAGCGGTTCGAGGCTTTGCGGGGGAAGGCGTCGAGGCGGACGCGGGGCTGGCGGGGCGCGACGCGCGGCAGGACGGTCGACTCTGTGTGTATGGGGGCCGCGCCGGTCGGCAGGACGGTCATCGCGTCGCCTCGACCGGTATGGCTGCGCTCAGGTCGTCGAACACCCGCGTCAGCCGGCCGACGTCATCGCGATCGACCACGGTGCTGAACAGCACGCGGTAGCGCTCCCAGATGTCGGCGACGACTTCTCCGCCGTCCGACGTCAGCGAGACGAGCAGGCTGCGCCGATCAGTGGGGTTCGGTCGTCGCGCGAGGTAGCCGGCCTTCTCGAGGCGGTCGGCGAGGAACGTGATCGTGCTGGGGATCTGACAGAGGAGCTGCCCGAGCCGGGTCAGAGTCATCTCGCCGTGAACGCGCAGAGTCAGCAGGGCTCGAAGCTCGACGGCGCCGACCCCGTGCTCGAGGATCAGCTGCGAGGTCATGCGCTCGTTCTGACCCTGAAACCGCTGGAACGCGCCCAACAGGTGGTGCACGCTCGTCTCGTCGGGAGCCTCGGCTGCGCTCTGGGTGGTGATCACATCTACTCCCGGTGTTTCTCCGGTCTGAAGTTCAGAGGCCGGATAGTCCAAGGGTAAAAATTCTCACCGTCCGTGCCAAGCCCCCAAGGAAGGGGTGTAGACGGGTCAGACTGGAGCGATGCGCACCCCCACCGCCCTCCTCGGCCTGGCCGCCCTCGCCGCAAGCGCCGTCGTCACGAGTGAGCTGATCACGCCCCGCCCGGCGGTGGCCGCGATCCGGTGGCTGTTCGACCGCGGCACCCGATCGTGCGTGCGTGAGATGGAGCAGTACTCGACTGCGGGCCCGGTGACAGAGCGGCCTGGTATTCGTTACGGCAGGATCCGAGACGACCTCCGGTACGACCTCTACCGCCCTCTCGGCGAGGTGCGCCCCCGCCCGACCATCGTGTGGATCCACGGCGGCGCCTGGGTCTCGGGCTCGCGGGCCGACGTCCGCCCCTACGTCCGCGACCTGGCCTTCGAGGGCTACACGACGGTGGCGGTCGACTACACGGTCGGCCCCGACGCTCACTACCCCACGCCGCTCCGCCAGATCGACGACGCCCTCCGGCACCTCCTTTCGAACGCCGCCGAACTCGGCGTCGATCCCGACCGGATCGTGCTCGCTGGCGACTCGGCCGGTGCGCAGCTCGCCAGCCAGCTCGCCGCCGCCGCGACGAACCCCGCCTACGCCGCACGGATCGGCTTCGAACCGAGCCTCCGCCCCGAGCAACTCGCAGCGACGATCCTGCACTGCGGCATCTACGACTTCGAGGCCGTGGCCGAACTTCGGGGCATCATGGCGTGGGGGTTCCACAAGGCACTGTGGGCCTACACGGGCACCCGACGATGGACGCGCTCGCCGAAGGCGGCGGGCCTCTCGACGCTCCCCGCTCTCACCTCCGCCTTTCCGCCCTCGTTCGTGTCGGGCGGCGACGCGGATCCCCTCACCAGGATCCAGTCGATCCCGTTCGCCGATCGCCTCACCGAGCTGGGAGTGCCGGTCGCTCGGCTCCTTTGGCAGGACGGGCGCCGACTCGGTCTGCCGCACGAGTACCAGTTCCACGCGCACCTGCCTGAGGCCCGCGAAGCCTACGAGGCGACCGTGAAGTTTCTGAGCACGACCCTCAACCTCTAGTTGAACCGGATATCGCGAGAAGACCGCGACCCTAGGAATGGAGGTTGATCCGGCCCCAAAATCCCCCCTAGGGTGGATGCCGATGACAACGACAGACCTCGCCTCCGTTGAGCCGCTAACCCGCCGCTCCGGTCGTCGAGCGGCTCCTGTCGTCTCCCAGAGCAACGACCTTCCCCGAGTTGCCGGTGCGTCCGAGGTCGGCGGCGCATCCGCCCCGGTGCTCGACACGGTCATCAGCCCGCGCCGCGCCGCGCGAGCGGCCCGCGAGGCCGCCGCTGCGGCCGAGCTCGTCTCCGGTGCTGCCGCGTCGGGTGCCCCCGCGGCTGTGCCCACCTCGCCCGTCGTTGCGCCCACGGCCACCCGAGTTGTAACCGAGGCACCCGTCGTCGAGTCGCCGGCCGTGTCGGATCCTGCGCTTTCTACCCCGACCTCGTCGACCACCGGCTCGTTCGGCGGGCTCGCGGCGAGCATCCCCGGGCACGTGCACGGGCGTCGGCAGACGTTCGTCTCGGCTCCTGCCGCTCCCCGCCGCCGCACCGCCTCGCAGACCGCTGCGGTGCGCCCGGCCGAAGTCGCTCGCACCCGTCGCGGCAGTATCGCCACGACCGCTCGACGCGTCGGTCTGCTCACGATCGTCTGCGGCATCGTCGCGACCAGCATCATCCCGGCGCTCGACGCCACGCAGAGCCAGGCATTCGCCGCAGGCACGGGTACGGGCGCCGCTTCGGTCGCCTCGGGTAGTCAGCAGTACGCGGTCTCAAGCAGCGTGACCACCACTGTCGGAGCCCGCGACGGCTACGGCGCCACCTCGGTCGTCGACTACGAGAAGACCGCGATCTCGGCCCGCGAAGCCCTGGGGGTCACCGACTACACCGGGCCCTCCGCCGCCGACTACCTGGCCAAGCCGCTCTACGATCACCTCGATCGCGCCGAGGTCTTCCAGGTCGCCCTGCAGTACCTCGGCACTCCCTACGTTCACGGCGGCGGCGATCCTTCGGCCTTCGACTGCTCAGGCCTCATCATGTTCGTCTACGCGCAGTTCGGCATCGACCTGCCGCACTACGTGCCCACGCAAGACGCCATGGGCACGACGATCTCGCAGAGCGAGGCCGTTCCCGGCGATCTGGTCGTCTTCGACAACGAAGAGCACGACGGCATCTACGCGGGCAACGGCATGATCCTCGACGCGCCGAAGCCCGGCGGCTTCGTGACCGTCCGTCCCATCTGGGATCAAGCGCACCACTTCGTCCGCATCGCTGGCTAGGTCCGTTCAGAACTCTGGCACAATCGGCCGATTCTGGCGCCTGAGCGGGTAGAAACGTTGCTTTTGCCATAGTCATGAACGGGTGCGGCGGCCCGCTATTTATGCACCCGCCACGAGAGTGCAGAAAACGGCCCCCGAGCAAGACTCGGAGGCCGTTTTGTGCACTTTCGCCGGGCGGGTTATGCCTTCGGCTCGGCGTCGGGCTCGACGTCGGCCGCATGCGAGCCGTGCGTCGTCGCGGGCGCCGCGGCGTGGGCCCCGTGCCCGGCGTGGATGGGCTCGGCCGGGTGCTCGGGATCGGCCGCGTGGGCGCCGTGCGCGTCAGCACGGCCAGCCGCGCCAGCACTGCCTGCGTTGCCAGCCGCGTCAGCTCCCGGCTTGTCGACTGCACTGGCACTGGCACTGGCACTGGCACTGGCACTGGCACTGGCGCCTGCACCTGCACCAGGACCGGCCCCAGGCTTCCCGCCGGCCGGCGCTCCGCCGAATCCGACGCGCTTCGGCAGCGCGAACACCAGCACGAAGGCGGCCACGGCGAAGATCGCGCTGACCATCATCGCGTGCGCCGACGCAGTGGTGAACCCGGCCGCGAACTCGGCACCGGCGTTGGGCCCCGGCTTCGGGGTGACGATGCCACCGAACAACACCGAGCCGATGATGGCGATGCCGACGGCGGAGCCGATGCGTTGGATGGCTGCGATCACGGCCGAGCCGGATCCTGCGTCTTTGCGGTCCACCGTCGCGACGATGAACTGGGCGTTCGGCGCGATGAAGAGCCCGTTGCCGATACCGGCGATGGCGAGCGGCGCGAGGAGCATCCAGTGCGAGAGGTCGGTGCCGGTGACGTTCAGCAGCAGTAGCCAGATCCAGATGAGGCCGATCGCGACGAGGGCCGTTCCTACGATGAGGACGGTGCGACCGAGGCGCTGCGACAGGCGGTTGCTCTGCGAGGATCCGAGGATCGACCCGACCGCGAAGGGGATCGTGACGGCGCCGGACTCGAGCGCCGAGTGCTGCAGGCCGGTCTGCCAGAGCAGCGAGATCGTGAAGAAGATGCTTGTGAAGGCCGCGAAGTAGACCAGCGCGAGGATCAGCCCGCCGGTGAACTGAGGGTGCTTGAACAGCGACGGCGGCACGAGAGGCGAGCCGTCGCGGCGGGCGACCCGGACCTCCCAGAGGCCGAACACGGCAAGGAGTACGACGCCGCCGGCGAGGGTGAGGTAGGTCCAGAGCGGCCATCCGGCGTCCTGGCCCTGGATGAGCGGCACGAGGAGGGCGACGAGGGCGGCCGAGACGAGGATCACGCCGAACCAGTCGAGACCGGCCGGAGGGCGCGGGGCGCTCTTGTCGCGTTTCGGCAGCCAGATTGCCGCGAAGATCAGGGTCGCTGCGCCGATGGGCAGGTTGACGTAGAAGACGGTCCGCCAGCCATCGGTGTCGCCGAACGCCTGGATTAGTAGACCTCCGACGATGGGGCCGAGCGCCGACGAGACGCCGATGACACTGCCCATGATCGCGAAGGCTTTGCCGCGGGACTGCGGCGGAAAGAGGATCTGGATGAACGCGGTCACGGCCGGAACGTAGATGCCGCCGGCGAGCCCCTGGATCACGCGGAAGACGACGAGCTGCTCGTCGGTCTGCGCGATTCCACAGGCGAATGACGCGACGGTGAACAGGGCGATGCCGGTGAAGAACACCCACTTGTGGCCGATGCGGTCGCCGATACGGCCGGCCGGGATCAGCGCCAGACCGAACGCGAGCGCGTAGCCCGAGATGATCCACGAGATCGTCGACTCCGAGGCGTCGAGCGAGGTGCGAATGGTGGGGAGCGCGACGTTGACGATGGTCGTGTCGAGCAGGGCGATGAACATGCCCATGAGGAGGACGACGAGGGATCGCCACGCCGTCTTCGAAATGGGCGGTGCGCTGGGCTTGGAGGCCGCTGCGGTCGCGGTGGTCATGATCGGGCCTTTCGTGCCGCAGTCCGGTAGGGGCCTGAGCGGCCGGTACTGGTGCGGGGGTTGCGGGGTGTGGGGAGGGGTTAAGAGGTGGCGCGGTCGGGCTCGACCCGCGCGCGTTCGTCGTCGACGATTGCTGGAAGATGCTTCTGCAGTTTGTGGAGCCAGTCGATCTCCGAGCGGAGCCGGTGCTCACCGTGGGCGATCACGAACTCCTCGCCGACCGTGAGCCACTGCCGGGCCCGCTCGTTGTTCGCGACGGTCTCGTCGAGCAGGCGCTCGTACGCGTCGACGCGCTCCTGGATGGTACGCGGCAGTTCGTCGAGGCGCTCACGGTCGAGCCGGGCGAGTGCCAGGTCGAACGGGTCGGGCTTTGGAGAGACCTCGAGAAGGGTCGACCGGTGCAACGTGGCGAGGACGTCACGGCCCCGGTCGGTGATGGCGTAGACCTGGCGCTCAGGGAAGTTGCCTTCGCGCTCGGTCCGCACCTCGGTCAGCAGCTCGTCGGCCGCCAGCCGCTTGAGGGCGCCGTAGAGTGCCCCGACGCTGATGTCGGTCCACAGGGCGATGCGCTCCTGCTCGGCCTGCAGGCGCAGTTGGTGCCCGTGCATCTCGCCGTAGCGCGCGAACGCGTCGAGGATGAACAGGCGGATGGAAGACACGCGACTACTCTCGCGTGACTAGTCATTCTTGTCAAGCCGCGCAAAACCTCAGAATCGACGGTCGCGGCGGCCTGAAAGCCGTCGAATTCGAGGTCTCACACCTCATCGACATGCTGGGCGGCGACCGTGTCGAGCGCCGCACGGTTGCCGCGGATCACACCCCACGCCGCGAACACCAGGAAGAGCACGATCACCGCGACGACGAAGAGCTCGGGCGTCGCGGGCCGCAGCAACAGCACGACGCCGCCCGCGGCCATGATGACGCCGCCGATCGTGACCGGCAGCAGCGCGGCGTGGTGCCCGGCCTGCCAGGCGCTCTCGGACGACATGAAGTAGCGGTAGCGGATGCCGGCGATGCTGTTGATCGGGAGGAGCCCGCCGGTGGCGGCAACGGTCACGCCGACGATCAGGAGGGCGGCGACGAAGAGGACGATAGCGGCGACGATCACCCGCCAAGCCTAGAGCCGGTACGAGATGACGGCGGGCGGGTACTGTCCACCGCATGCCCGAGCACGACGCGCCTCCGGAGGCCCCCACCCGCTGGCTCTTCACAGGCCAACTCGGCTCGCTATTCGACGACGGCGGCCGGATCCTTCTGATCGAAGCGAAGTCGCTGATCTCGGGCCGTCCGATCCACCGGGCCAAGGCGCACCTGCTGCTCTCCGCGATGCGGCACCGCGCCCGCGAGCTCGGCGATCGCTGCGAGTACCACCGCGTCGACAGCTACGACGAGGCGTTGGCCGCGCGCGTCGAGGCGGGCTTCGACAACGCCGACCTCGAGGTGATCGACCCGACCTCGTACGCGGCGAGGCGCTTCGTGCGGAACGTGGGGTGCAGGATCCTGGTCTCCCGCGGCTTCGTCACCGACGAGAGCGTCTTCCGGGAGTGGGCGGATGCACGTAAGCCGGGCTCCAGGATCCTGCTGGAAGATTTCTATCGAACCGTGCGGGAGCGCACCGGGCTGCTGATGGAGGGCGACCAGCCCGTCGGCGGGCAGTGGAACTACGACCACGACAACCGGGCCGCTCCGCCGAAGAACGCCGTCACGCTGGGTCTGCCCGATCCGTGGTGGCCGACCGAAGACGACATCGACGACGAGGTGCGAAGAGACCTCGACCGCTGGCAGGCCGAGGGGAGCGTGACGCTGGTCGGGGCCGACGGGCCGCGCCGGTTCGCGGTCACCGAGGCGGAGGCGACCCTCGCGCTCGATGACTTCGTCGAGTCGAGGCTCGGCGACTTCGGGCCGTTCGAAGACGCCACGCTGACCGGCGACTGGACGATGGCGCACTCGCTGCTGAGCGCGCCGCTCAACCTGGGGTTGCTCGATCCGCGAGCCGTCGTCGAGCGGGTCGCAGCCGAGCACGCGAACGGCAATGCCCCGCTCGCGAGCGTCGAGGGGTTCGTGCGGCAGGTCGCGGGCTGGCGCGACTACGTGTGGCACCTCTACTGGTATCTCGGCGAGGGCTACACCGCCGGCAACAACGCGCTGGAGGCGCACGAGCCGCTGCCGGAGGCGTTCACCACGCTCACCCCGGACGCGATCGAGGCGAACTGCCTGCATGACGCCATCGACGGGGTTCGCGAGCACGGCTGGGCCCATCACATCCAGCGGCTGATGGTGCTCGGCAACTGGGCCCTGCAGCGCGGCTACGACCCGAAGGCGCTCAACGACTGGTTCGTCGACATGTTCGTCGACGGCACGCCCTGGGTGATGCCGGCCAACGTCGTGGGCATGTCGCAGCACGCCGACGGCGGCATCGTCGCGACGAAGCCGTATGCCTCGGGTGGCGCGTACATCAACCGGATGACGGACTACTGCGGCGGCTGCCGATTCTCGCCGAAGAAGCGGCTGGGCGAGGATGCGTGCCCATTCACGGCCGGGTATTGGGCGTTCCTCGACCGGAACCAGGCGCGGTTGGCGACGAACCACCGCATGGCTCAGCCGTTGGCCGGGCTGCGGGGTCTCGCCGACCGCGAGGCCGTCGTGGCGCAGGAGCGGGAGCGGCCGCCGCTCTAGGTCGGAGTGCGGCCCCGGCCCCGCCTACTTCTTCGCCGCCACGGTGAAAGACCCCGCCGCCCGGTGCGCCGACCCGTATCCGGTCGCCGTCAGCAGGTGCTTGCCCGCCTTGAGGCTGGCCGTCTTCGTCACCGGAAAGCGGATCGTGCCCTTCGAGCTGGCCGTGATCGTCTGCAGGACGACGCGTCCGTCGAGCGTCGCCTTCACTCGCTCACCCACCCGGAACCCGGCTGCGCTGAGTGCCATCGCTTTGCCGGGCGTGACCGTCGCCGGGCTCGCGCTGATCGTCGTCGCCGGGGCCTGGGCCTCCGCGCAGGGGTCGCCGGCTTTGCCGACGGCCGGGGCCGACGCGACCGGGCGACCCTTGTCGGTGATCACCCCGTCGTCTTCGCGGACGGTCAGCTGGCCGATCGAGTCGCCGATGATCACGCCACCCTGCGTGTTGCTGAGGGTCATGCCGTAGCCGGTGAGGGGCTGATTGGACGCCTTCTTGTCGCCCAGCAGGGGGATGCTGACGGCCTTGCAGGTCTGCCCGGGCTGGAACGTGACCTTCTGCATCACCGCGCCGACCCGGTCGTCGTAGGCGTAGTCGAGGTCGAAGTAGACGGCCCCGGCCGAGACAGCCGGCTTCGACAGGACGATCGCGGCTTTGGCGCTGGCGCGCCCGTTGCCTTCGTCGATGGTGCGGTTCGCCAGGCTGGCTGCGACTCGCGTGGCACCGCCCGGAGTGCCGAGGGTCGGGGTGGGCAACAGCGACAGGTCGCTGAGAAGGATCCCGCCGTTCTTGGCGGGCACGTCGATGGTGACCTCGGTCACGGCGGTGAGATCGACGGCGCCGGCGCCAGCACCCGTACCGGCACCCGTACCGGCACCCGTACCAGCGGTCGCGAAGGCCGAGAGGGGGATCCGCGCCTGCTGCAGCAGGGTCTTGCGCGGTGCGCCGGAGCTCCCCGGCAGCACCTGTCCGGCGTCGCTGAAGTCGGAGAGGCGCCTGCTCGACACCTTTCCGGCGGCGTCGTGCAGGCTGATCGACACGTCGGCGGCCGCGGTCGCCTTGTCGTCGGGAGTGAGTCGCAGCGAGAGTGTCGAGAAGCCCGAGAAGTCGCGAGCGGCCGCGGCGACGGGCACGTGCACCTCACCGCCGGTCTTCTTCGCCTTCGGGACGACGTGCAGCGACGGGGTCGACGGCACCGACGGTGCTAGGTAGGCCTCGGTGAAGTCGGGCACCGTCGTCACGTTGCCGTCGACGCAGGCGGGCAGGGCCGGCGCTGCGCCGTACCCCACCGCACTCGCGCAGGTCACGGCGGTGATGTCACCAGAAGCCGTCACCGAAGGATCCTTCGTGGTGAACAGGGCGAGATCGCGCCGGGTGGCACCCGGGAGCGAGGCCGACACTCGCAGGTCGGCGTCGCCGATGCTCGCCGGCTGGTGGTTGCTTCCGTCGAACATCGGCAGGAACTGCTGGTCGCCGCCGAGCGTGAGGCGGAAGAATCCGCTGATCAGGGTGGTGCCGACCGCCGACTGGCGATCCGCCGACAGGCGCGTGGTCGTCGCCGACTTCGCCCCGCAGACCGCGTCTTCGTCGTCGTACCAGTCGTCGGACGACGCCAGCTTGTACTTGCTGGGCGTCCAGATCGAGTTGAAGAAGTTGTGGTCGGCGCCCATGACCAGCACCGAGGAGCGCAGCACGTCGTCGCCGAAGGCCGTCCGGGAGTCGTCGTAGAAGTGCTGGCCCTGGAGATCGGAGACGTCGCCGTCGCAGTAGGGGAGCACGACGGCCATGTTCGTTGCGGGAAGGGTCATCCGCCCGAAGTCGGTCGGGGCGAGGGGGAGGACGGCCTTGATTCCGAACGGGGTGGCGCGCTGCTGGTTGAGCAGTGCAGCGCGGACAACGCCGTCGCCCCCGCGCGAGTGCCCCATGAGGCCGACGTCGTTCAGGTCGAGCTTTCCGGCGAGCAGGGGCGACAGGCCGGGGGCCGTGCCGGCGTCGGCGCGCTTGAGGAGGTCGAGGTGGTCGAGCACGAGCTGGCCACGGGCGACCGCTCCGCCGTCGTCGGCGAGTGAGCCGTCGAGGGCGTTGATGGCATTCGCCGAGATCGAGACGACCACGTAGCCGTTGCTCGCCAGCGCGTTGGCCGCCGAGTTGTAGCCGAGGTAGCTCGGAATGTCGGTCTGGTGGCGCGTGCACGGCCACGCCTGCTCGCTGGGGAGACCCCCGACGCAGGCTTCGTGGCGACCGTGCAGGAAGACGACGACCGGGCGCTTGCCGGGGGCATCCGTCGGCACGAAGACCGCCGCGCGCATCTCGCCCTTGCGACCGCCGAATCCGCGGAGGGTGACGGCCTCGTCGCCGAGGTCGTAGTCGGCGCGCGCGACGGTGTACTGCCCGGTGGCCGCCGGGTCGGTCGAGAGCGGTGTCGGCTTGTTGTCGGGGGTGACGAGGGGAGTTGCGTCGGCAGCCGCGGCACCGGCGGAAGACGCGTCGGAGTCGCTCGACCAGCCGAGCTCGACCGACTGCGCGCTCGCGGCGGCGGGATCGGTGGTGGTCACGGTCAGCTGACGCCGGTCGAGGCTCTCGGCGGCGATGCCGACCGTCTGACCGTCGACCTTCAGCACGGGGGCGGCACCGCGCAGGGGCACCGGCGAGTCGACGTCGAGCTTGACCTCGTAGCCGCCCGCCGTCTTGGTGACCGTCCAGTCGGAGCCTTCGGCCACGGGCGCACCCGCGGCGGCATGCGCCGGAGTGGCGAACGCGGTGCCCGCCAGGGCCAGCACGCAGGCGACGGCGGCGGCGCCGAGCAGTCGGCCCCGCATCGGTGTGCGGATTGTCGTCGTTCGACCCATGATCGTCCCCTCGTGCAAGCAGGGGGAGCGCCAGCGCGTCCCCCGCCGGTCACACTAGGGCACCGAGCGGCAGCGGCGCGAGCACTTTTCGGTGCGGTCGAACGCCGACCGGAGCACGGAGCGCAGGATCCTGCGGTTCGCCGCTCCGGCTTCGGTCGAGGGCGCTCAGCTCCCGGCCGCGTTGCGGACGAGACGCTCGGCGTACGAGGCGAACCACACGCCGGCGTCGGGCCCGCCGTTGCAGTTGCCGTCGCTGATGCCGGGGGTCTTGACCCAGAGCAGTGCGTCGAGCCCGGTGGTGCCGTCGGTGGCGTGCGGCTGTTGGCCGAGCCCTGCGCCGTCGGGGTTGCACCAGGTGCCCTTCC